>JAUNSB010000078.1:0-20505 GCA_030539375.1 Prevotella sp.
TCGTTATTTGGTTGCTGTATACCTCCTAAAAAGGCAATTTTTGTGCTTAAAAGGCGATAGATTGATGATAGATTGGTGATAGATAAATATGCTTTTATTTACATTTTTGAAAATATAAATAATTGATAATAATGTATTTAAATTAATAATGGTGATAGATGATAGATTTTTCTCAGAAAAAACTTTTTCACGTGTATTAAACCTATTATAAATATTTCCGCAATATATCACTATTGAAAAAATCTTGGTATATTGAATTATTTTTTATCTTTTTCTTTTGTACTTTCTGATTTATTTGCTATCTTTGCAAGCACAATGCTAAAAGTGAGGAATATGAGCGAGATAAAGCAAATACCCTACGGAGTGTCCGACTTTGTGTCAGTGAGAGAACAAAATTTGTATTATGTTGACAAGACAATGTTTTTGCCGATATTGGAAGAACTTCCCAGAAACCTGTTCTTCATCCGCCCGCGGCGTTTCGGCAAGAGCCTTTTCATCAGCATGATGCAGGCATATTACGACAAGGCAAAGACAGATAAGTTTGATGGGCTGTTCGGCAACTTGTGGATAGGGCAGCACCCCACGCCGCTGCGCAACCGTTATCAGGTGCTTTATCTTGACTTCTCACAGATAGGTGGGAGCATAAGTCAGCTGGATTATAAATTTGACGAATATTGTTGCATTCAGCTCAATTTGTTTGTTAGGAGGTATGCAGATGATTATCCGTCATATTTTAAAGATGCCTTTTTTGCGACAGACAATTTTTCAGGTAAACTGACAATGCTGACATCGCAGGCAAGGGAACAATCAATCCCCCTCTATCTGATTATTGATGAGTATGACAACTTTACAAATGTCGTTTTGAATGAAGAAGGCGAGGAGGTGTATCATGCCATCACTCATGCCAGCGGATTCTATAGGGATGTATTCAAGAAATTCAAGGGTACGTTTGAGCGTATTTTCATGACTGGTGTAAGTCCAGTGACGCTCGACGACCTCACGAGTGGCTTCAACATTGGCTGGAATGTCTCCACCAATCCACGCCTTGACAAGATGCTTGGATTCAGCACGGAAGATGTACGTGAGATGTTCACCTATTATAAGCAATGTGGCAAACTGCCAGCGGACAGAGATGTTGAAGCAATGATTTTAGACATGAAACCGTGGTATGACAATTATTGCTTTGCCGAGGAATGTATCAACTGTAACGTGCGTGTGTTCAATTGCGACATGGTGCTCTATTATCTGCGCCATAACATCGACACAGGACGCGCCCCGAAGAAGATGATTGACCCGAACACAAAGACCGATTACAACAAGCTGAAGAGGTTGCTCCAGTTTGACAGCATTGACGGTGACCGCAAGGGAATTATCCAGCAGATAGCCGAGGAGGGACAGATTGTGGCAGAGCTTTACGAGTCGTTCCCTGCCAGGGAGATGACAAATCCAAGGACATTTCCAAGTCTGCTGTTCTATTATGGCATGCTTACGATTACTGGTACTCGTGGTAACAAACTGATTCTTGGTATACCAAACAATAATGTGCGGAAACAGTATTACGAATATCTATTGGAAAACTATCAGTCGAAAAGCAATGTCAGCATATCTGAATTGACCGATATGTATTATGATATGTCGTTTGACGGCAAATGGGAGGGGGCTCTCCGTTATATATCCGATGCCTATAAAAGGATTTCTTCTGTGCGCGACGCTATAGAAGGCGAGCGAAATATTCAGGGATTCTTCCTTGCCTATCTCAGTCTCAACGACTATTATATCACTGCCCCGGAGCTTGAGATGAGTCACGGCTACTGTGACTTCTTCCTATTGCCCGACATGACGCACTATCAGGCAAGCCACAGCTATATTCTTGAACTGAAATATCTCCCGAAGTCGGAATACACGGAAAACAGGGCAGAGCAGCAGTGGAATGAAGCCGTGGAACAGATTCACCGCTATGCCGTGGCGCCGAGAGTTGAGGCATTGCGCCAGGGGACGCGTCTGCACAAGATAATCATGCAGTTTGCAGGCTGGGAACTGATGAGGATAGAGGAGGTGTAAAGAACTAACTGATAGTTGAATATGTGTAAGGTCTCTGTCATAATACCAGTATATAATACAGCTCCATATTTATATGAAGCTATAGATAGTGTATTGAACCAGACATTGAATGATATTGAGATTATTTGTGTTGATGATGGCAGTACAGATAACAGCTTTATGATTTTAAAAGAATTTGAGGCAAAAGATGATCGTATTGTCGTGGTAAGTCAGAGCAATCAGGGACAGTCGGCGGCACGTAATACAGCCATGAGACATGCACATGGCGAGTATATTTATTTTATGGACAGCGATGATGTCCTCATGTCTGATGCCTTGGATAAATGCTATTCATATTGTCGCAGATACGGTTTTGACTTTTGCTTTTTTGATGGTGATATTTTCTCGGAAGAGGGAGCAAAAGAATTGTCATGGGATTATCATAGAACAGAGGCTTATCAGGAGAATTTCTGCTATAACGGCATGGAGCTTATGGATAAGATGCTTGATACGTACACTTTTCGTGCTGTACCGTGGCTGTTGTTCATCAGGCGTGGTTATATAGAGAAAATAGGTATTACATTTTATCCTGGAATCATACATGAGGATGAGCTCTATTCCGTACTTATACATGTCCAGGCAGACAAGATCGGCTGTTTGAGACAGAGTTTTGTAAAACACCGTGTCAGACCAACCTCTACAATGGGAAAGAGATATTCTCTGCGCAATGTTGACTGTTACCTTACTGTTGTAGGTGAGTTGCATCGTTGGGCTGGCAATGATGAACTTCGTATTTCAATGATTAGGAAATATTCCAGGTATACTTTGAATGCTGTGTTTAGTACGGCATTCGTTTTGAATTTCAAAGATAAATTTGTTGCATATTTCAAATTATTGAGGATGGGATATGTACATTATTTAAGTATTAATACTCAAATAAAATTTTGGATAAAAAGTCTCCGCTAAACTTATTTTATTCAGTTTTATTGTGCCTATATTTGTAATAAATCCAGAAAGGAGTATACGCTAAAAGTAATGCACCAGTAAAACTGAGTCCACATCGTGAATGATTATAAAATAGGGTGTATCTGTGCTTGTATATGTAATTTAATGCAGGCTTAATTTGTTTTTTTATTTTTGAATAAGGTGCCGCGACAGCTCTTCCTATCATTAGATTATAGTAAAAAAGGCAGTATATGCAACATTCTGTTTTTAATGATGGAATTTCTTTATTGATTAAATCATCAGCTAATGTAAGCCGATATGTCATGTTTTTTATAAATCTTTCCATATGTGAATGATGGTATTCCCGTGATAATGAGCAGTTTCTGTGGGTATATATGTATAATGGTTTATCTGTTATTGCTATTGTGTCGCTAACGAGAAAAGCATATGTGTTGTATATTGAATCTTCTTCTGTCTTTAGACCATTTTCAAATCGTATATTGTTTTTCTTTAGCATATTGGATTTATACATCTTTGTCCAGCATTGTGAATAAATCATGTCTTTTTTCAGAAAATGGCGCATGGCTTCTTCTTTATTAAAGACATATTCATTTCCTGTATGCTCTTCATGAGAACGATTACCTGCCTCATCAATTTGCAAATAATTGCAGCATACAATATCTGCATTGTATTTGTTAGCGAGAATAATCATGCTTTCAAGCATTTGGGGATGTAATTCATCATCGCTGTCTGCATAGTAAATATATTTTCCACATGCGGCATCATAACCTGCGTTTTTGGCTGTTGCCGGACCTGAGTTTTTTATATGCAATGTTTTAATAAAGGAATAAGTTTCAGCATATTTATTGCAAATGGAGGGAGAGTTGTCTGTTGATCCGTCATCAACTAAAATTATTTCATAACTTTTGTATGATTGGGCAATTATGCTGTCAACACATCGCATTAAATATTGCTCTGTGTTGTATACTGGTATTATTATAGATATGTCTATCATTATGCGTATAGTTTTTATTTTTTTATTCCTAAAATCTTCCCCAAAAAAATTGATATTTTGATGATTATACATAATATGTGTTGAAGTCTTCTGTTTTTGGGGATTTGGGGCAATAAATCCCACAACTCGTAGTCAATATTTAATAATTTGTCATAATCATTCCGAATTCGTTGGGGAACTAATTCTGCTAAAATGTGTTCTCGTTCTTGTTTGTTGGTTTCTAATAGGGTATTACTAATTCCTGTATCATCAAAATTTACGACACATACATATAATGTTTGAAAGCTACAGTTTTCAAATATTAACTTTCGCAGATAAAACTCCCAATCTGAAACAATCTTGAGATTTTCTCTGTATAATGTTTTTTCAAACAAGGTTCTTTTAAAGAAACTTGCCTGATGGTTGAATGTACCACGATAAAGATGGAAAAAAGTAGCATCTTCGTATGGATAGAATAAGATATTCTTGTTGTTTCCTTTATAATAATATCCAACACCAATATCTGCAGTTATTATTGGGGCAATATCTGCCAAAACATTGGTATTATTGAAATAATCTCCAGAGTTCAGAAAATTAATATATTCTCCTTTTGCTTTTATAATGCCTTTGTTCATAGCACTATATACACCATTGTCAGGTTCTGATACCCAATAGTCAATTTTGTCGGCATATTCTTTTATAACCTCCACACTGCCATCGGTGGAACCACCGTCGATGATTATGTACTCAAAATCCTGAAAGGTCTGGTTTACCACACTTTCTATTGTTTTGCGCAGACCGTCACAGTTGTTGAAATTAATGGTTATGATTGAGTATTTCATTTTTTGAACATTTTTATTCGTGATAGACTGTCTTTTGTGCCCTTTGCCCATACATAGAGCAGACAGGTATTAACTATAAGATATGTACCGACAACTATGCCACCGTATAATATCATGGTCATGTAATTGTCGTTGGGATTGATGGCAATAACCGATGATATAAGCCATGCCGTACTAAATGACAGTGCAAAAATTATATAATAACGTATTGTTCCGTTCCAATAGACATGGATGGGAAGTTTCATCCCCTGCGAGAACAAATAATATGGTTTCCAAATGATAACAATCACAAATACGCTAATAATTTTCCCAAGCAGTATTCCGATGATTCCGTAGTTTAGTGCTACGGAAACTGTGATTCCGATATTGAGCACAAGCTCCACCCATGCAGACCAAGTGTCTGCATAAAGGCCATGAGCATGGTTGTACATATCGACAATACCGCGGCTTTGCGCAATGTATTGATATATTAACAGCAGTACAAGTATGCTTTGATCCATGATGTATTTTTCGCCCAACCACAAGGCGATGAATGGTTCAATAAGGAAATACAGTCCGCAGCACATCAAGCCGGCAATAAAGTGCCGTATGGTCATCAGTTCCCAAAACACTTTCATCATGTTTTGTTTGTTTCCTTCTGCCACGAGGTTGCCGATGCCTGCACTTACTCCATCCAGTGCTGATGTGAACAATAATGACAGTTTGGTAACAATCATTGTATAGTTGCCATAGTATGCCACCATCTTGAGTGACACAAAAGCATAAACCATTATCTCGTCGCTGCGGGTGAGTATAAAGTCCTTGATTTTATGGATAAATACCTGTTTGGTATTTTTTATTATATCAGGATATTGCTTAAGCAACAGTTTACCGTTTAACTTACTGGTCTTCAGCCAGGGATATTCCTTATTTATTTTCCAATTGAGTATAACGCAACCTACAATACCGAAAAGGAATTCAATGAGCACCCATACATACAGGTTCTTGTAGTAGTATGCAAGCAGAATCTGCGTTGCGGTTTTTACAAGTCCTGCACTCTGAAAATAAATCGATACGAGATAGTTTTTCTGGTCGGCAGTGAGGAGTATCTGGCGGTAGTTGATGAAATAACCAATGAGGGAGCTGCCAAGGAAAGAGTAGAAGGCAAAATAGATAATTCCCATACCCATCTCTTCTTTGTTGAATATGAACGGGAAGAACAGGCTTATTATGATTCCGCCAAGCAATATTACTTGTCCTATACGTTTGTACAAGTAGCCGAAAACAGAGAGGATTTCGCATATCTGTTGTCGATTATGCTGTTGAATGGGTTTGAACAGATGAAAACTGATGGCAGCTCCTACTCCTAATTCTGCCAGATTAAGATATCCGAGTATGTTTCCAAGCGTGCCTGTGAGTCCTATGAATTCTGCACCAAGGCAGTCAAGGAAGATTTTTCTTGAAAAGAATGCAAAGAATAGCGACAGAAAGTAGAATACCAAATTTACTTTGGCATTCAGCAGACTTTTATATACTCTTGACTCTGACATTTTGTTAGTTCTTTATTTAATGTGCAAAGATATATTTTTTTTTGTATTTATACAAGGATTTTATAAGAAATCCGTGAAAAAAATAGAGAATGTAGATTTAATGGCAAGCTTTATTTGCTGATTTGAAGAAATCAGACATAATAATAGCCTCTGATATAATATATTTTTTATTTTTTCTTTCTGTTTGAGTATTTTCTTTTAAAACAAACATACTTGTTCCAACACCTCTCCATTTATTTTCTATACCAAACATGTCTAATATTGTGGGGAAGATGGAACTTTGATATATTCCATCCTTTTTAAAATAATTATTGTTAATAGATGAATTTACAATTATAATAGGAATGTTATTGAAATCATCTGCATTTTTAACATTAAGTTTGGGGATATTGGGTTTATGATCAGCTGCGATTATTAATACAGAGTTGTCATATAGTTTTTTATTTTTCAATGATTCTATATACCATCCTAACCATTGATCCATATAATGAATATTTGTTAAATAGCATTTTAGTTCGTTTGAAAATGTGTTTGGGAATTTGATATTTATGGAGTCAAATTTTTTATTCCATGGTGAATGTGTGGAAGATGTAAGTATCATGGAAAAGAAAGGGAAATCTTCTGGCTTATCATATTTAGCTGCATATTTGAACAATTGCTCATCGGTGAGCCAATCTTCACATTGACCTTTATAATTTTCTCGAGAATATAATGTGTCAAATCCATATTTTTCACACATACGTTTTTGCGACCATGCTGTATTTCCTGTTGGTATAACCATTCTTGTTTCCTTGATGGCAGTTTGTTTTTTTAGCAGATGACAAAGTGATATGACACTGTCTTTTGCTAAATTATATATGGTAACCGAGTTATTTATAGGAAGAAGTCCTGTCATATATATCATTTGTCCATCGCTTGATTCCCCAAGCTTGGTTTCGCATTTCATGTTCCTGTATATAGCCCCCTCTCTTAGCAGTTTGTTGATACAAGGTGTTATTTCAGTGCTGTCGTATTTTTTGTTGATAACAAAACTGGCAAGAGATTCAACTAATATAAATATCAGGTTCTTTTCTCTGCAGATACTATCAATATGACATTGTTTGCTATAAACAAAGGGACGTAATTTATCCGGAAACGGTTGTTGCTTATTATTTATGTTCGATAATATATGATTTATTATTAACCCATGATGAAAAAAGCCTGTGGCAGGATCAGTTGCCAGCTCTCCTTTCATGGTTTCATGTGCGATTGCAAATAATGTACGGGAATCCTTTTGTTCCTTAAAATGTTCAGCAAGTCTTTGTCTTTCTTTTTGAATTTTAGTAATAAATATTGCAAAATATATTATAAATAATATACTGGTTAAAAATATTACCCAGTATCTTGATTTCTCGAAAGTAGCTTTTTTATAGATTTTAAAATAACACAAATATGCTATAATCAGGTTTAAAAGTAATATTAAATCTGATATCTCGAAAGCGTCAATAACGTTTGAGGATAATCCGTTTAAATTTTCCGTAGCTGTATATAGACTTAGTGGAACGTATGTATGAAAATATCTGGAATAGCCCACATTAAATAATACAATGAGTGATAAGAATGTAAATGGAATAAGTACGCTCCAATTTCTAATTTTTTGTAATAATATGAAAGGAACATATAGTATAAATATATCGAATAATACAAAACAATGGTTAGTGTTTTGATGTATATAATTGGGAATTAATGGCATTCTTATTATTGTAAGATGCATGTATGTTAAATTTATGCATGATAGCAATAGTATAATAGAAAGAAAAAGTGATGGTCTATTTTTAATTCCAGTCTTTAATTTTTTATAAATATCCAACTTCATTTTATTTGTTCTTTAATAAATCAGAACTTTAATTCTAATTTTTATTTTCATAAAACGGTTTTGCTACTCTTGCAATATGTTCGCCTATAGGGGTATCCTTATATTTGTAATAATCCAAGACATCAACTTTATACAGTAAACCTAAATCTTCTATTCTCAGACAAATATCTGTTATCTGTGCTCTGCTGATACCGTCACCAATCACAGCAAGATCAATGTCAGAGCCTTCACGGTAGTTTCCTTTTGCCCGTGAACCGAATATCACAACTTTTTTGATATTCTGGTATTTACTGAATACCTTGCGGAGATCGCTTATTGTCAAATCGCTTAATCCATACATAACTTATCTGCTATTATTCTTGATAACCCTTTTCCTTTTCCAACCTCAAATCAAGGTCTTTCAGCAGAAAAGCATATTTAGTATATATATCGTGAGCCACTTCCTTAACTTCCTCTTCATTGTACGTGTGAGCCGTAGTTATGCGTGCCCTTGCCATCTGCCGCCATCCGTCATGGTCGGAAATCATACCGTCTTCAAAAGCCTGTGCCAAGGTGCCGTTGGGACCTTGCACAAATTCATAGCCCTTATATTTCATCAAGTCCTGTAATACTTTCCATGCAAGCTCAAACGTATATTCAAAACGTTGCACCAAGCCTTCCATCTCTAAATCTGACAGGTCATCAATGTGTCTGTCAGATTCTGTAATTTCCAACACTCTCTGACATGCTTTATGATAATTGTCAAATCTCTGTATCCATCTAATATCCATATTACATATTTTTTTGTTTTGGCATGCAAATATACAAAAATAAATGCATATAACATCATAAAAAAGGAATTTCTTTTTAGAAAGGCTAAAATTTTACATCAGCCATGGTCGGTATGCAGGAAGTCTTTATTGTCTTTCTTTATATGCCGTGTGTTGCGCAGCATCCTAAAAGTGAGATTTAAAAGTGACTTGCTCTTGCAGAACAATGAGCGTGTGCGCAACCTTGCAGGGATGGCTATTATGAGTGATAGCACAAGGATAACGAACAACATCCACCATTTGAATGACCATACGGGGACGATGATGCTAATGATGATGCTGAAGAACAGTGTGGCAACAAGCAATATTGAGCGTGGTATCATAGCCTGCTGCAAGGTCTTGTCGATATAGTTGATGTTGCCGGTGATGATGGCGTGCGGAATGTATGGAAGCATTGATAACAATGCCTGTATTTGTGCTGTCATCCAGCGCAGACGCTGGCGCTGGAAGTTCTCGCCGTTACTTACTTTTTCGTCATATACGTGTATGTGTTCTGCGTATTTTATGAAGATGTTTTGTTTGAGCAGCAATGCTTCAAGCTCACGATCCTCGCCGGCGGTGGAGAGTTTTTGAACATTTTCTGCAAACCAGGGATAATCGAAACACATGCCTGAGCCAATGAGGGCGGAAGATAGTCCCACGGCGTTATGGGCGCGGCGGAACAGGGTGTTGTTGATTTCCTCGCTTACGCCGTCAAGGGCGGCGATGTCGTTATTGTTGTTCTTTGCGCAGCGGTGGCATTGTATAGCGTGGTAGCCTTGGTTGCATAGTGAGTTGAGCTGCTCTAAAAAGGACGGCTCTACAATATTGTCGGCATCGAGGATTACTATCTTGTCATAATTTTCCTTGGTGTTGGCGATGGCATATTGCATGGCTTTTGCCTTGCTGCTTTTCTCAAAAACAGGTTGCAGTAGTGTGATGGGGAGCTGGCTGAGTGCAGCATTTGTCTCAGGGCGCATGTGGTCGCTGATGACAACAACATGGTAGAGGTTGCTGTCGTAAGTCTGCTGGAGAAATGTTTTGACTGAGCTTACAATTACCTTATCCTCGTTGTAAGCTGGGAAAAGGATAAGATAGTGTGGAGGGTGGAGTGTGGAGTGAGGATGATGCCTGCGAAGCTGATGAGCTTGCGAACTAATTATTGAGATTATGGCAAAGAAGGCAACATATATTACGGATGCTGCGATGAATATCCAAAGTAGGATCTCGATAGTGTGGATTATTTGCCAGTACATGATGCTGTCAGTTCTTGTTTTTATATCTGAACATACCTAATGGTAATGCCGGAATGTGAAGTATTGAGGACAGCATGATGGCAGGTGCCTTGATGAAAGAGCGGCTCCATCTGTCGTCTACAAGGTAGTTGGGGGTGCAGACAGCGAAAATGAAAAGAATGAATGCTGCAATGAACCACCACTTTAATGCCATGGTCATGTAGATGAACGGCATGACGCAACACATAACTGTTATGATGCCCATGAGTATGGTGCGGGGAATGATAACCCATTGAAGTATTTTGTCAATCAGGTCATAGTGACGGTTAAGAATGGCACTTGGCAGATAACGGAGGTTTGACAGGACTGAATAGAACTGCGTGGAAGCCCAACGGGTGCGCTGGTGGCGGAAGGCTTCTGTGTTGCGGGTTTTCTCGTCGAATACCCATATATCATCGAAATAGTCCACATAGATGTGCTGGCGCATGAGAAGTGACTCCAGTTCCTTATCCTCCCATGGTGTGCTGCATTTGAAGATATTTGTGCGGAACCACTCAAAATCGTATGCCATGCCGGAACCGCAGAGAGCTGCCGACAAGCCAAGTGTGATGTGACCGCGGCGGAAAATGGAGTTGTTGATTTCCTCAAAGGTGGCATCGAGAATGGCGGCAGAGGTATCGCGGTTTTTTGACAGACGGTGCGCCTGTATTGCCTTGGTGCCTGCTGCTTCATAGGCATTGTTAAGGTCCTCAAGAAATTCGGGCAGCACAATGTTGTCACCGTCAAGCACCACAACAATGTTGTAGATTTTGAACTGTGGTATGTTGTTCATAGCATATTGCAATGAGCGTGCCTTTGTGCTGGTTTTGAAGTTTGGTGTGAGAAGGGTGATGGGCTGCTGTGCAAGATGAAAATTGGTAATCTCGCTCTGGTGGTCGGATATTACCACAACGTCGAACATACGCTGTGGATAGGTTTGTCCGAGTATTGACTTTACTGTGGCAAGGATGGTCTTGTCGCATTTGTATGCAGGTATCAGCACAATCATGCGGTTACGGCGTTGGGCTGTTGGCACCTTGCTGTGCTTGTTGAATAGTGAGGCAAAAGCAAAAACAGTCATATAGAGCACTGTGAATGCCACGAGGGCAAACAGCAGCCAATCGGTTATTGTTATTATATACCAGAAATCCATAGTTGTTAATCGTTTAGTTTTTTCTTACCAAATTTTCCTTTTATGAAATCCGTGACGCCATGGAGTGTGGCGCGTGACAACTCGTATTTGCCTGACAATGTATGGCAGACGATGTCACGTAGTGACACTATACCTATTATATATATATAGGAGAGTAATTTTTTTAATCCTTCGCTGTTGCGCTTTACGAAAAGCAGACGGTTGCGCATGATATAGTAGGTGCGCAGGGGACTGTTTTGTCCTGTGGTGGCACTTTCCTTGTGGAATATCTCTGAGGCTGGCTCATACCAAATCTCATATCCTGCGCGCCGTATCATCATTGACCAGTCGAGCTCCTCATAATACAGGAAATAGTCTTCCGGCATCAGTCCTGCATTTTTTACTGCCTCACGTCTAACCATCATTGCTGCACCGTGGGCGTAAGGAGTGGGGTGGGCTGTGTTATATTGTCCTTGGTCTGGGGCTCCGCAACCTATGCCATGGTTGCGCATGGTGACGGAGGTCAGAGGTGTATAGCCGGCAAATTGTATCAGCTGGGGTGGGGCGAAGAAACGTATTTTAGGACATACCATGCCAACGTGCCTGTTGTTCTCCATTCTGGAGATGAGCGGCTCAACGTTGAATGGATGAAACTCCGTGTCGTTGTTTACGAAATATAGGTATTTACCGTTCGCCGCCTTTATTCCGAGATTGTTGCCACCGGCAAAGCCCAAATTTTCATTGCTGCGGACTATCTTTATATGTGGGTAACGCTGTGCAAGAACTGTTGCCTCGTTATTGGCTGAGGCGTTATCCACCACAATAATCTCTGTCGACGGAAGGTAGGCAGGGATGCTGTCAAGCATGGCGCAGGTGTCCTGCAAGCCATTGTAATTGACGGTTATGATGGATAGTCTACACTCTTGATGCACGTTTCTTCTCCAATTTCAGTTGTTTACGTTTTTCTTCTTTTTCAATTTCTACAGCCTCCCATTCGTTGTAGCGTTGTTCCATTCGTGGAAGGACAAATACAATGCTCATGGCACCATAGAACATCAGACCGTTGGGGAACTGGAACAACACCTGATTGCCATAACCTCCGAGCTGCTGTGATACAAAGGCGCAGGTTATGGCGGCAGCAATGCCACGCAGTCGCGGATTTTTTAGCCTGAACATTGTGATGATGCTTGCACTGATAAGTATCGTGGCATTTACAATGATTAGGAGTATCAAGCCTATTTGACCTGTGTGAATCCAAAAGAACACATATTCTGAGTCTGGTGCTATATATGTCATTATTTTATATTTATGGGTAGGTGGTACATGTTGTGTTCTGTCACCAATACCTATTCCCCATGGGGCATCTTTAAGGTATTTGCGCATTACATCTTGATTTTGTTCACGTATTCCTTTTGATGCATCGTTACGATTAAATGCTGAGCGCATACGACGAATCTGTTGATTGCTGTTGCCTATATTTGTAAATGCTAATATAAAAATAAATAATGCGAAAGCTATTCCAAATGGTATTGCTATTTTGAATGATTTTGATAACACAACGTATGCGGCTAATCCTGCAATGAAACATGCCATAGCGGTACGGGTGCCTGAATACATCATTGCAATGATGCACATAAGTGCTGTAATAACATAGAATATTTTGTTTTTTTTGATATTGGTAGTTATTGTAAGAATGATATACATGATAGCTGTAGATGCCATATTACATCCCATATTGGCTGCATCGGAAAATGTGCCAAAGTATCGGATTAAGGTTCCTGCCTGTAATACATGAGTTTTACTTCCTGCTGTGTCTAACCATATTTGTTCAGCATGTGTAAAGCCTATGTTTTTTTGTTTCCAAGTCCATATCGCTCCAAATAAAGAGAAAAGTGCAAAGCCGATAATATAGTTTTTAAGGCGATTAGGTGTACTGATGTATAGCGAATGTACAAGAAAAATATACAATAAAAAAATGAAATTAACACGAAAACCTTGAAACCATGATGCCCAATTCAATCCCAGGCCCATAGTATTATTGAGTGATTGTAAAAGTCCATATATTATCCATATAAATATCATAAGTCCCATAATATTCAAACAATTCTGAAATTCGAATCCACGAATCTTGATCATTGCAACCATTATTAGAATTATTTCTAACATCTCATTGGGTAATGACATTGGAATTGGTATAGAGAAATGTCTGCTAATAAACATTAGTAGATAGTTTATAGCAAATAAAATCCAAAATGAGAACATTTCATATTTGAATGTGATATATATGAAAAAAATTGCAATAGGAATAATTGTGATTAATGCCAATCCCGGTAATCCTGTTGTTGCCAATCCATACATACCCATAGCGAAAAGGAGAAAGAGTAAAAAAACTCTTCCTCCAATATCGTTGGATGCTGTTGTGTTATAACTTGAACCTATATTCATTTAGCATGGGTGTTTTCGGTTGCAGTGAGTCCTAACTGTGAGATGCGGTAGGTGAAGTTCTTGAATGCTGAATATGGTGGCAACTGACCTGTGAATTCCTCTACGGCATAGCGTCCTGCCTCAGTGAGGTACATATAAAGTGAATCCTTGTTGTCAAGCTGTGCCTGCAATGTCTTGAGTGCCTTGGCATCCACATCCTTCCATGTACGGTTGGCACGGGTGACAAGTAGGTTCACTGTGCCAAGGTTGAGCAGAGGTGATGGAATGGAGTGCTCGATGAGATTAGGGTACTCAACAATAATAATCTCTTCGGGCATCACATCAGGACAGATGTCCTTTATGCTTGTAGCCATGAGGAAGCGGCTGTCATCGGCAAGGAAATCCTCGTCGTAGGTGACACGGCGCACCTGAAGACCAATGGATTGCCAATATGTCTCCAATTCCTGTGACAGGTAGCTCTTGCCGTTGGCAGAGTCGGTGGACAGGAGATTGAGAACATTCTGCTGACCAGTCTTGAAGTTTGGCAATAATGCCTTGCTGAGCTGTCGTAGTGCAATGTCGGCAATGGTCTTGTTGTAGCGGCGATAGCGCAAAGAACTTTCCTGAGGGAAGCAACCCATGACTGGAATCTTTGTGATTCGCTCCGAGCGCATACGGTCGCGCAGAGTGCGGTCAAGCAGTTCGATAAGGAAGAAGTACAATGCCGTGAGCATGAATGTGAGCAGATAAGCTCCTAATAAAATCATAAGCCTGTTAGTTGGCAGGGCATTGAGCGGGAACATCGGAGGATTGAGGATGCGCAGTGTGGCTGTTGACATTTGCAGGTTACGCTGACGCAGACGGGCGGCGTTGAGTGCTTTAAGCATCTCCATATAGTTACCCTCAACAAAACCGATATGACGGTTTTTACGGTCAAGTGTGGCACCGATGGGGGAGAAATACAGGAACTGTTTGTCGAGTTTGCCACGCATGATGTCCTGTGCGGTCATCTTTGCCTTAGTCTGTTCGAGCAGAAGTACTTGCTCAAGCCAGCGGTCAAGCATAGGGGCTGCCTTTACACCTGTTTCTGTGCTGAAAGAACCTGCCTCAATGTCGCGGGTAAGAGATTTTACCTTATCCGTGGTCTTATCAAGCTCACGCTGTGCCTTGGCAAGTTCCTGTTGTGCCTCGGCGTTGTTGCCACCGCCCTCGCTGCCCATGAGTTGGAGGTTGGATATGCGTGACTGTATACGGGATATATCACGTACCTGGCTTGTGAACTCCTTGTTGGCACGGATAACCTTTGCCCGGTTGCCAAGCTGACGCTCAAGATAGTCCATAAGAGCCTTGGTGGTGGTGTAGTCCATCAGCAGGGTATTGTCTGATAATTGTTGACCTGCATCCAAACTCGCCACTTGCTTTGTTTGTTCCTCATAATTTATAATTCTTTTGGATACATTATAGTCTATAAGGTCATTCTCAGCATTAGTAAGAATGCGGTAAAGACGGGCAACCTCTTTCTCGAAGAACTTTATCACGTTATTGGTCTCACCAAAGCGGATATCTTGATATTGGCGTGCAAACACCTCGTTAAGAATGTCAAGTGTGTTGTAGGCAATACCCGCATCGTTGGCAGAATAGCCAATGTTGATAATGTCGGTTTGTGGAAATTGTGTCACCTTAAGATTTGCGGAGATATTGTGCATGCCAAAATATTGGTGGGCGTTGAGCAGACCGAAGATGTAGTTGTCCTGTGAGGGCTTCTCGTATGCTTTCAGGTTGGCATACGTCTGATTCTCACTGTTTTTGTTAATCAGAGCTTTTACATCATTGGGTACAGTCTTGTTCAGATTATTGAAATGTTCCGCCGAGATGTAATTGTTGTCCTTGTTCGGATTACCGTACATCATACAACGCGCAAACAGGCGTAGGGCAACCTCATGAATGGTGTTGTCGGTGGTGATGATGAGCATGAGGTTGTTGATGTGTGTCTGCGGATTGCCGAATACACCTGAACCACCCTCAATATTATATCCGGTAATCATACCGGTATAGATTGTGGTGCTGGTGTCGTATTGGCGCTCAAGATTGCGGGTGAGAAACCATGCAATGACGAGGGCGATAACCGGTAGGATAAGAAGGTACCAGCGTATGCGGAACAAGAATCTTGCTATATATCTGAATATGTCCATATTTGTATATTTTTAGTCGTTACACATTAAGTCTATTTTTTGTTTGCTGCTTTCTTTGCAGCCTTCTCAGCCTCTTTCTCAGCCTTTTCAAGTGCTTCCTCTTTCTTCAAGTCTTCTTTTGTCTGTTGCTCTATGCGCTTTTCTACAGCCTTGTTCTCCTTGGCAATCTGTTTTGCTGATTTCTGCACTTCGTTGTCAAGAGTAATCTCTGTGGTTGTATTTGTGATAATAGGGGTATGGGTGAGAATTTCAAGGGTAAGGATGTCGGTGATGATGGTGGTCTGCAGACTTTGATAGGCATTTACCGCACCATTCTCATACTCCTTTGTCTTGGCAAAAGCCTCGATGCTCAGCTCTCCCTGATGGAACTGCTCCTGGGCAAGCTGACCTGCGCCCTGATAGATTGCAGCGTTTTCGCTGGCGGTCTTGAGGGCAATGATGTTGTTGTTTATTTTTACATATAGAGAGGTAAGTTGAAGCTTGAGCTGGTCGTATGCCAGATCTTTCTCAATCTGCGCGCGTTCTTGCTCAAGCCGTTTGCGCTTGACCGATGCTCCAAGGTCAAGAATATCTTCAAGAGGTACACTGAGGTTTACTCCAACGTTCCAGTAGCTTTGCTCAGTGCCCTGAAACTGGTATATCATCTGATTATAGCTTGAGGAATTGTTGCCCCACATGTCGGTCTTGCCATAGCTGTAGCTGGCATGACCGTGAATATATGAGAAGATGTGTTTTTTCTGTTTTGCAACTTCTGCTTTGGCTATCTCTTCTGCTTTTGCAAGGCTGAGAATCTGCGGTGTAGACTTTGCGTTCTCCAGCAGTACAGCTAATGGTGGAAGATGGAATGTTGAGAAATTGAGACTCTGGTTCTCACTTGAGTCGAAGAAGCCTGCACTGATACCGCTGTTGTCAAACTGGGCAAATGTGTGTGAAGTGCCTGCCGTAAGTAGTGCGAGTAGAAAAAAACGTTTAAGTTGCATATTGTCAGTTCTTTAAAGTTCTTATTCCTTGTTCTGTTTTTTATACGTTCTCCTTTTGGATAAAGGCTGTGAATGTTTTTAATATTATTTTCATGTCAAGGGCGAAGCTGTAGGTACGACCATATGTAATGTCAAGCTGTTTGCGCTCTTCTGCTGACATTGCTCCGCTGTCGCCCCGCTTCTCCACCTGCCATAGACCTGTTAGTCCTGCCGGTGCCATGAATCGGTCGATACTGTCATCGCTGGTGAGACATTCAGCCTCATAAAGTGGCAATGGACGGTTTCCAACAACCGACATGTCGCCTTTGAGTATGTTGAACAATTGGGGTAATTCATCAATGCTGAATTTTCGGATTATACTTCCCACCTTTGTTATTCGCGGGTCATTTTCTATTTTTACGAAGGCATTCTTAACTTCCTCGTTCTTCTGCTTGTTGAAATCGCTTTCTGCCATTACAAAGTCATCGCCAACGAGCATTGTCTCGTCATCGCTGATGAGCATGAGCGATGATGTGTTGTCGTCAATCATCATTTGCTCAGCATTGTCGCCTAATGGGGCTGTTAGTGTGGTGTGCGCATCAAGGTGAGTATTGTTTAGAGCATATTGGTTATGATCCTTTAGTTCTTTCAATCTCTCGGCAGCGTCAATATACATGCTTCTGAATTTCAGGAAGTCGAAAACGTTATAGTTGGTGCCCACGCGCTTTGATTTGAATATAATCGGTCCCTTGCTCTCTATGCGTATAGCAAGAGCTGTAATTATGAATATAGGTGAGAGCAACAGTATGGCTATACCTGAGAATATAATGTCAAATGTGCGTTTCCAAAGTGGAATCTTGAACTGAAGTACTTTAAGAGCCGGTGCTGCGTCATCGAACAGAATCTCTTCCCTGTTGGAAATAAACTGTATTTTTTTGTTTATTGCCGTTATAGATGCGTTGACATCCATCGTGTCGTTAATTCCGCACAAGTTGTATTGCTTTATCTCGTCAATGGAAAGCTGGTTGGTGAGCATAATAATATATAGGTGAGGACATTTCTTGCGCAGATAGGTGAGGGCAGTGATGTCCTCATTGTGCATTCCTCGTTCAAATAGCAGAATAAAGTGCTCTTTACGTATTCTTGAGGTGCACAAGTTTGCCGCATCTTTGTATTTGCTGACCATTCTTACAAACTGGCCAGGCAAATGCTTTAGGCGTTCCTGAGTGTGGGGATTGCTTCCCAAATATATTATTTCGATCATAAATTCGGTTTATGCTCAGCATTTAGTCTCCTTTTTCCTTATATTACATATTTATATAAGGTGTCGGAGTTTTTGTGTGCTTTTTTATTGGAGTAAACTTCTTTGTATATGCCCGACACAGATGACCGTGCTCTTTTATGTTTACTGTATGATTTTCTTTACTCTGATTTTCAGTTCCATTGGGTTGAAAGGCTTTACGATATAGTCCACAGCACCAATTTCCAAAAGGCGGATGCGCTCACTTGTACTGTCTTCGCTCGACAACATTATTACAGGAATGTGGCGGAACAGTTCGTTCTGCTTTATCCATTCCAAAAAATCATCACCGCGCATATTGGGCATACGTATGTCGGAGATAATCAGGTCGGGAGTGTTGCCTGCCTGAAGCCATTTCACTCCCTGCAGACCGTCTGGCAGCCATTGCACATCATAGTCACTCATCAGATATATGGACAATACTTTGGCTATTGTCTCTTTGTCGTCCAAAATCAGTATTTTCTTTTTCATCTTACTTATATTTACAAATTTAAATTTGATGATATTTTGTGCAAAGGTAATATTTTTTTTTGTAACTACGCTAATTTCTGCTAAAAAAAACGTTTTTTTCTATAAAAAAGTTGCATATTAAAAAAAAATAAGCGAAATTTGCACTTACAATCGAAATGTGAATTAATAATTATAAATTAAATTATGGCGAAAAGATATTTATTGGGCCTTGACGTGGGAAGCAGTTCTGTCAAGGCATCGCTTGTGGATGCTGATAGCGGAAAGTGTGCAGCTACGGCTTTTTATCCAGAGACAGAAGCACCTATAATGGCTGTAAAGGCCGGTTGGGCTGAGCAGGACCCGCAGATGTGGTGGGACAATGCCAAGCTGAGTATGAAGAAGATTATGGCGGATGCCGGTGCCAAGGCTGAGGATATTAAAGCTGTTGGTATTTCTTATCAGATGCACGGATTGGTTTGTGTTGACAAGAACCTGCAGGTGTTACGCCCGTCAATCATTTGGTGTGACTCGCGTGCGGTGAAATATGGTGATAAGGCATTCCGTGAGATTGGTGCCGACAAGTGTCTCGGACATCTGCTCAATTCTCCCGGTAATTTCACTGCAGCCAAGTTGGCGTGGGTGAAAGAAAACGAGCCCGACACATATAATAATATATATAAGGTTATGCTTCCCGGTGACTATATTGCCATGAAGCTCAGTGGTGTTGCCAATACTACAGTGAGCGGATTGAGTGAGGGCATGTTCTGGGATTTCAAGGAAAATCAGGTGGCTGACTTCCTTATGCAGCATTTCGGTTTCGACAAGTCACTGATTGCCGACATTGTTCCTACCTTTGCCGTTCAGAGCGAGGTGAGTGCTGAGGCTGCCGCAGAGACAGGTTTGCTGAAGGGCACGCCGATAACCTACAGGGGAGGTGATCAGCCGAACAATGCGCTTAGCCTCAATGTGTTTAATCCTGGTGAGATTGCTTCTACGGCAGGTACTTCGGGTGTTGTGTACGGTGTGCTTGGTGATGTGAACTATGATAAGAAGAGCCGTGTGAACACATTTGCGCATGTCAATCATACAGCTGAGCAGACTCGTCTTGGTGTGCTGTTGTGCATCAATGGTACAGGAATACTTAATGCCTGGGTACGCCGTAACGTGGCTCCCGAGGGAATAGGCTATGCTGAAATGAACGATCTTGCCAACAGTGTGCCAATAGGCAGCGAGGGCGTGTCGGTGATTCCATTCGGCAATGGTGCTGAGCGTGTACTTGAAAACAGAGAGATAAACTGTTCTGTCAACGGCTTGAATTTCAACAAGCATAACAAAGCGCACATTGTACGTGCTGCTCAGGAGGGTATTGTGTTCAGTTTCTGCTATGGCATGGAGATAATGCAGCAGATGGGCATGGACATCAAGAAAATCCATGCAGGAAAGGCAAATATGTTCTTGAGCGACCTGTTCAGAAACACATTGGCTGGAGTCAGTGGCGCTACCATTGAGCTTTATGACACCGACGGCAGTGTAGGTGCTGCAAAGGGTGCAGGTATCGGCGCAGGAATATATAAGGATCACAACGAGGCGTTTGCAACACTTGACAAACTGCAGGTGATTGAGCCTGACGAGCATCTGCGACCACAGTATCTTGAGGCTTATGCCAAGTGGAAAGAGGTGCTGAACAGAAGTTTATAGCAAAATAATCATATATTATAGAAGAGGGTGTGACTTATACTAGAAAAAGTTGTCACTTTCGGAGCCCCAAAAGAAGTGACAAT
>JAUNSB010000006.1:0-80548 GCA_030539375.1 Prevotella sp.
GTGTAAAGAACGAGGTTAAGGGTGACGTTACGGTGCGTGTTGACGAAGGATGGAACTTATACGCTGCACAGGCAGTAATGCCCGATTTCAAGACATTCGACTTGTCCGTACCCGTAGGCGTATCGTATGAATATAACAATTTTGTGATTGGAGCGATGTACAACATCGGATTAACCAATGTGTTCAGCGGCAACTGGGACGGAGGGGAAAAACCTTCAGCCCGCAACAGCGTGTGGCAAATAACTCTCGGATACAATATTGAATTGTAGAACACCGTTCATACATGCTGAAAAATTTTGCAGAATGCAGTATTTTGCGTATTTTTGCAGAAATATTTAAAATGCTGGCTAATGAAAAAGTATGAAAATAATAGAATATAAAAATTGTATAAGGTTGCTATTGGCCTGTTGCACTGTTTTGTCAGGGCTTTCCTCCTGCAAAGGACAGATTTCTTGCGGGAATACGGGAGTGGTGAAATATTTTGTCTTTTCAGATGATGCAGAAGAAAAGTATGTTTATTATGTTGAAAAGTCAGGTTATACTACAGAGAATGTCTTTGTGTTCTCAAAGCATAAAGGGCACGTAGATGTCATGGCAGACGGAATGGTCAGATACGAGCCAACTTACGAGCCTGCTTCTATTGATGAGGACACTGTTGCCGCAGTTGTAGTACATAATGCACCAAAACGGAAAGAACCGAGAAAAGTTATAAGTTATAAGGAATACTTGGAAGAACTTCGGCTATGTATGGAACAGGCATCGGAGAATTGTGAAATAGACTCTCTGCGATATATAAGATGCTGCCTGGATGATTTTTGTGATATAGGGGTTGAAGTTACCAACAAGATAATAATGGGGAAAGGGGAAATAACATCCCGAAAAGAGATAGACAGTCTCATTGCAGCGACTTCGCTCCAAGGGGATTTGAATGCCACCTTGGCACCATTTCACTTACATGTTGAATCGATAAACTCAGATGACGATATTTTTGATATATCTTCCAAATATTTCCGAAAGATTAATCACATAAGTCCTCATCTGAAAATACCAGAGTTTATTCTTGTGATTCCTATCACCATAACGGTTAGCATGGATAATGCAGATGGACAAGATTGAAAATAGGGAACAATAAATGATGCAAAAAAATTTTGCAGAATGCAGTATTTTGTGTATTTTTGCAGAAATATTAAAAATACAGGCTAATGAAAAAGTATGAAAATAATAAAATATAAAATCAGCCGTTATGGCAGCAAGCCAATGCATGGAGCACTTATAAATGAAGGGGAACAGTGGCTTTGCACAAAAGACAATGTTGTTGATTATGTTCTTGACGGCATCATGTTCACAAACAAAAAATACATCCGGAATATACATGATGCAGAGTCGACAGAACAAGGAAAAATGATGTCACAGATTATCCCGCTGAAATATACTCAATTCCATGGCGACAAAGAACTTCTCAGTGGTGTAAACCTTGATGACTATCATGAGTTCTTTTGCAACATTATGGCTTTAGGAAAACTGATTGAAATAGGAATGGCCAAGAATGATTCCATTTATGTCGGTACAATTTATGAGGTACACGACAAGTCTTTTATAGCGGACTTAATCGACACCGAGGCAAATCATGATGATATGATGAGAATACCGTTTGACAGGGTGAGATATATAAAGCTGAATACGGATTATCTCAGTTCTCTGGAACTTTTCATCGAAAATAAGGTGTAAAAACGAGAATATGTATATGAAATATTTGTTTTTTATTGTTTTATTTGGTCTTTTCAGTCAGGAGTGTGTAGGTGCCACATGCATGCTGAATGTAAAGATTCAAAATGCAAAGGACATAAAACACGCCAGACTTTCGTATATGAAAGAGGACGGTCAGGGCAACATCCATCAGGTGGTTGTGGATTCAATTCCGTTAAATAAAGAGGAATTCTTTTATTCAACCGATGTGGATGACATAACGATGGTTAACATTTGGTATGACGCACACGAGTTTCCAGTTGTCGCCTATTTGGAACCGGGACATAACACAACGGTATTTATTAACACACAAGTTCCCTATAACTACAGTATGAGCGGAACATCGGTGGACGGTCAGATGAAAGACTATCTGTTTGCCCTATATAATATCAATAAGGTGTGTCATGAGACGCTGAAACTTGAAAACGACATAAAAAGCAAGGCAAAAGAAGAAAAACACAGGGACTTAAAACTGGATACAGACATCCAGCTAAGCAGTATTGCCGAAAAACGTGACAGTATATTCCGTGTAAAAATAAAACAATGCCTTGCATTTGTGGAAAAGCATGTCAACTGCGCTATTTCTGCAGATGTGCTTGGATGGATCCTGGATTATGACTGGGGAGAAAGCACTGCCGTATCAACACTATACAAAAGGCTCCCTGACAAGACCGTGATAAGCTTACAGGGTAAGGTGCTGGGGGCAAAACTGGAAACGGCAAGAAGGACATCCTGTATAAGAGATGGGCATAGCGGTGATTTTGCGCCAAGCATCAAAGTAAAGACCATCAACGGTGATATGTTTTATTTGGATAAGATGAAAGATAAAAAACACGTGTTGCTGTTACTGTGGTCAAGTTGGTCCATGGATACAGATATCAGGAAACAGCAAATAAATGAATTACGCCGCGTATATACAAAATATAAAGATAAGGGACTGGAGATAGTAGGCATTTCTGCCGACTATGACTCAACAGCATGCAAAAAGAGCATTGCACAGAACAGAATGGATTGGGTCCAGACCATCGACAGAGAATGGGATGCCGTGTTCCAACAAGAGAGAATGCCAAACTTCCTATTATATCCCAGGACAGAAATTCCACAATACTATTTTATAAATAAAGAGGGGCGCATTACCAATATTTGGCAAGAGTTCGGAGCAAGAGAAAGTAAGACAGTGGAGAATGATATAAATCGGTCTTGTAATTTTAGGAATATCGTCGTTCAATTTACTTTTCAGAAATATAAAAAATGCATACAAACGAAAAGGTATGAAAATAATAAAATATAAAATCAGCCGTTATGGCAGCAAGCCAATGCATGGAGCACTTATAAATGAAGGGGAGCAGTGGCTATGCACAAAAGAATTGGAACGGAGGATAGCGGGAAATGGCAAAAACAGAGCATATTAATGTTTTTTATACCATAAATCTGCGACAAGTTCGAAAATTATTGTACTTTTGTAACGAATAACTAAAAAAATATATCAAATATGAAAAAGAATATCATATCTTATGCCAAAGTGATTATGCCGTGCCTCCTGGCATTGTTTGCCGGCTCATGCGGCTCGGACGATGATGACAACAGCATTGGTCTGGAGAACATAACGATAAGCAACTTTCCAAAGATTGACGGCTCCGACTCCACTACGCCATTGCGCAATATATTGATGTGCAAGCTGCTCGGTTTTGGATATGAATGGCAGCAAAGCCCGTTTGTGCAATTTTCTGATGAGGCTCCATGGTTTGTACGGCCAAACTACACCTGCACCGAGGATGAAAGGCATGCGATAATGGGCAAAATGCAGGCAAACAACACCCACCAATCGTTTGTGAACCTGATAGACAACAAGGTGGAGCTGATACTCACGGCACGCGGCATCTCACGCGATGAGAAAGACTATGCCAACGAAAAGGGGGTGACGCTGATAGAGAAAAAAATAGCCAAGGACGCGTTGACATTTATAGTGAATCCCAGCAACCCAGTGAACAGCCTTACAGTGGAGCAGATACAGGCAATCTACACCGGCGACATAACTAGATGGGACGAGGTAGGCGGCAAGGCGGAGACAATGACCCCGTATGTACGCAACCGCAATTCGGGCAGCCAGGAGAAGTTTGAGACCATGGTGATGGCGGGACTGAAGATAAAGGAGTTCCCGGAAATGCAGATAGGTCATACCATGATGACACCTTACTATCAGATACAGGAGGACAAGACAGGCATAGCCTTTACGCCATTTTACTATTACAGCGTGATTGTGGCGAATGAGACCGTGAAGGGACTGGCCGTGAACGGTGTGGCAATGACCAAGGAGAACATAATAAACGCCACCTATCCGTATATAAGTGACGTATATGCCGCTGTGCGTTCCGATATAGACAGAACCTCCCCCGCATACCGTATCTTTGAGTTTCTCACAGCCAAGGGCGGGCAGAAGATTGTGGCTGAGAGCGGATACATTCCCCTTAGCAGCATATATTAGATAAGATAAACCTTGGAATAAATGGAAAACTGAACAGTTCAAATACTATAAGCAAAACAATAACAAGTAAATATACGATAACACAAAAAATGAACGGATTGATGAATTCCTGTTTAACTATTTCGATGATCGAAACAAGCATATTACCTATATTCAATGAATTTTTCACACAAAAAAGATTTAAATAAATGTTTATGGGAAAAGTTTTTTTAAAGAGCCTTTATTCTATAGTGGTTATTTTGTCAATCATTAATCTGTTTACCTCGTGTAGCGATGACAGTGATGATGCACAATCTATGGTTGGAACGGTGTGGATTCATCAATTCAAGCCAGAAGACCATATAGTAGATGGTGCTGCAGGGGCTTTTTATTTTGGCAAGGATAAGGTCGAAGAATATGCATTAGATGAAAATCTAAAGGTTTTGAGGTTAATCCAAACATTGAATTATAAGGTAAAAGGTCAAACAATCGTTATAGGAATCAAAGAAGGGACATTAACCGACAATACCTTGCATTTTGATGGTTATATATATTATCGTTCAAACAAAAGCATAACAGATATATTAACACCTTAAAATTATTCTGGGAAACAAATTCTGCCAGAAAAAGCACATGCTGTGAAAATTGGATTTCCACAGCATGTGGGCTATAAGTTTGAGGTAAACGACAACATACATAATTCTAATAATATAAAAACGAAGGAAAGAAAGGCTTTGAGCCTTTCTTTCCTACTGCCATAATAACCCCTGCAAAATATACTCACAAATATGCAACAAAGATTATATTTATTAAGCATTATTTTCTGTTTTATTCATGTCAAGCTGCCATGATGACAATGAGCCTGAAAACATCTCATGCTCTCAGGACGCTTCAGCGCTGATAAAGAAAGGAATAAGTCTTACTTACTTATGATAAGGGAGAGGTGATTATGAATAAAAGAAAATATTTTAAAGGAAACATGATTAGAAATCAATTCTTAGCAAAAAAATTTGGCAGTTACGGATAATAGTAGTATCTTTCAATAAGATAGGCTGCATCTCGGCATAAAAAATATTAAAATTGCATTTTATATTTTGTTCTGCGCTCGATTTGCACTATCTTTGCAAAGAAATATTAATCATTTAATTAAGGTGAGCATGGCAGAGCAGCGAAATTATCCGATTGGAATGCAGACTTTCGAGAAAGTACGGGAGGAGAATTGTATATACATAGACAAGACAGAGTATGTGTACAGTCTGGCTCACAGCAAGTCCAACTATGTATTTCTGAGCCGTCCGCGCAGATTTGGCAAATCGCTGTTTGTGAGCACGCTTCATGCCTATTTCGAGGGTAGGAAAGACTTGTTCAAGGGACTTGCCATTGACAGGCTGGAGACGGAGTGGACGCAGTATCCAGTGCTGCATTTCGACATGAGTCTTGGAAAGCATTTGGATAAAGAATCTTTGGAGCGTTATCTTGCCAACATCCTGCGTGAAAATGAAAATCGTTTAGGGTGTCCAGGCCGTGAAGGTGATGATGTAAACCTTCGTTTGAAGGACTTGATACTGAATGTTTGCGGGAAGACAGGCCGAAAGGTGGTCATTCTCATCGACGAATACGATGCTCCGCTATTGGATGTCGTTCATGAGGATGGGATGCTGCCAAAGCTCCGCAACGTGATGCGTAATTTCTACAGTCCCCTGAAGGCTTGCGACCCTTATCTGCGTTTCGTCTTTATGACGGGTATCACGAAGTTCTCGCAGCTGAGCATATTCAGCGAGCTGAACAATCTCGACAACATTACCATGGATTCTGAGTATGCTGCCATCTGCGGCATCAGCAAGGAGGAGTTGCTCACACAGATGGCTCCCGACATAGAGCTACTGGCAGAGAATATGGACATTACCAAGGAAGAGGCACTGCAAGAGTTGAAAAACAACTATGACGGCTATCATTTTGCATGGCCTTCGCCCGACATCTTTAATCCTTTCAGTTTGCTGAATGCTTTCAAGAAAGGTAATCTTGACTCTTACTGGTTTGGCACCGGCACACCTGCTTACCTGATAGAGATGCTGAGGAAATTCAATGTGCTGCCACAGCAAATAGGACAAAGAAGATGTGCAGTAGAGGATTTTGACGCGCCAACGGAACAAATTACTGATATCACGCCCCTGCTTTATCAAAGCGGATATATCACTATCAAGGATTATTCGCGCTATTCGAAAGTCTACACGCTTGATGTTCCAAACCGTGAAGTGCGCATGGGGTTGGCAAAGAGCCTTTTGGTAAACTATGTCAGGCGGCCGGCAGAGTTAAGGACTTTGGTGGGCGATATGGCGGAGATGCTGCTCACAGAGGATATGGACGGAGCCCTAAGTCTGATGCAGGAGGTTCTATCCACTGTTCCATATTGCGACAATACTCACTATGAGGGACATTACCAGCAGATGTTGTATCTCATCTTCACTATGTTGGGCTACTATGTTGACGTGGAGGTTCATACCCCAAAGGGACGTGTGGACATTGTGCTGCGCACCCGGCACAGGCTTTATGTAATGGAGCTGAAGATAAACAGCTCTGCAGATACTGCCATGGAGCAAATAGACCTGAAGAAATACGACAAGCGCTTTGCCCTATGTGGTCTGCCTATTGTGAAGGTGGGCATTAGCTTCGACACGGAAACACGCACAATCAAAGACTGGAACATAGAGCCAGAATAATCCTTTTATTATGGATATAAATACTTGTCTTTTTATTCTCTTGATTACTTCAAGATATTTGACGGAGAGAAAAGAGACAGTAACGACGGCTTGCAAAGGTTGGAAACGGCAAAACTGTATTTAGAAAAATACGGTTTGGATGATATGGAGTGTTGTATGTCTGCACTGAAAAAGATATTTGCTGTAGAGATATCGAATGAGAACAATTCCTTTCCAAGCCAAATATTTAATACCCATTTTATAATGTCTGTCAGCACAGGAGGGTGCCTTTTTGAAGAAAAAGATTTTGATGTAATTCAGAAAGTTGGAAAGGAACATGGTGACAGATACCTTTATGTGATCCTGATAAATATAAAAAAGGGTACAGTAACAGATAGCTCCAAACAGTTACTTGTTGAGATTGTTCCATTTATGTAATTAGATAAGATGGAAGATATTGCTGTGCTGTAATAAATTTAGTATATACGGGATATAATGGGAAAAGTAAAACTACAACATTTTACAATCATTTTACTGTTTCTTGTCTGCACATCAAGTTGCGCAGACAAGAACAGCATTAGTATTGTTGAGCGCAAAAATACGATGAACGATGTCTTTCTTTAAGTTTTCAGCATATAATGTTGTGGATGACGGTATGCCAATTCCTAAAAAAATAGTAAGGGCAACAATATACTTGATATTGAATTAATTTGAATTTAACGCATAATAAATTGTAAGTTGTTTTTACACAGTCCGCTGTATTTCTTACACAGACTGTGTGGTCGTTTACTACTGACAAGCTGGCGTCCGAGATGTACACCTACAATGTGATTGTTGACGGAACAATGATGCTCGACCCTGCCAATGTGTATGTAAACCGCGATGTGGCTTCGATGACAAGTCTCTTTATGCATACTCAAACGCGGGGTGTCACGATTCGTGACACCCCGCGTTTGAGTATAGAAAAAATGATTTAAAACTCCGCTCTGATTTTCGCTGCTATCTCCTGAAACTCCTCATCGCTGAGCTTCAGCTTGGGATTGCTAAACAGCATATCCTTCTCGCTCTGCATGGGAACAAGATGTATGTGGGCATGCGGAACCTCAAGACCAAGCACAGCCATTCCAACCTTGATGCAGGGGAATGCCTTCTTGATGGCTGTGGCAACCTGCTTGGCAAACACAGTCATCTCGGCAAGGTCGGCATCGCTGAGGTCGAAGATATAGTCGGTCTCCTCACGTGGAATGACGAGCGTGTGCCCCTTTACCAGCGGATTGATATCGAGAAAGGCATAGAACTTATCGTTTTCCGCCACTTTATAGCTGGGAATCTCACCAGCTGCAATCTTTGAGAATATTGACATAACGGTAATGATTTTAGTAAACAATATGAATTTGACGGCTATTCTGCCAAACTGATTTTCTCTATACGCAAGGTTACGGTGCCACGCGGTATCTTTATTTCTACCACGTCACCCTCTTTCTTGCCGAGCAGTCCCTGTGCGATAGGTGTTTTTATCGAAATCTTACCCTCACGCAGGTTTGCCTCGCTCTCACTCACAATGGTGTAGGTCATCTTAGCCTTGGTGTTGACGTTTGTCATCTCCACCTTGGTGAGAATCTGCACCGAGTCAGTGCTCAGGCGGCTCACATCCACAATCTTAGCCTCCTGGATGGCGAGCTTCATCTGATTTATCTTTGTCTCAAGATGAGCCTGCGCCTCCTTGGCTGCATCATACTCTGAGTTCTCACTGAGATCGCCCTTGTCGCGTGCCTCGGCAATAGCAGCCGATGCCTTGGGGCGCTCTATACTTTCCAAACGCTGTAGTTCGGCCACCATCTTGTCGTAGCCTTCCTGTGACATATATGCCATAATATTTTCTTTTTAAAATTAATACTCTAATATTCTGTTATTCAAAAGCTTTATCCAAAAGCGATAAGATATTAAAAAAATAGAATCCCGGCAGCATCATCACCGGAATCCCTATCCATCTACGCTATTGAATATTTTTTGCAAAGATAAGCAAAATAACTCACAGGACAAAGAAACAGCCTGTGTTTAACATTTAATTAACAAATTTGAAGCAAAAGCTCCTGCGTGACGTGAATACTCAACGCTTAAAAAACGTTGCTATTGGCAGCATAATGACCGCAGCAAGAGTTACTCCGATGGTGTTGGCGGCAAAATCGAGCCAGTCGCCCGACCGTGTGGCGGTGCAATAAGCCTGAAGCAGCTCCAACACTCCGCCCATGATTGCCGGCAATAGCCATGCCCAAACAAAAAGTCTTACTGCCGAATATTCACTACGTCTGTGGCAACGGAGATATTCTATCCATATCACACCGCACAAACCGCCGTACATTATGAAATGTACCCACTTGTCGGCAAGCTCCACCCCTGGCACCTCCACCTCTGGCATCTTCATCAGCGAAAGTACCCAAATCACAGCTGTGCATAACAGCGAAAAGGGGTATTTTCTTGTTTTTTGATATAAAAATTGCATATTAACTTAAATTTTGGCGCAAAATTAATATATTTTTTTTAATTTTGCAACCGAATATGAAAAAATATCAGATGGCAAAGTTAGAAAGAGCGAAATTTGGTAGCAAGATGGGCGTAATCCTTGCTACAGCAGGTTCAGCCGTAGGTCTGGGCAATGTGTGGCGTTTCCCGTTCATGGCAGGGCAGAACGGCGGCTGCGAGTTTATACTTATATATATAATATGTGTGCTTGTGCTCGGCATTCCGTGCATGGTCAACGAGTTTATTATTGGCCGTCATGCCCAGGCAAACACTGCACGTGCCTACCGTAAGCTTGCCAACGGTACGCCGTGGATGCTCGTGGGCTATCTTGGAGTGCTCACAGGATTTCTCATCACCGGCTACTATTCCATAGTATCTGGATGGTGCCTGCAATATGTCTATGCCTCCGCCACGGGCAACCTCACTGGCGGACCGGAAGAGATAAGCCGTTATTTCGCCGAGTTCTCACAACACCCCATAAAGCCAATACTTACAGGAATATTGTTTCTCGGCATCACCCATTTTGTGATAGTGAAGGGAGTGCGCGACGGCATTGAGAGAGCATCGAAGATGATGATGCCCACGCTGTTCATACTTCTGCTCATCATTGTGGGTGCATCGTGCATGCTGCCCGGTGCCGAGAAAGGCATAAAGTTCCTGTTCAACCCCACGTTCAGCAACATCACTCCCGATCTTTGCCTTGCCGCGCTGGGGCAGGCATTCTTCTCGCTCAGCCTTGCCATGGGCTGCATCTGCACATACGCCTCATATTTCAGCCGTCACACCAATCTTCTCACATCGGCGATACAGATTAGCGTGATTGACAGCATCGTTGCCATACTTGCCGGACTGATGATATTTCCTGCGGCATTCTCGGTGGGAATATCACCCGATGCCGGTCCGTCGCTGATATTCATCACACTGCCGAATGTGTTCAACCAGGCTTTCACCTCAATGCCCATTGTGGGCTATTGCGTGGCTCTGATGTTCTATGCGCTTCTGTCGCTGGCGGCACTCACCTCGCTCATCTCGCTTCATGAGGTGAGCACGGCATTCCTCAACGAGGAGTTCCGGCTGGGACGCAAGACCGCCGCAACGATAGTGACTATCAGCTGCGGACTGATTGGCGCCGTGTGCTCACTGTCGCTTGCCGACTGGAGCGGGCTGCAACTCTTCGGTATGCCGCTGTTCGACATATTCGACTATGTCACCGGACAGATATTCCTGCCCGTCGGCGGCTTCCTCACCTGCATGTTCATAGGCTGGTATGTTCCACACAAGGTTGTGAAGGAAGAGTTTACCAACTGGGGCAGACTGCGTGGCGGGCTGTTCCACACCTACATATTCCTTGCCAAGTATTTCTGTCCGCTGGGAATGGTTCTTATATTCCTCAATCAGATAGGAGTAATTTAAGAGTGAAGAGTGAAGAATGAAGAGTGAAGAATTATGAACAACAGAGGAAACTTTGGTTCAAGAATAGGACTGGTGCTCGCCACTGCCGGTTCGGCTGTGGGGCTGGGCAATATATGGAGATTTCCGTTTACCACCGGACAGAATGGCGGTGCGGCATTCATCATTATATATATAATATGTATACTGATGCTCGGACTGCCGGGCATGATAAGCGAGTTTATCATCGGCCGTCATGCCGCCACCAATGCAGTACGCGCCTATGGTGTTATTTCAGGCAAGCGTGTGTGGCGCGTTGTTGGAGTGATGGGCATACTTTGCTCCACCATCATTCTTGGATTCTACAGCGTGGTGGCAGGCTGGTGCCTTCAATATCTGTATGCCTCGGTGGCAGGACAGATAAAGGGTGACAGCAGTTATGTGGCACGCTATTTCACCGAGTTTTCGTCAGACATAGCCATGCCTGTAGTGTGGGCAATGGTGTTTATCATCATCACCCACTTTGTCATAGTGAAAGGTGTGCGCAAGGGCATTGAGAAAGCATCGAAGCTGATGATGCCTACACTGTTTGTGCTGCTGCTCATCATCGTTGCGGCATCGTGCATGCTGCCCAACGCCATAAGCGGCATAAAGTTCCTGTTTTATCCCGATTTTTCAAAACTCAGCAGCAATGTCATGCTTGAGGCACTGGGACAGGCATTCTTCTCGCTCAGTCTCGGCACGGCATGCCTGTGCACCTACTCGTCATATTTCAGCAAGCGCACCAACCTTGTGAACGCCGCGCTGCAGATAGCACTGATTGACACACTCATAGCCGTGCTTGCCGGACTGATGATATTCCCGGCGGCATTCTCCGTTGGAGTAAAGCCCGACGCAGGTCCGTCGCTCATCTTCATCACCCTGCCCAATGTGTTCCAGCAGGCTTTTGCGTCAATGCCTCTCGTGGGATATGTCATCTCCATACTTTTCTATGCCCTGCTGGCGCTCGCAGCCCTCACCTCAACCATCTCTATGCACGAGATAGGCACGGCGTTCTTCCATGAAGAGCTGAAGCGTCCGCGACGCCATGCCGCATGGATTGTCACCATCACGGCAATAATGATTGCCATCGTCAGCTCACTGTCGTGCGGAGCCTATCCGCAACTTACGGTCTTCGGCATGTCGATGATGGACTTCTTCGACTTCCTCACAGCCAACATACTGCTGCCTGCGGGAGCGTTGCTCACCTGCATCTATGTGGGGTGGGTGGTGCCGCGGAGCACTGTGATGACCGAGTTTACCAACCGTCATACAGTATGTATCAGGCTGTTTCCCGCATTCCTCTTCATGGTGCGCTTCGTGTGTCCTATATGTATCACTCTGGTTTTTCTTCACCAGTTTGGAATAGTATGATTTCAGTTGACGAGTTGACAAGTTGACGAGTAAACGAGTGGAGGAGATATGTATTACAATCGCAATGACCGTAAAGTGCTGCTGTGGCTGCTTGCCACCATTGTGACGTGTTGCGTGGCATTCTTTCTGTTCGACAGATACGATACCAACAATATCGCAGAGTCGATGAACGACTCGCTTGAGATTGACAGTACTGAGGAATACGGCAAGGGCTACAGCCGATACAACGCCAACAACAGCCGCTATGCCCGACAGCGTGCTGAATATCAGCAACAGCTGAACGACGACCTGAAAGAGCTTGAAGCCATTGATGACATACAAACGGGACGCGCCGAACTGTTCTCCTTCGACCCCAACACGGCAAGCGCAAAGGATCTGCTGCGCCTTGGACTGAAACCATGGCAGGTACGCAGTCTTCTGAAATACCGCACTCATGGCGGCACATTCCGCAATCCTGAGGACTTCGGCAAGCTCTACGGTTTGTTGGCAAAACAATACAAAACGCTGTTGCCTTACATAAAGATTGACCGTGAGCAGTTTATGCCGGCATCAGAAATAGTGGAGAAAGATCCCTTCGAGCCTGTATATGTCTCACGAGACACATTTCCCAAACAAAAGAAGATTAGAGTGGGAGAGACTGTCGACATTGCCATCGCCGACTCCACCGCACTGAAGACCGTGCCCGGCATCGGCAGCTATTTTGCCCGCAGAATTATCCGCTACCGCAACGAGCTTGGCGGTTATGTGTCGGTAGACCAGCTCAACGAAATCAACGATTTCCCTCTTGACTCCAAGAAGTTCCTCATCGTAAAGAGCGTTGCCGTGAAGAAAATCGACATCAACAAAGCCACCCTTGTGCAGATGAAGCGCCACCCGTATATGGGATTCTTCCGTGCCAAGACCATCATCGACCACCGCAGGGAACACGGACAGATACACAGCATTGACGAGCTTTCCTACAGCAAATATTTTCCTGCGGATGCCATACAGCGGCTGCTGCCATACATTTCAGCGGAGTAGGTAGACAGATTTACTGCTTTTTTCCAACATCCGCAAATTTTCTCCCATGTTTTTATTCAGAAAACAGGTCATCCATAGTTACTACGTTTATGAAATCGCCACTATATTCGTTGTGTGTCAAACCGTATGTTGTAATAAGCGTACTATGAATAGCCATCTTTCTGGGAATGTGTTCGAGAAAAATGTTCTTGCGATGCACAAGTTTTGTGTGATAACAAATATGCTTTTATTTTTTAACTATTATTACATCAAATAACCTGTTGGCGGAATTAATTCGCCAACAGGTATCAAATAATGTCAGGGTTATTCAGAAAAACAAGTCATCCATAGTCAGTTCGGCAGTTGTTAAACTGCTATATGTAAATATTATTCTGAAAAATTCCTGCATTATTTTTTTGCGAAATAGAAAATGGAATGGACCTTAAATGCCATTATACGCAAAAAAACAATGAAGTTTTTCACGAACATAGGTGACTTTGCCAACGGAGTTAACTTACTTTTGCAACGGAGTTAACTTACTTTGCCAAATAAGATATGTTCATTTTGCCTAAATAATTATCAAAAAATGCCGTTTTTTGGTACATGTTATGAAGAACGAAACATCAAATATTTCATAAGTACCTAATTATCAATACGATGCAAATACCTGAAATTTCGCTTATTTGAAGCCAAGGATGTGGTTGAATGATTTTACACGATTCTCAGAGAGCCTTTTGTAATAATAAATCCAAATTAGAGCAAAATTACACAAAAGTGTAGTTTTTCTTTGATAGCATAAAGAAATATCGATTTATTGTTGTACATTCTGCAAATTACAACTACCTTTGCACCGTTAAAACAAAAACGTATGACAATGGAAAGATACAACAGAAACAGGATTTATGTTACAAAACAGGAACAGGAGCACATCCGTAACTCCCGCATTCTTCTTGGCGGTGCCGGCATTGGCAGCATTGTTGCCGAATGCGCCCTACGCTTCGGATTCGAAAACATTACAGTAGTAGACGGTGACAAGGTGGAGGAGAGTAACCTCAACCGCCAGAACTATACTTATGAAGATATTGGCAAACACAAGGCAGAATGTCTTGCCCGAAGACTTATGCAAATCAATCCCGAGGCACATATAGAGTGGCACAATACATTTATAGATGAGAACAATGTGGAAACAATCATCAATGGTCACGATATAGCCATAAACGCGCTTGACTTCAAGTCGTCCATTCCATTTATGTTTGACCGTCTTTGCTCAGATAAGAATATCCCCGTGCTTCATCCCTACAATTTTGGATGGGCAGGATTTCTCACCATAATAAAGCCCGGCAGCTATCAGCTCACAGAATTATCAGACAACTATCAGAACTTTGAGCTCACCGTGGCTGAATATGTAGCCCGATGCTGTGCATCATGGATTCCTGCACAGACATGGCTGTCACAAATCATTGACGACTATAAGAACGAGCCCGGCACTCTGCCCCCTCCACAGCTGTCAGTGGCATCATGGATAGCGGCAAGCCACTGCGTGCATGCCATGTTCAACATCGCCACCGGCAAACCTGTGAAATATTTCCCGAAATTTTATTTCTCGTCACTCATGGGTGAATGACACAGCGTTATTATATCAGTCTGTAGTTTATGGCATACGACAATGCCTCGGCTATGTTTCTTACATTCATTTTTGCAAACATGTTTCTCTTGCATGCCTTTATCGTATCCACCGACTTACACAGCCGGTCAGAAATCTCGTTCATGGTATACCCTTGCGTGGAGAGCATCAGCACATCACGCTCAGTATCACTGAGTGCAATACCCGCTTTCTTTATCCATTTATGTCTGTCAAGACTATATTCATAGAAAGTGTTGCACTTCTCTCTTTTCATTATTATATTCCCCGGCTTATCGTGAGCCGACATTGCCACGGTGCACAGTGCCAGCCATACTCTCCCGTCGCCAGTAAGCACAAGCGGCGTTATCCTGTGGCTCACCAGTCGTTGCCTGCGTCCGTTCATCAGATGAAAGTCATAGGTTATCGAATATTCCATACGTTCTTCTGCCGGCAACTCATTTATGAAGTCAAATCCCTTTTTGTTTATCTCTTTCAGCATCTCCAGGTCCCTGTCCGGCACATGATTTATATACAGCTCATAGCCAAACTCCTTTATCCTTTCTGCCGGATGCCCGCAAAGGTAAGCCAGATTATCCGATACATACGCAAACCCCTCCTTAAAATAGTCTATCACATACACACTTTGGTATGTACTTCTTGCAAATGCCTTCACCGTGCTTATCAGGAAGTTTATTTTCTCATAATCCTCTTCCGTTACGCCATGCACGGCATTTGCCGACAAAAAGAAATCTCCTACTGTAGTTGACATAGTCAGTTGGTATTTATATTTGTTTATTTGCTTACAAAAGTACAATTTTTATTTTAGAATTCAATACATTTGTGCCATTTTAACACACAAAAGTGTAATAATTATCAAAATTATCAAAAGAATACACTTTTGTGTCAAAGAAAAAACACCATAAACAAATACTTTTGCAACAGAAACATCAAAATAAAAAATTTATGGAAAAATTAGTTTTAAGCACCAGACAGTACACAATCTGGCAAACCGATAGAGATGGTTTACGTGAAGTTGCAGAATTTGTAGTAATGGAAAACTACAAACATCACAGTGGAGAATACAAAAAAACATCTGCAGTAGATGAGATTATTGACATCTACAATGAAGAACTGGCATATTTCAGCAGTTCGTTTGTTTTTATTGTCCGTAATAACTCCGGCAAGATTATCGGGTCAATAAGAGTTTTCAAATGGGATATGCAGCAGCCGCTTCCATTGCAAAAGCTATTTGGCATCAACCCGCTGACCGCCATCCATTCCAACGGCAACTGCAACTACTGGCACGTTGGTCGCTTTGCCATCGATTCGTTTGCTGGCATATCCACCGTCACCCTGTTTCGTCAGCTCATGATGTATGCCGTTCATCCCATCGTATGCGATGACAACAGTTATATGATAGCCGAAACCGACAGCAAACTGCTTCGTGTAGTAAATGCCCTCGGCATAGAGACTATCCGTTTGGGACAGTCGGTCAACTATCTTGCATCCGAGACAGTGCCGATATATTCAAGCAAACAGGGACTTATGGCATTTTATAACCATAACCAGCATCTCTTTCAAGCATCCTAATATACACTTTTGTGTAGTTTTTCAGCCTTGATGTTGAGAAATACACTTTTGTGTCAAAGAAATATTTGGAGGATTGATTACTTTTGCACCAGAAACAAAACAGAATATAATTAAAGTCGACGATAATATATTACGGCCCCAACCGGTAAAAATGGGAGAGGAAGCCGAAAAGCTAAGTGAGTAGGCAAAGACATTAAAAGATTCATGAGGTTAAGAAATTAGTATTTTAATCGACAAGAAAAATGAAAAAAGTTAGTTTATTTTTATTGCCACTATTTATGGCAGCATGCTCAACCGATAAAGTTGAGGATATAATGCCAGCATCGTGTACCCAAAACAACAGTAGCGATTTGAAGCACTATATCACTTTCAAGACAGAAGAAGCTTTTGAGCAATTCATCTTGGATAATCAGGCTTCTTCTAAAACACGTGCTTTGACAAGTGTAAATAATGACGAAATGGTCAACATTCCCGTTGATTTCAAACCCATCAATGAAATGATGGCAGCATATGATGATGAAGATCCTGAGATTGTAGATACAGAAATGTCTATAGATGAGTTTAATGTGATGAAGGCAGAAGAGCTTATATTAGACTCTACCCTATATTGTGCAATGGACACTTCGCTCATGGTCAAAGTCCGTGACCGAATATATAAGGTTACCCAATATGGAACATTCTCTGCTTTATCAGAAGCTGCATTAAAGAATGCAATAAACAACTTCAATACAGATATTGTATCTTCTACAGAGAATGGCACGGTAACTAACTTGGGGAACAATGTTGAGTTTATTAATTCTTTTGGAAAGATAAAAACACTTACAGATGACGATACCCCAGCAATGGAAGACGACCTGATTGAAGGAAGCGATGACGTAGAAGATACAGAAAACTCAGGGAATATAACACGTAGTGCCAGCCCGTCATCTCTTCCCGAATTTCACAAAGCCTATAACTGCCTTTCTTGGAAATGGAAGAATAATTCCGTATGGCAAAAAATATGGGATTGGGCAAGAGGTAAAGATGTTACGAAGGAGAATTATTTTGATAAAACGCACAGAGTGCAAGTTGAACTTTTCGGAGTTAATTATGGTTTTTACGCCTCTTCCGGCATAAAAGTAAAGATGCAGAAGAGAAAGAAATTCCTATTCTTCAAGAGATGGGTTTCCTGTGGTGCTCAGAAAACAGCTGTAGGTTTTAACAAAGTATATGGAACAATGGAAATAGAAAATCCTATAGGATACGGAACTTTGGTACCTACAGCAAATGTAAAATGGGCAGAATGCACGGCTGCTCTGAATGGCGTAACGGCGACGTTTGTATCCGCATCTTTTCCAAACATACCATTTTTAAAAGACTGGAGCAAAACAGTCTATGCATTTATACCCAAAGTTACAATGGCAGGAAAAACCTTCCCTAATTACTCTTTGGTAAATACGATGTATGATGCGCCGGCAAATGCCGTTGCCGGTTTCTTGAAATCTCAAACAAACAAATATATCTTTACTCCAACGCAAAAACGCATTCAAGAAAGAGATCCAAGATTAGCATACCTGATGTGGGGAAAAAACAACATTGCGTACAATAAAATAAGACCATTGTTTATGGGTGTTGTAGAATACGACAGGAACTCAAAAAATGTATATTTTGACAGGTCATTTGGATTCTCTTTATTTTTTAACGGTTCATCAGTAACACCTGGTTTCTTCCTTCCGTCAAAGTTTGATATCAAGGATATTGATGCATTTGGTGCTGCGAAATACAACGGTCAGTGGAAAGGAGTGAGAATGTACAAATAAAATCAACTATATCTGAGTGTGTGGAACCATACACTCAGATTAGTTTAAATAACATAATAGCATAAAAACAAGCAACATGAAAAAATTATTATTGGGATTATTTTTAGCAATGTCATTGCTGACAAATGCACAAAATCTGCCAGTTAAGAACTGGGAGCTGGAACTGAGATTTGGAGGAACTCTTCCGCTGAGCGGCAACAACACTACTACGGCACAATTAGGCCCTGCGATGGGAGCCGAGGTAAGATACAATCTTGAAGATTCGCCGTTCAGCCTTGGTGCAAAAATAGATTTGACCGTGGCACGCAAGGACATCAATGGGAAAAACATAGTAACCATGCCGAACCAGTCAGACGAGATAAGGGAAATGGGCTACAGAACCATTAATCTCTCGGTGCTCGGCGACTATAATTTCCGTCAGGGACGGGACATTAACCCGTTTGTTGGCGTAGGACTCGGCTTGGGCATACAGCATAGAGGCGAGGATGCCGTATATGAGCATGAGGGGCATTCGGCAATGACACTGACTCCGCGCGTCGGTGTGGAGCTGTTCCGCCACATACGTGTAACTTGTACTGCCACAATCACTAAAAGCGACTATAGCAATATTGGATTCACTCTCGGATATGTATTCGGAGGAGGAAAGAAATAGAATAAATGTTGGATTTTATATTTTTCTGTTTGATAATACTCATCACAGTCGCCGAGGCTGTGGGGATATGGGCATGCGTCTGGCGGTATGGATGGCTATATATTTCCTCGTGTTCTCTCCACGGATGGGGCTGGAGTTCAGCCTCTTCATTTCTGAACAAATATTTTGATATATGAATTACATTTTGAGGCACATCCATATCACAGAAAAACTCTTATTATCAACCACAGAGGCTTCGAAGCCTATTTAGAGTGCCAATCCATACAGCCCGTGACCAGTAATTTTAAATATAAGTGCAAATTTACATAAAAATCTCGAATTATAAGCCAGTAAAATAAAAAACTTAAATTATTTCCTCGAAAATAGCGAGAATTAGCCTAAATTACTGGAAAATCAAGGCCACAACTGCAAAAATACCTGTCAACGTGCTCTTAGTCACAATTTAAAAGGTAAAATGCTTCAAACCGTCCCTCATTGAGGGACGGTTTGTTGATAGATTTCGGACGGTTTGTTCAGTAATTCATTCCCACAATCCATATCGGGAGTTTTTTGCCGACAGGATATTCAATGTCTAAACAGAGTGAACGCCTTCAAGCAAGTTTCTCATCATAACCATAGTATATAAAGGGCATATCATAACTTTCTGTTCCGCATCACCATCATATGCATCCTTATATGAGATTATGCCGAAATGTTCCAATTATTTTGACTTCATTTCAGGTACTTTCAGTGGACATCCTGCCACGCAGCGCCCGCACTTGAGGCAGTCGGGATGGAGAAATCCTTCTGCATCATTTCTGCTTTCGTATGGCTTCAGCTGCATGGGGCATACTGCTGAGCAGAGCTTGCACTTGGTGGTGCATCTCTCACCTACAAATATTCGTCGGTAATGCTCAGGGAGTTTGCCGCGGCGCGGCGTTACCCACGATGACAGCGTACCCATGGGGCAGAACGAGCACCATGTGCGTGGCGCATAAATAAACGAAAGGCCTATACCCACAATGGTGGTTATCAATATGATGGTCCAGAACACACGTCCCATGGCTCCCCAGTCGCCCCATGCCCGGTACATTTGTATACCGAACATTGTGAAGATGAACATCACCATGAAAATCCTGAATCCCCTGGTGCGAACAAATGCCGGAATAGGTCTGTGAGGCGAGTATTTGGCAAGCACCTTATCATAGAGGCTCCCTCTCGGACATGCGTTTCCACACCACCAGCGTCCCCTGCGCACAGCAAATGCCACCGGGGCAATCATGCAAATTATTGCAAGGAACCCGATTACGGGATAAAAATATCCCGCAACAAGATATGCCAGCAGAATCCAAAACAACGGGAATCCCTTTTGGGGCAGTGAGCGGAAAAATCGTTTTTGCGCCATGCTTATTTCTTTTCTTACTTTTTGTTTTTATAATCATTGTTTCAATTAGGGCTACAAATTTACTGCTTTTTTCCAACATCCGCAAATTTTCCCCCATGTTTTTATTCAGAAAACAAGTCATCCATAGTCAGTTCGGCAGTTGCCGACACGCAATATGTAAATAATATTCCGAAGAAAGCCCAATTATGATAGACAACAAACTTTATGAATTAAAGATTCTTCCGACCATAACATCTTGAAGAAATCAAGAACATAAACGCACTCAACATTGTTGATGCGGCGGTTGAAAGGATCGAGACTGACAATAATCAGCCGCGCAGCAGGATAATCCCCGGCAAATGCCTTCAATCCCTTCAAATGACGTGGAAGCACTTCCTCCACAGACTTGATCTCAATGGCCAGACGTGCATCGCCAATTACGGCATCCACTTCCAAACCGGTATGAGTGCGCCAGAAAGTCAGTTGCTCACTACTTTCACTATACATAAGCCAAGCCTTGATTTCCTGTATCACAAGATGCTCAAAGGCATGCCCATACTCAGCCGTACCCCTTACAAGCTCCTTGCGATGAAGCAGATAATTGACTATGCCTACGTCAAAATAATAGAAGCGCGGAGCCTGAACCAGTCGCCGTTTTATTACTTTTGAGAAAGCTGGTATGCGATAGCCTATAAGGGTGTCTTCGAGAATATCAAAATATCCTGCAACGGTATTTGCACTCACCCCACAATCCTGGGCTATGTTATTGTAGTTGATCATCTCACCGTCTGTAATTGCCGCCACCTCAAGAAAACGCTGAAATGCGGAGAGATTTCTCACAAGAGCTTCCTGCTTGATTTCCTCTTTCATATAGATATCAATGTATGCCGCCAGCCGTTTGGATGGATTCTTTGCAAGATAGTGTGGCGGCAGCATTCCATAGTTTATGGCATGGTTGAGGTCAAAATCTGGTATCTCTGTGCTTACAAATGGGTAGAGATACACAGGATATGCTCTGCCGCCAAGAGTGTTGTAGCCCTTGCGCTTGAGTTTTCTTGCACTGGAGCCACATAAGATAAATATCAGTCCCTTTTCCGACATCAGCCTGTGAACCTCGTTGAGCAGCTCCGGCACTTCGGGCACCTCATCAATAATCACAAGAGCACCTTCCGGTTTCTCCACCAGAATATCATACAGCAATGACGGTGTACGTTTGAAACGTGTTTTCACCGATGTGTCAAGGAGGTCAATATATGTACAGTTTTTAAATTTTTCTCTCAGAAATGTACTTTTCCCAGTCTGACGTGCTCCAAAAAGGAATATACTATCCTCTAACTTGCTATCAATATTTAATTTACGCTCTATCATACCAATGTCAATTTGTAGTTTATATTGCGTATTTTCAATGTAAATACGCAGTACCATTGCGTATTTTCAATGTAAATCCGCAACAAAGATACATATTTTCAAGCTATGGCACAAATATTCGGCTTTATAATTATTGATAATTAACAAATCGGCTATTCAAAAAAATAGTTTCCTATGCTACTTCGGTTAAGTGCGAAATAATAAGCTAATGCGTAAATACCGGGATTTCTCCCCGATAACGGCTGCAAAGATACAATTTTTTTTATTCTGCAAAATTTAGAAGTAAAAAAATATACTTTTCCCTAAAATATTTCGTACCTTATATATAAAAAAGGTTCAGCTCAGCAATAAAAAAATTCTTTGTATTAACCGGCAGTACATCAGCAAAGCACTCGCTTTAGCTTACCCAAATGGCCAAAATTGTTAATCATAACTAAAACTTCAAATAAAATATTCGTGTTTGTCATACCAAATAAAAACGCTATATTTGCAGCGTTTATAAAGTATAAACTAATAGAATACGGATATGATACAGTTGATAGAACGACAATATTATACGGATATTATCTCTCCGTTTATCGACAAGAATATTATAAAAGTACTTACAGGTCAGCGACGTGTAGGCAAGAGCTGCATACTCCAGCAGTTGCGCAAACACATCTGCACCATATCTCCTGATGCAAATACAATCTACATCAATAAGGAACTTGATGAATTTTCAAATCTGCGTACCAGTGAAGATCTCTCTGCATATATTGGACACTAGTGATATAAGATTATGTATTTCGATAAAGCCAATATTTTGCCGAAATGCGGCTTATTTTCCGTAAGGATAATAAAAATTTCCCAAAAATAAAATTTTTCACTAATAAAAATGAAAAATAAAACTACACAACTACACTTTTTGACATAATTCTATAAATTACAACAATATATGGAGTGTAGCTACCCATTTGAAACTACACTAAAACTACACGCAAACTACACTCTTTCAGCATTTCGGAATACAAAATACGAAATTTCAACCACATTACTCTGCACAACACATCCCCAAAACGCGCATTACTCAAACCAACATTTTACATTTTAACTTTTATAAACACGCATTTTTACCATATTAAAGTCTTTACAACTGTTAAATCATGGCTAAAAACACTCAAAACGTGTAGTTTGCGTGTAGTTTTAGTGTAGTTTCACGCACCTACATACACGCATTAATTTCCTAAATATAAGCTAATTAACTCAAAAAGTGTAGTTGTGTAGTTTGATTTTAGAAAATTTTTTCTAAGAAAGTTACAAAATTTACCGTTTTATTTACACTTTAACGAGAAATTAACGTTTTGCTATTCCAAATGTATCGTTCACAATCCTATTTCCCACATTTAGAATCCTATTTTCCACATTCCTGTATCAAACGCCGCAGTGTAGTTTTATGTTTTTTCAAATAGGTCAGGAAATCATTATACGGATATTATTTCTCCATTTATTGACAAGAATATTATAAATTAGATGAATCATCGAAAAAATGTTGCAAGCCATACTACTGGAGCAATGACCGCACTCCTGCGGAGATTGACTTTGTTGTGCAGTATGACGGGAGGGTATTGCCCATAGAGGTAAAAGCATCTACGAATGTACGTTCCAAATCACTCGCCCAGTTCATCAAGAACAATGAAGGCCTCAAGGGGCTCCGTCTATCATTCAAATGTGGAGTAAACATGGGAAAATGTAACAATTAGTTTTGTTTTTGTTACATTTGAGGATTTTGAGACAGTTTTATTGCATTTTGTCCTCATTAGTTTGTAATTTTGTAGCACGAACAAAAACTTCAAACTTAATAGAACAAAATAAAATAAGACTTATGAGACGACTTTTTTTGTGCACTGTCTCGGCATTGATGCTGTCATCCGTGGCAGAAGCCAAGGTGTGGATGCCGCAGATGTTTCAGAACGGAATGGTGCTGCAGCGCAACCAGACGGTGAATGTATGGGGAACAGCCGACAGCAACGAGACTGTGACCGTGACTATCCGTGGAAAGAAGTACACTGCCGTTGCAGGCAATGACGGAAAATGGAGCGTACAGCTGCCAAAGATGAAGGCAGGCGGTCCATATGAGATGACGGTGACATCGGCAAACGACAATGCAGAGACGAAAATATCGGATGTGATGGTGGGCGACGTATGGCTGTGCTCCGGACAGAGCAACATCGACGTGACAGTGGAGCGCGTCTATCCGCAATACCGTGACGAGATAGACAGTTACAGCAACGACAAGATACGCCTGTTCCGTGTCTACACCGAATATACCACCACTCCGCAGCAGGACGTGAAGCCTACAAAGTGGAACAAGGTGTCGAAACAAAGCGCATGGCAGTTCTCCGCCGTGGGATATTTCCTTGCAAAACGCATGTTCGAGAAGACGGGAGTGCCTCAGGGCATTATCTGCAACAGTCTCGGCGGAAGCCCCATAGAGGCATGGATTCCGCTCGACTCGGTAAAGCAGATACCTGCCGACTATTACGACAAATACTTCCTCTACACTGACAAGGAATATGTGGAGGCACAGACCAAAGCCAATCAGAGAGCCAACGATGTGTGGTTTGAGCGCCTGAACAGCACCGACCCTGGAGTAAAGGAAAACTGGACTGCAAAGGACTACAACGACAACGCATGGAAAACATACAACCAGTATGACAACGCATGGGCAAGGCAAAACGGCAAGCCTGTGACGGGCACCATATACATGCGCCAGCACATCAACATCGACAAGGCGCACGCCGGAAAGAAAGCCACACTGCTGCTGGGAACGCTCTTCGACATGGACTATACCTACATCAACGGCAAGCAGGTGGGTGTGACATACTATCAGTACCCGCCGCGCCGCTATGAGATTCCGGAAGGATTGCTGCGCGAGGGTGACAACGTGATTACTGTGAAGTTCGTAAACAAATATGGTATGGCGCACTTCATAAAGGAGAAACCATACAAACTGGTGTTTGGCGACAACGACGAGATGGCGCTCAGCCTGCAATGGAAAAGCAGGGTAGGGGCTGTGATGCCCGAGATGCTCGGAGGCAAGGTGAACACACAGAACCAGCCGTCGGTGCTCTACAACGCCATGCTGAAACCTGTTGCGCCATACAACATACAGGGCGTGGTGTGGTATCAGGGAGAGTCGAACACAGGCGACGCAAAGAACTACGGACCGATGCTGCGTATGCTCAAGAACGACTGGCGCAGCCAGTTCAACAACCCCACGCTGCCCTTCACCATCGTTCAGCTTGCCAACTTCATGGAGCCTTCGGACAATCCGCAGCAGAGCGGTTGGGCAGAATTGCGCGAACAGCAGCGCTTAGAGGCTGAAGCCGACAGCAACGCCGCCCTCGCAGTGGCTATCGACCTTGGCGAAACCGTAGACATTCATCCTTTGCTGAAGAAAGATGTGGCAGAACGATGCGCACTTGCTTTCGAAAACATGGCATGGGGCAAGAAAAACCTGCTGTCGCCAAAGGTTGTAAGCGGCACAGTGGACAGCGACGGCAACGTGACGCTGACCATGGACCAAGAGATGCAGGCAGGCGACATGAACGAGTTTGAGCTTGCTGCCGACGACGGGAAATTCCACAACGCCAAGGCAACAGCCGCAGGCAAGACTATAACCATCAGCTGCGCCAGTGTGAAGCATCCTGCAACAGTGCGCTATGCCTGGAAACATAACCCGATAAAGGCAAACTGCCGCGGACTTAAAAACAATCTGCCGGCAAGTCCGTTTGAGTTGAAAATAAAATAACTATGAACAAAATACTGAAACTTACATTAGCGGCTCTTTTCCTGCCGCTTACAGCCATCACCGCTGCCGACCGTTTTGTGGACTTCAACAAGGGCGACCGCCTGTTGTGCAGTGAGGGAAGCAAAGTGACAATATCCGTTGACGACAACGACAACGTGGGCGTAAAGATTGCCGCCAGTAACCTTGTGACTGACATTCAGAAGGTGTGTGCTGCAAATGCCACAATAGTGGCGCAGCAGGATGCCGACATCATTGTGGGTACAATAGGGCAGAGCAAGGCTATCGACAAGCTCGTGAAAAGCGGCGTAATAGATGCACGCCAGCTGAAGGGCAAGCGCGAGAAGTATATCATCACCACGACCAACAACGCCTTAGTGATAGCCGGCAGCGACCGTCGGGGAACAATCTTCGGCATCTATGAGCTGTCCGAGCAGATGGGAGTGTCGCCATGGTATTACTGGATGGACGTGCCCGCCGAGCGCCACAGCAACGTATATATTAATAAAGGTGTGTTTACCGACGGCGAGCCTGTGGTGCGCTACCGTGGCATATTCCTCAACGACGAGGCTCCCTGTCTCACATCGTGGGTGAACAACACTTTCGGCACCAAATACGGAGGTCATAAGTTCTATGAAAAGGTGTTTGAGCTGGTGCTCCGCCTCAGGGGCAACTTCATCTGGCCGGCAATGTGGGGATGGGCATTCTATGATGACGACCCTCTGAACATGAAGACTGCCGACGACATGGGAGTGATTGTGGGCACAAGTCACCACGAGCCCATGAGCCGCTCGCAGCAGGAGTGGCACCGCCCCAAGACCAAGGGAGCATGGAACTATGCCACCAACAAGGATATGCTCGACGAGTTCTGGCTCGGCGGTGTGCAGCGCAACAGCCACACCGAGGACATCATCACCATAGGAATGCGTGGCGACGGCGACGAGGCAATGAGCGAGGAGCGCAACGTGAAGCTCATGGAAAGCATAGTGGAAAACCAGCGCCGGCTGATAGCAAAGGCACACAAGAAGCCTGCCAGGGAAGTGCCGCAGGTGTGGGCGCTGTATAAAGAGGTGATGGACTACTACGACGACGGCATGAAGGTGCCTGAGGATGTCACCATGCTGCTCTGCGACGACAACTGGGGCAACGTGCGCCGCGTGCCCACTGCAAAGGACCGCAACCGCAAGGGAGGCTGGGGACTTTACTATCACGTGGACTATGTGGGTGCGCCGCGCAACAGCAAGTGGCTCAACGTCACATCGCCGGCATCAATGTGGGAACAGCTCACCTTAGCCCACGAATACGGCATCGACCGTCTGTGGATACTCAACGTGGGCGATCTCAAGCCAATGGAATATCCCATACAGCTGTTCATGGACATGGCATGGAATCCTGATGCAGTGGCAAGCCGCAGCAACGGCCGTGTGTCGCTGATGCCTCATGTGGAGCAGTTCTGCGCCCGGCAGTTCGGACAGTGTCATGCTGCCGAAGCCGCAAACATACTGGAACAGCAGACCCGTTATGCCTCACGCTGCACAGCCGAGATGCTCGATGCCAACACCTATTGTCTTGAGAGCGGCGAATGGGCGCAGGTGGTAAGTGATTTCAACAGCCTTGAGCTTCGTGCCATGCGTCAATACTCACAGCTGCCTGAGGAATATCGCGATGCCTACCGCCAGCTCATTCTCTTCCCCGTGCAGGCATACGCCAACCTTTACAACATGTACTACGCACAGGCTCAGAACCGCAAGCTCTTTGCCGAGGGCAATCCTGAGTGCAACCGTTGGGCTGACATGGTGGAGAAGTGTTTCCGCCGCGACAGCATACTCATGACTGAATACAACAACGACATTGCAGGCGGCAAATGGCGCGGCATGATGACCCAAAAGCATATAGGATACACTTCGTGGAACGATAACTTCCCCCACGAGATGCTACCTAAGACAGAACGCATCGTGGCTCATTCTGCCGCACAGTATGTAGCTCACGCTAAGAAACCATCAAGCACAAACGGCTATATCGCCCTTGATGCTGAGAACTTTGTGGCTGCAAAGAATGCCGACAGCGGTGCCGAGTGGACAATCATCGAAGGACTTGGCCGCAACAAGAGCGGTGTGACACTTATGCCGCGTACCAAGGCTGTAGACGGAGCCAGCCTCTCATACAGTTTCGACATGGGCGATGCTGTCTGCGACAACGTAACCGTTCACATCATAACACGCTCCACACTCGACATCTTCAACAAGGGCGGAATGACCTATTCGGTGAGCATCGACAACGGCACACCTGTCACAGTAAACTTCAACGCCGACCTCAACGAGAGTCCCGAGAACATCTACACCACCTACTATCCCACAATAGCACGTCGTGTGGTGGAAAAGACAGTGAAGCTGCCTGTCACACTGAACACTAAACACTCAACACTGAACACTATTCATACTCTCACCTTCACGCCCAACGACCCTGCAATAGTGATAGAAAACATCGTGATAGACCTCGGAGGCTACACTCCGCAATACCTGTTCAAGTAAAAAACAAAAAGGTAAAATCAAGGAGGTGGGTCAAAACCCACCTCCCTTTTTAAAGTCTATTGTTCTAAAGAATTTATCCATGACGCGATTTTATCGAGCACGTCCTTTGACATTGTCTCTTCTATCTGCTGGTATTCTACAACAGAACCGGTGGTGCAGTGCTGGAACAAATGGTTGAGGCTGTCGAAGGCAACGGTCTCGTGACGGGCGTTGACAAGTCCTTTTTCCAATGCTCCGAGGTTTGCCTCGTAGTCCACCTGCATGTCGAGTTTACCGTTGACGGCAAGCACGGGACACTTAATGTTGGGCAGCGACTTCCGCACATCTACGGTGATAAGGTGACGCATATATGGTACTGAAAATGTTTGTTTAGCCTGACTGATAAGCGGTTTCAGGCTTGATGAATCATCATAGCCCTGAAGCACCTCGTCGATGTTCATTCCAGCGGCAACCTTGTCGAAAACATCGCTGATAACTTTGCAGTAGTCGTTCACAGCATCATCCGAAAGTCCCATAGAACGCAGCGCAGTCCTGTTCTGACTGAGCAATGTCTCCTTTCCTGAGACAGCCATGCCAGCCATCGACACTATGAAGTCAGGCTTTCCCTCGCCTGCAAGCATCAGGGCAATAGTGCCTCCCTCGCTATGACCGAGCACACCTACAGTCTTGAATCTGTTGCGCAGGAAGGCAATGCCGGCAGCCGCATCATCCTTGAAATCGTCGGTAATGAAATCCGTAAACTTTACTGACGGGTCGTTATATCCGCGGTCATCATACCTCAGCGACGCTATGCCCTGACGTGCCAGGGCATCGGCTATCACTGCAAACGGCTTATGGTCGAAACATTCCTCATCGCGGTTTTGCTGTCCGCTGCCTGTCACCATCAGCACCACAGGAGTATTTTTGCTGTATGACTGCGGCAGAGTGAGAGTGCCGCAGAGAGTGAATGTACCGTTCTTGAACGAAACCTCCCCGGTGGTATAAGGAAAAGGTGCCACGGGAGTCTGTGGGCGGTTAACTTTTGGCATACCGGGTTTAATGGTGAGAGGCAACGACAGTCCGTTTTGGCTGAAAGTGCCAATGATGGAGTTTTTCCACATATATCCCTCGAAAGTGACTCCACATTCAGCCACAGTCACTTTCAGCTTGCCGTCTTCCGTAATGCACTTTTCAGCCTTTATCCCCTTGGCGCCCTGAGACGGTGAGTCCATGGTGCATCCGTCTGGATTGAAATGGAACACCAACGGCAGTTTTATGCCTTGAATATCAAGTTCTCCCGACCATGCACCTTCCTGTGCTCTTGTAACGGCAGCCACCAAGCAAAGCAATGCCGCAATCATCATTATTTTGTGTTTCATGCCAAATTATATTTTTCTGCAAAATTACAAATAATAATCAGAACAAAATCATGTCCCTGCGTTAAAAATATCAAATAAATTTGGCTGTTGCCGTGTCGTTCGGGAGAAAAGCAGTATATTTGCAAAATAAAAGCAGGAGACAAATTTTAAGCAGGAGACAGAATTATGTACGATATAAATAAGGTGCGGGAAGATTTTCCCATACTTACAAGAAAAATTTACGATAAGCCGCTGGTTTATCTCGACAATGCAGCCACAACACAAAAGCCGCTGTGCGTGCTTGATGCCATGCGCGACGAATATCTGAATGTCAACGCCAATGTGCATCGCGGCGTGCATTATCTCTCACAACAGGCAACAGACCTTCATGAGGCTGCCCGTGAGACAGTGCGCGGCTTCATCAATGCCCGAAAGATAGAGGAAATAGTGTTTACCCGCGGCACCACCGAGAGCATCAACCTTGTGGCATCATCGTTTTGCGAGGGATGTATGAGCGATGGCGACGAACTGATAGTAAGCGTCATGGAGCACCACAGCAACATTGTGCCGTGGCAGTTGCAGGCGGCACGTAAAAACATCACCATCAAGGTGATACCAATGTCGGACAACGGAGAGCTTGACATGGAAGCCTACCGCCAGCTGTTCACCGGGAATACACGACTGGTGAGCGTGGCCCATGTGAGCAATGTGCTCGGCACGGTGAATCCGGTAAAGGAGATGTGCGCCATAGCCCATGAGCATGGTGTGCCTGTGCTTGTGGACGGAGCACAGAGTGCTCCCCACTTCGCCGTTGACGTACAGGACATGGATTGCGACTTTTTCGTGTTCAGCGGCCATAAGATGTACGGCCCCACTGGCATCGGCGTGCTCTATGGCAAGGAGGAGTGGCTCGACCGCATGCCACCCTATCAGGGCGGCGGCGAGATGATAAGCACTGTAACATTTGAAAAGACAACCTTTGAGCGTCTGCCGCTAAAGTTTGAGGCAGGCACTCCCGACTACATTGCCACCCATGGACTTGCCACTGCTATTAACTATATACAGTCATTAGGGCTTGACAATATTTCTGCCCATGAGCGCAGCCTCACCAACTACTGCATGGAGCAGATGCGAGGCATCGGCGGCATGCACCTGATAGGCACGGCAGAGAACAAGGATGCCGTGGTGAGCTTCCTTGTTGGCGACATCCATCACCTTGACATGGGCACATTGCTCGACCGTCTCGGCATAGCCGTGCGCACGGGGCACCACTGCGCCCAGCCGCTTATGGATCGATTAGGCATACAAGGCACAGTAAGGGCATCGTTTGCACTCTATAACACTAAAGAAGAAGTTGATGCACTCGTGGCTGGCATCAGCCGAGTGGCGAAGATGTTTTAGGAATTCTTCATTTAATCACCACTTTTCTGTTTCCGTTGATATATATCCCGGTCTTTGCGGGTTTATCAATCATGTTTCCGTTGAGGGTAAACCATTTGTCTGCGGCAGTTTTATTTTTGGTTATGGCGCTGATGCCCGCAGCGCCATCAAGAAAATTTTTCATCTCATACAAGGCTGGCATTGCTTTTCCTGTGTTGCTGTTGAACAGAGGGGCATACCACCAGCCTTCCATTTGGGTTGTTTTCCACGGATATGCATTATATTCCATCCACCACCAGAACAGCCCGTTCACGTTCTTGTGGCTGTTGAGCATTGTTATCAGGTCTTTTGTGAATTTCTCCTGTCCTGCTTCCGTATATGGATATGTACCGCTGGTGTCATAGTCTTTTTCATTGGGAATCCACGAATAGCTGTAACCCACTTCCACAATCATTATTTTCTTGTCGGGATAATCCTTTTCCAAAGAATTAATGGCACTGTTGAGTGTTGCGATGCTATTATGCCAAATAGGATAATAGCTCAGCCCTATGATGTCGTAGTCCACATTGGCACTCTTCATCTTGTCATAGAAGTATTTTTGCTCATGGGGCTTGGTGGTTCTCTCTGTATGCAGTATTATCTTAGCCTCGGGACACACCTCACGGCATGCTTTTCCTGCATTCTTAAGCAGGTTGATGAAACGGTCCCAGTTAGCATCAACGTTGGGGTAGCACTTTTTAAAGGAGCTGGCATTGGCTGATCCCCACAGCATACCATAACTTATTTCATTGCCGGTCTGTATGAAGTCGGGCTTTGCGCCTGCCTCCGTCATCTGTTGCAACACGTCTTTTGTGTAGTCGTAAATCTTTTGTACAAGCTGTTCGTCGTTGAGATTCTCCCACGCCTTCGGGGTCCACTGCTTTGCGGGGTCAGCCCACGTGTCGCTGTAATGGAAATCAAGCATCAGACTCATTCCCGCATCCTTGATACGTTTGCCGAGAGCCTTCACATAGTCGAGGGTCTGACAGCAGTTAGGGTCGTTGTTTGGAAAATCAGACGGATTTACAAACAGCCTGACACGCATGGCGTTCATCTTCTCCTGCTTGAAGAAGTCGAGCAGCGACGTGATTGGTTTTCCATCCTTGTCAAGATAGGTTGAATTTGACTTCTCGTTGGTAGGCAGCAGCGAAATGTCGCCGCCAAGATACTTCTGCGCCTGCGATTCTGCAGCGAAAGTGCATAATGCGGCAATAACCAGTGATTTTAACAGATTCATTTTTTAGTTATTAGTTTGTATTTTTTTTAGTTTTTAGTTTTTATTTATGTATTTGCGCCATTTATCAATGAGGGCTGCGAAATCCTCGGGCCACTCACTGTCGAAATCCATCTGCTCCTTAGTTATAGGATGTACAAACCCGAGAGTCTTGGCATGCAGTGCCTGACGCGGACACAGTTTAAAACAGTTCTGAACAAACTGACGGTAGGAGCCTGTACGCTCGCCGCGCAGAATCTCCATGCCGCCATAGCGCTCGTCGCAAAACAGCGGATGCCCTATGTGCTTCATGTGGGCACGTATCTGGTGGGTGCGTCCCGTCTCAAGTATGCACTCCACAAGGGTGACATATCCATAGCGCTCCAGCACACGGTAGTGAGTCACTGCCGGCTTGCCTTCGGCACTGCCTGCAGGCAGCACGGTCATTCTCAGACGATCTTTAGGGTCGCGTGCTATGTTACCCTCTATCGTTCCCGTGTCCTCCGTAAAGTTTCCCCACACCAGGGCGTTATACGAGCGGTGAGTGGTCTTGTTGAAAAACTGTGCTCCCAGCTCCTTTTTTGCCTCGGGAGTCTTTGCCACCACAAGCAGTCCGCTTGTGTCTTTGTCTATACGATGCACCAGTCCCACCTCCGGGTCGTTGGGGTCATAGCTTTCAAGGTCGCGCAGATAATAGGCGATGGCGTTCACTAACGTTCCCGTGAAGTTGCCGCATCCCGGATGTACCACCATGCCCGCCTCCTTATTGATTACCATCAGTTCCCTGTCCTCATAGACAATACTCAGCGGAATGTCCTCAGCCACTATCGAAGTGTCGTGATGCGGACGGTCGAGCATCAGCGTTATCACATCGCCTGGACGCACCTTATAATTGCTCTTCACTGGCTTGCCGTTGGCATGAATGAATCCTGCATCTGCGGCAGTCTGTATGCGGTTGCGGCTGGAGTGCGGCATCTTCTCCGCCATCCACTTGTCGATGCGCACAGCCACCTGTCCGGCATCTGCCACAAACCTGTAGTGCTCGTAAAGCTCTATTTCGTCGTTGTCGTATTCCATATAATATAATAATAAGGTGTAAATCCGCCTGATTATTCCGGTCCCGTCACCACTTCAAAGTCGTCACCGCCACCGCCGGTGTTGTCACCGTCATTATATTCGCCGACAGTCTCGTCCTCTGTTGGATATTCCGAATCCACATAGTTCAGGTCATCATAACTGTTGTCGTATGCCCCATTGCCAAGCTTTAGCATCACGGGATAGTCAGTGGATATACGGTCGCCGGCGGCAACATCCCTGCCGCGGCTCACCAGTCCCAGCACCCAGTCTTTCTCACCCGCCACATAGCGCGGCTCAAGCAGTCGGAATCCCAGAGCCGTGAGCTTTGCCTCAGCCTCGCGGCGGCTGCAGTTGTCAATAATGTCGGGCACGCTCACTGTTGGCGACGACGGCGAATTGACAGTCACATATATTGTACGCCCCTGCTTCACCCTTGTGCCGTAGCCCGGTGTCTGCGCCAGAATGCAGTTGGCGGGCATACGCTTGTTGTAGCCCGAATCGCTCACCTCAATGTACAGCCCGTCCATTTCCAGCAGGCTCTGTGCCTTGCTGAAGTCCATATTTGTGATATTTGGCACTGGTATTCCCTCGTCGTGGCGGGTATATATTTCAAGTCCGTATTTTACTCCCATTGCCAGCAGCACTACCACCACTGCCATTGCCAGCAGGTTGCCCCATAGGTACAGGCTGGCAAACTTACGGAAAAAGTCTTTCGCTTTCATGACTGTCATAGACTGTTTTTAAAACATCAAAGGGCATAAGCGTTGTGACGCCTATGCCCCCGATGTCTTACGGTTAACCTCCATAGCGGATTACTTTCCGTGATGCTCGTCTGATACGGTCAACTTCTTGCGGCCCTTGGCACGGCGTGCAGCCAATACTCTACGGCCATTCTTTGTTGCCATTCTCTCGCGGAAGCCGTGCTTGTTTGCCCTTCTTCTGTTGTGTGGCTGGAATGTTCTTTTCATTGCTTTAATCTATTTTATTGTTATAATTTCACCAAATTTGGCTGCAAAATTACTCATATTTTTCGAAATAACCAAGAAAAAGAAGAATTTTAGCAAAAATATTTATGTTTTTTACAGAAAAAAGCGTAACTTTGCACCGGATTTCAGTGTACATCACCGATTTTGACCGAATTTTCATCAAGGTAAAATAAAATTTATATAACATTTATGATTAATTCACAAGACATTAAAAACGGAACTTGCATCCGCATGGACGGCAAGCTGTATTTCGTTGTTGAATTCCTGCACGTAAAGCCAGGTAAGGGTAACACTTTCATGCGTACAAAGCTGAAGAACGTTGTAAACGGTCTCGTTGTCGAGAAGCGTTTCAACATCGGCGAGAAGCTTGAGGATGTCCGCGTTGAGCGTCGTCCGTATGTTTACAGCTATAAGGACGGTGACGACTTCATCTTCATGAATCAGGAGACATTCGACCAGATTCCTATCGCAAAGGAGCTGGTTAACGGTATCGAGTATATGAAGGATGGCGACGAGGTGACAGTGGTAAGCGATGCTTCCACCGACACTGTGCTCTTTGCCGAAATGCCGGTGAAGACCGTACTCCGCATCACCTACTGCGAGCCAGGACTCAAGGGCGACACAGCCACTAACGCCACAAAGCCTGCAACTGTTGAGACAGCCATGGGCGAGATTACAGTGCGCGTGCCTCTGTTCATCAACGAGGGTGAGCTTATTGAGGTTGACACCCGCGACGGCTCATACGTTAACCGTATTAAGGAGTAAATGAAGAGTGAAGAATTCTTCATTTAAAAATTATGAATTATTCAATAATAGTTCCAGTTTACAACCGCCCCGATGAGGTGGACGAACTGCTTGAAAGCCTGACACGTCAGACTTTCAAGCAGTTTGAGGTTATTATAGTGGAGGACGGTTCTAAAAACGACTGCCGCAGTGTGGTGGAGAAATATTCCGGCGCACTCGACATACATTATTATTATAAGGACAATTCCGGTCCCGGACAAAGCCGCAATTACGGTGCCGAGCGCTCTAAGGGCGACTATCTCATAGTGCTGGACAGCGACGTGGTGCTGCCCGAAGGCTATCTCCAGGCTGTGGAAGATGAGCTTAAAGCCAATCCCTGCGATGCCTTCGGAGGTCCCGACAGTGCCCATCCCTCATTCACCGATGTTCAGAAAGCTATAAGCTATTCCATGACCAGCTTTTTCACCACCGGCGGCATACGTGGCGGAAAGAAGAAGCTCGACAAGTTCTATCCGCGGTCATTCAACATGGGCATACGTCGCGACGTATATCAACAGCTTGGAGGATTCTCAAAGATGCGCTTTGGCGAGGACATCGACTTCAGCATACGCATATTCAAGGCTGGCTGCTCATGCCGCCTGTTTCCCGAGGCATGGGTGTGGCACAAGCGCCGCACCGACATGCGCAAGTTTTTCCGTCAGGTCTACAACAGCGGCATTGCGCGCATAAACCTTCACAAGCGCCATCCCGGCTCAATGAAGTTAGTGCATCTGCTGCCCATGGTGTTCACTGTGGGAGTGATTTGCATGATACTTGTCTCGGCAGTGGGACGAGTGCTGATGGAATACGACGACGTTGACCGCTGGTACTGGCTGTGCGCCGCGCCGTGGCTGCCTATAATCGCCTACTGCCTGCTGATATTCACCGACAGCAGCCTACAGAACAAAAGCATTAAAATAGGACTGCTCAGCATCGCAGCCGCCTTTACCCAGCTTATGGGCTACGGATTTGGATTCATCGAGGCATGGTGGAAACGTTGCGTGCTCGGCAAAGACGAGTTTCAGGCATTCGAGAAAACTTTCTATAAGTAATGGTGAAAGAATTCCGATACCACTTTGTATTCATTCCGCCACACCCTTTTCTAAAAAGCAAGAAAAGAGCCGTATCTAACGCTATCTGCGGTAATGATACGGCTCTTAAAATCTTTAGTAGTTACAATTATTTAACAACAGTATATTTATTTTTGAGCGTCATTGGCATCACTTTTGCCTTTGCGGCAGAGATTGCCTTAGGCGCTTTCTTGCCAGCAGACATGTTTTCCATGTCGTACTCAATAATGGCAACATCGGTGAAGAATGCCAGTGTACCTACAAAACCATTGTTTGACGGTGTTTCGCTGCTGAATGCTCCCAAAGAGAACACATCACTTGCATGACCGTCCCATTTGCCGTCATCCTTGAACTCACCAGCCACGTAGCTGTATGTACCATCCTCGTCGGTCTCTGTATATTGCTTTATGCTGGCAGTCATTGTCACAGATGGATTCCATGTGATGTATCCCTCTGCAGCATCACCTATGAGCGAGAATACATTATAGGTAGCATACACACCCATGCTCTGTCCGGCGCTTACTGTCATAGTGAGGTCTTCCTTGCTGAAGGTCACAGGCATTGACCAGCCGAACTGCGGGAACACAAGATTGTACTGGTCACCGTCTTTGGTGATTGCAGTGAGGAAACTCACCTCTGCATCGTCCGGGTCTTCCGCATCTGGATCATTGCCTCCTAAGACATAATATTTTCCAACAACGTCCTTGTCGATATCACCCTGAGTTACCTCTATCTTACCCTCAAATGATCCTGCTTTATATGAGATATTGGCAGTACGGATTTGTCCGCTGTTATTTTCAGCCATGGCAATTGCCAGCTTACCGTCTGCCTGCTCAGCCTTCAGCCATGAAGCTGAAGTTGACAATGTTACAGGGATGCTGCAGGTAAAACTGTAAGAAACAGTGTGGGCTTTGTCATCGTAAATGATGCTCTCTGGAGCGTCTGTCTTCAGTACTGCACCAGTCTGGGTTGCGGTTACGGTGGAAGTCTTGCTTCCTGATTTCAGGACGATAGAGGCAGAACGGCCGCTTAAAGAGGTGTTTACACTGGCAGTTACCTTTACCCTCTGACCTTCAACGACAATTTGCAGCCATGAGCTGGTGGTCTCGGCTGTAATCGCTCCAGCCTCATTCACCTGAATGTATCCCTCACCTCCTACAGCATCGAAAACGACATCCGAAGTCTCGATTTCAATAGGTTCAGCGGCGTTATAGGTGAAATCGTCGTCACCGCAGGACGTGATAGAAATCACGCCTGCAAGTAATATCATAAAACTTAAAATTTTCTTCATACTTTTCATCTTATTGATACATGATTATTATTATTCCGCTTTCTCAAATGTGAGCGGGTTAGGATACATGGTCAAATAGCCTTGCCCAGAGCCGCTTGAAGGCTGTTCCGTAGAGAATACATATTCCATCACGCTGCTGTACTCGGCACCACTGAATGTCACAGTGAGCGGACCTTCGGTGCTGTTGGTTCCGGTCAAGGTGTTCTCACCCCAGGATATATATGAGCCGTCTGTAGCAATAAGCCAGCTGTACATATCTCTAAATGTTCCCATGTATTGTGGAGTAGTGATGACAAATGAACCTGTGGAATATTTGTACTGTGCCTGAACGACACCGCCAACATAGCTCATGCCAGTGATAGAATATGTCTTACCGTCATCATTACAACTTACATTGATAGTCAGTTCTTCACCGCATTTGTATGTTCCTGCCAGCTCCTCATAAGATTTCCAGCCATCAGGCAGAGAGCCCTCCATTACCAATGATGCATCAGCAGTGCTGGTCATCGTGCAGGCTTGAATGTCATAGGTAAACTCGTCGAGCTCATAACCGCCGACAGTCACAGGTTCATACAGCTTTATACCCTTGTCGGTAACGATATATGCCGCATCGGCAGTCTCCTCGCCTGCAGTGATTGATGCCTGCTGATTGTCGGTGTCAAGCACAATGGTAAGGTCACCCTTCTTATAAGTGCTGAGCTCTATCGACTCTGCAATTGTGCGTGCCTTGTTCAGATACTCATCAGCTGATACAGTGTTGCGATACATATACATCACGTTGCCCGAGCGACTGCCCTTTAGGGTGATTACGTTCTCATCGTCGCTTATGTCCATGATGATAAACATAAAGTCACCGTCGTAAGCCTCATAACCGCCAGCGCCAGACGAACCGCTTGGTGTTGCGAAGAGGTGGGTGTACTCATTGTATGTGTCGAACATCAGCACAGGACCATCCTCGTTGTTCAGCACGTAAGTGGTTGTAATAGGAGTGTTGGTATATTGTCCGTCAGCCCCATCCTCGCCATAGCCATAGATATAGCGAGCCTCGACATTATCATCGTCAAACTTCAGGACATACGGAAATCCTCCATACGACTGGTTTCTGTCTGGATAATAATTAAGCACCCAGCCATTCTCCGCGCTCGAAAGTACCTTTCTTGCATTTTCCAGATACTCGGTGACGCGTGCCGATGCTGATTTATCGAACATGTCCTCCTGGTCTTTCAGGCATGATGTCATGAGCATCATTGGAAGTGCCAGAAGGAAATAGATGAATATATTTTTCTTGTTCATATCTTTACTTTTTTATTTAATCAATAGTTGTGTCGGTAAGACTGATACGACCATTTACCACATCATTCTGACGACGGAGAATACAGTCGCGAAGCTCGTTAATGTCAATGCCCCATGTGTCGTGCATGTATGCTCTTACGATGTCGAGCTTCTGCTCAATGAGCACACGGCCGGTCTGTGTCTGCTCCTGATCGCCGTCCCACATTGTTTCGGCAGCCTTCATCTGCTTTTCCCACCATTCTGCGCTGTTGGTGACATACATTGACAGCATTTCGGCAAAGTCCTCGCGAGGCTCTGTGGCGGCGTAAGGTGTGATGAAGCCACGGTTGAGATAATTGCTCACGTATGGATCAGAGAACTGGCTGTCTGAAACGTATGACGCCGGTGTCACCTCCCTGAATGCCGTGGGGTAGTCGCGCGTCTGGTTCAGAATGTGTGTGAACTCGTGATGAATGGTCTTGATATAATACTCATTCAGTCCGTCGGCTATGCTCACGCCTGGCTCGTATGTACCGTTCAGCACATCTGGCAGGTAGTTGATACCCGAGAGAAGAATTTTGCGGCCTCCCTCGGCTGTACCCAGAATGAAGCTTCCGTTGTTACGATACTCCCATTCGCCAATGAGATAGAACATCTTAGGGAAGTTGGCACGTGTGAAGCCCACTCCTGCCACCTCGTCGTATGTCTCCATACAGAGGTATTTCAGCAGATGCGCCATTGTGATTGAGGCATTCATTTCTGCAGGCACAGTGTAATAGTTGAGGTCGCTCTCAATCTCCTCATAACGGTATTTGAAATCTATGTTATAAGGATTTCTGAAGTTTACCTCTAACCATTTGTCAAACTCGTTCTGCTTGTAGTTGCTTGTTGTAATCACGCTTGTTGGGTCCAGATCATCATCCTCGCATGAGGTGAAGCCCAGTGCAATCAGCATGACAGGCAAAATATATAATATTTTCTTTTTCATAATTGTTTCGTTTTATTCTTTGGTTACAGGAATATAAAACTGAGAAGAATTTTCTTTTGAAGGACGTGGGTTAGGAGTATATCCTGCCTCAAATACCTTCTGAGGAATCTGTATTGCGCGGCGTGGGTCATCAACGGTGAGCCAGTCGGTGATTTTCGCAGGCTCGCCTGCTGCATCCATCAAGCGGCGTGGAATCTCAATACCCCAACGCTTAATGTCAAACCAGCGCTTACCCTCGTGCAGTGTCTCATAGCGGCGCATTGCAAGCACAGCCTGAATCAAGCTCTCCTGCTCAGAACCCTCGGCGTCGATAGAGAACTTAGGATTGAGGTGTTTCTTCAGCGATGACTCTATGCCGGCCTTTGGTGCGCCTTTCTTGTCGTATGCGTATGGAATTGAGTTCATGAAGTCAGCAATGCCCTCAGCTGTCACTGTAAAGCCGGTGTTCTTAGCTGTGGTGCTAACATTGCGTACCCATGTAGTCAGATCCTCGCAAGCCTTATCATACTCTTTCTTCATGATGTATGCCTCAGCACGGTTGAGTAGCACCTCATCGCCTGTGAAAGCGGCATATACTGTACGGCGGTATCCGATTCCTGCAACAGGGTCGGTGTATTCAAACATATATGGCATGCGCCACTGTGACCAGGCGTTCATGTTGGAACCAGAATATCTCTTCACGCGATAGGCAAAAGAGGTGTATCCGCCACCCCAAATAGCTGCCAGTGGAGAGATGGTTTCATTTTCTCCCATATACTTGCTGTGAGAATAGCGGTGACCTACTGAGAATCCTCCAAAATACAGTCCCTGTGCAGAGTATGATGTCAGCAACAGCAGGTTACAGTTCAGAGTAGCATCTATCACATGATTGGTAGTTGGTTCCTGCTGATATGTAGCTCCATTGGGAAGTGTGTTCAGGTAAGCCCAGTCGCGCAGCATGGTGCCAGGATTTGTGCCAAGCACTTTGTTGGCATACTCAATGGCCTTGTCGTATTTCTCGTAATACAAATAGAAACGTGTTGCGAAAGCGTATGCGGCATTCTTGTTGAAATGGTATTTGGGCACAGTGTAATAGCTGTCACCGACATTTGGCAACGCTGCCTCAAGGTCTGCCTCGATGTGGGCATAGTTCTCCTGCACAGTCTCGCGCTGATACTGAGGGTTGAGCTCCTTCTCCGTTTCTGTCACGTATGATATACCCAGCGAGTTGGGATCGTTGGCATCATAGTGTTTTGCAAAGATGTTCACCAGCATGAAGTGAGCATACGCACGGCAGAGCAGTGCCTCAGCCTGAGCCTCTTTCAGCGATGTGGTGCTTGCGCCACCCATCGACTCGATGCCTTCAAGAGCCATGTTGGCGGTCTCGATGCACTGGTAGAGATCCATCCAGTAGCTCTCAGGATCCTGGTTGTCGCTCTCTGTCACATCTGTCCATGTGTAGATCTCATCAAGGAAACGCTCTGTGTTAGGGTTGTTCTCGCCCATGTCGTCCACATTGTCCGAGGCATATTCGGTAAATGCCATGTGATCATGATCAGGATAGGCGGACACTAACAGCTTCTGTATCTTTGTCTCGGTGTTTGCCTCTGTACGGTTATCTGGAAGCTCGTCGAGGAAATCGTCACAGGAGGTGAGACCAAGTCCCAATGCAATGATTGATAATCCTATATATTTTTTCATTTTGTTCTGTTTTATAATTTCTTATTATTCCTTTATATTTATAAAGACTACATGCCCAAGCGCAGTGTCAATGTGAACTGCTTTGGCATAGGAACAGCGACACCTCCTGTGTTGAAGAACTCAGGGTCCTGACCGTTGAGCTTCTTGTCGGCATAAATCAGGAACAGGTTTGTTGCCTGAAGTTTCAGTGACAGGTTGTTCAGCTTCAGAGGCTCGATGAGAGTCTTAGGGAACTCGTATGCCAATGAGATTTCTTTCATGCGGATGAAGTCACCTTTGGCGATACGCTCTGTAGAGTAGTTGTATGCGTTGTATGCATAGCTCAAGTTACTGTCGTTGCGGTTTTGGCGTGAGGAAGCTATGACTGGAATATTCGTAGTCTTCTCGTCGCCAGGCACAGTCCAGCGGTTTTTGAACTCTTTTGGAGTTGCTATAAGGTCGTTGTACTCGTTCTTGAATACCGGGTCAAGACGAATCACGTTACCGAATGAATAAGTGATGAACACGTTCAGCGTGAGGTTCTTGTATTTGAATACGTTACCCCATGAACCTACGTCTGTAGGGTCAACGGAGCCGCTATACTCCAGGAAGCTGAGCTTCTCCTTGTCCTGTGTCTGGAAGTAGATGCCGGTGGTGGTTATGTTGCCGTCCTGGTCAAGGAATGTCGGCAGTCCCTCATTGTTCAATCCGCGGAAAGGAATTGAGAACAGTGAGCGCACGGGATAGCCTTCAAGTGCGAAACCTGTTCCGCTCACGAGGTCGATTACGCGCTGGTTGTTCTCAAGCTCTGTAACCTCGTTGTGGGTGTGAGAATATATGAGGTTGGTAGTCCAGCTGAAGTCCTTGGTCTTAACAGGATTTACCGACAGCGACATCTCCACACCGTTAGACTTCATTGATGCTACATTACCATACTTCATACCGCCCATCTGCGTGTTTACGATACCTATAAGGTCGTAGTTGTTACGCTTATACCAGTCCATCTCGAAATTGATGCGGTTGTTCCAGAATCCAAGCTGGAGACCGATGTTGAACTCATGTTTCTTCTCAAAAGTAAGTTCACCGTTGGCACGGTCTTTCTCCTGCAGGCCGCTCTCCTTTAGTCCGGCAAATGGGCGCCATGGAGTATACGAGCTGATTACAGGCAGTGAGTTCGTCACCCACGACGGACCGCTTTCAGCTGTCAGTGAGTAAGATGCCTTCAGTGTGGCGTGTGTCATGACATTTTTGAATGTCTTTTCAAACCAAGGCTCCTCATGAGCGTTCCATGCACCGGAAACGTTCCATGTAGGCAACCAGCGTGCCGAACTGCTCTTACCAAGTTTGTTGGTTCCCTCATAGCGTATAGTACCGTTAATGGTGTAACGGCCCTTCCACGAATAAGTGGCTGTGCCGAAGAATGCGGCGCGGCGCTCGTGGGTGTTGCTTATCTCAAAGTATTGTGAGTTGTCCTCTGCACCTTTCTTGAACACCTGATATGCATAATTGGCAATCTCACCCAGGGAGTACTGCATACCCCAGCCTCTGAACCAGTCATAGGTACGGTCGATGCTGTTAACCTCCATACCTCCATACAGGTTTACGATATGATCTTGGGCATACACATCATTATATGAAGCGGTGGCACGGAAGTCCCATGCGTTCATTTTGTTGCTTGTCTTGTTATAGATACCACCGTAAGGCAATACAGTCACAGGCAGTGCGAATATATCATCCGGGTCGGTATAGAGGAACGGGTTGTTATCGCGGATGGTAGTTGTAGGCATCGCACGATAAGCCATTGCCTGGTTTGAGTCATCAAGAATATGGTGGTTCTGTGTTGACTGGTTGTATTTGTATGCAGCCAGCACACCGAGCTCAACCTTTGTTATTGGCTTGTACTTCAACTCACCCTGTACACGCATGTCGAACACATCAAGGTCGATGTAGTTGTTCTCGAGCTCGTGCATGATGTTGAACGGCGCATAGTTGCGTACATAGAATGTGTTAGGGTCAAGAGCGCGCGATGTGTTCAGGGCGTATGAGTATGGGTTGATGTCGAATGAGCGGTGAATCTCACCGGTAACGGCATCAGTCTCAGATGACAATGTACCCGGAGCCTCCTGCTTACGGTAGCTTGAGTTGGCAATCATGCTGAAGGTAAGCTTCTTCGAGATATTGAAAGTGTTGTTCAGATTTGCTGTGTAGCGGCTTATCTGTGACTGCTTTGTCCATCCTGGGTCAAACATTGCAGAAACAGATGCGTATGTCTGTGATTTCTCTGTACCAGTGGAAATGCTCACAGAGTGGTTGTGCTGGATAGAATTTGAGAACAGTTCGTCAAACCAGTCTGTATTGCGGTATTCTGCCTGGCGCAGATATTCGGCACGTGCCTCAGCTGTATTGGCGAGCGCAAATGTGCCGGTTGCGGGATTGTAGGTGTTGATCAACTCATACATCTTACCATACACACCGCTTGATGCTGCATTTGAAATTTCGGCATAGTTAAGATAACCTTTCTGCTGCATCTCCTGATACACGCTCATCTGATCCTGAGAGTTCATGATATTGAAGGTGGAGTAGCTTGGCTTCAGGCGCATGGTGTACTCACCAGTGTAGTTGATGCGGGCCTGACCGCTCTTACCCTTCTTGGTGGTGATTACAATCACACCTGCCATGGCGCGGGCACCATAGATAGATGTGGCACTACCATCCTTCAGAATGTCGAATGTCTCAATATCGTCAGAGTTAAGACCAGCAATGGCTGAAGAGATAAGGGTGTTGGCGTCACCTGATGAAAGCTCATCAGCCGACACGTCGGTAACATCCTCCATAATCACACCGTCAACAACCCACAAAGGCTTTGAGTTTCCATATATACTTGTAGCGCCACGCACACGAATCTTTGGTGCGGTACCGAAAGTACCAGAAACGTTCTGTACGCTCACACCGGCAGCACGGCCTTCAAGCGAACGGCTGATATCTGCAACACCATCCAACTTGCTGTCTTCTGCGCTGATTTTTGTTGAAGCACCTGTAAACAGTCGCTTGTCCATCTTCTGCATACCAGTGACTACAACGTCACCGAGCACTTGTCCATCGGCGACAAGAGTCACCTTCATTCCGTCCTTTGCCGCAACAGTCTGGGTAGTCATGCCCACATAGCTCACCTGGAGCTTCTTGCCGTCGGGGACACTTATTGAGAAATGTCCGTCGATGTCGGTTGTGGTACCTGTCTTAGAGCCCACAATCTTGATTGTGGCGCCAATGACAGGCTGACCGTCCTCCTGAGAAATTACGGTACCTTTAACTGTCTTTTGGGCAAATGCCGTGCATACTACGAGCACGAGGCACGCCAAAAGCGTCATGAGTCTTTTTTTCATAAATTCTCTCTTTTTAGTTTAAAAAATTAATTATAATGTTATTATTCTCTCTCTTATTACATTTTTCCTGAATACACCTTAAAATTATGTACATATAAAAATTTTTAACATCTCTGTATGTTTTATTTTGCACACCTCGCGCGCCGAGGTGCGCGTTTAAACCATATTTTTCACCACCTCGCGTGACGAGGTGGTACATATTTACCTTAAAAAAGGTCAATTTCAGCCGCAAAATTAATAAAAATTAATTAAGAAACGAAATTTTTTACATAAAATATCGATTAAAATGCATTTTTTTGATAAAAAGATGCTTCAATCTGTATTTTTCTTTCATTTTTATACTGTTTTTATGTTTAACATTCCAAAGTTTAAGAAACAAAACAATTTGTGATTGGAGATATTTGTAATCAAACTTGACATTAGTTCAACAATGTACCACCTCGTCACGCGAGGTGTACAAAAGAGCAGGATAAGACATACATAAAACTTTCCCAAATTCTGCCCTTATATATATAAATAAGGTGTATTCAGGAAAAATGTAATAAGAGAGAGAGAATAATAACGTTATAATTAATTTTTTAAACTAAAAAGAGAGAATTTATGAAAAAAAGACTCATGACGCTTTTGGCGTGCCTCGTGCTCGTAGTATGCACGGCATTTGCCCAAAAGACAGTTAAAGGTACCGTAATTTCTCAGGAGGACGGTCAGCCTGTCATTGGCGCCACAATCAAGATTGTGGGCTCTAAGACAGGTACCACAACCGACATCGACGGACATTTCTCAATAAGTGTCCCCGATGGCAAGAAGCTCCAGGTGAGCTATGTGGGTATGACTACCCAGACTGTTACGGCAAAGAACGGTATGACGGTGACTCTTGTTGCCGATGGACAAGTGCTCGGTGATGTTGTTGTCACCGGTATGCAGAAGATGGACAAACGACTGTTTACTGGAGCTGCTACTAAAATTGATGCAGATGCTGCCAAGCTGGACGGTGTTGCAGATATCAGCCGTTCGCTTGAAGGTCGTGCTGCCGGTGTGAGCGTGCAAAACGTTTCTGGTACTTTCGGTACCGCACCAAAGATTCGTGTGCGCGGTGCAACAAGTATTTATGGTTCATCAAAACCTTTGTGGGTTGTTGACGGTGTAATCATGGAGGATGTAACAGAAGTGTCTGCCGATGATCTGTCATCGGGTGATGCTGTGACATTGGTAAGCTCTGCTATAGCAGGTCTTAATGCCGACGACATTGAGAGTTTCCAGATATTGAAAGACGGTAGTGCCACATCTATCTATGGTGCCCGCGCCATGGCAGGTGTGATTGTCGTTACCACCAAGAAGGGTAAGGCCGGTCAGAATAAGATTTCGTATTCTGGTGAATTCTCAATGCGCCTAAAGCCAAGCTATAAGAACTTCAACATCATGAACTCTCAGGAACAGATGAGTGTATACCGTGATATGGAAGCTGCCGGTTATCTTAATTTCTCGGATGTTTACCGTAATGCAGACAGTGGTGTGTATGGTCTGATGTACCACATGATTAACCAGTACAACAAGTCAAATGGTACGTTTGGACTTGCAAATACAGCAGAGGCACGCAATGCCTACCTAAGAGAGGCAGAATATAGAAATACAGACTGGTTTGACGAACTGTTCAACAATTCAATTTCAATGAATCATGCCATCAGCATGTCAAGCGGTACGGACAAAGCATCCTATTATGTGTCTCTTTCTATGCTTGACGACCCAGGATGGAGCAAGCAGAGCAAGGTTAACAGATATACAGCCAACATGAATGCTTTGTATAAGATTACGGAAAGATTGTCGCTTAATCTTATCGGCAATGCATCTTACCGTAAGCAGAAAGCACCAGGTACATTGGGGCAAACCATTGATGCTGTAAATGGTGAGGTAAAGCGTGACTTTGACATCAACCCCTATTCGTATGCAATGAATACGAGCCGTGCACTTGATGCCAACACATTTTATGTACGAAACTATGCTCCATTTAATATCATGCATGAGCTGGCTAATAATTATATGGATTTGGATGTGAGTGATTTTAAGTTTCAGGGTGAGCTAAAATATAAGCCAATAACCAAAGTGGAGCTCGCTGTACTTGGTGCTTACAAATATTCAACTTCTACGCAAGCTCATAATGTCAAGGACAACTCAAACCAGGCTATGGCTTTCCGTGCCATGGATGACGCAACAATGCGCGATGCTAACAAATGGCTGTATACGGATCCTGACGATGCCAATTCATTGCCTGTAACAGTATTGCCTAACGGCGGTTTTTACCGTGAGACAAAATACAAGATGAACAGTTGGGATTTCCGTGCCACTGCAAGTTATAATGATGTATATAATGAAGATCATATTGTAAACTTCTTCGGTGGTATGGAAGTGAATGCCCTCGACCGCAAGAAAACATTCTTCAATGGTGTAGGCATGCAATACGAAATGGGTATGCTGCCATCATATGACTATTTGTATTTCAAACAGGCAAATGAGGAAAACAACATGTACTATAGTGTTGACGAGACCCATAGCCGTGAGGTTTCATTCTTCGGTACAGCCACATATTCTTATCAAGGTAAATACACCATTAACGGAACAGTGCGCTATGAGGGTAGTAACAAGCTTGGAAAAAGCCGTAGCGCACGTTGGTTACCCACATGGAACGTGTCGGGTGCATGGAATGCCCATGAGGAAAAATGGTTTGAGAACCTACGCCCGGCATTGTCCAACCTGACATTAAAAGCATCTTATTCCCTTACCGCCGACCGTGGTCCTGCAAATGTCACAAACTCGCGCGTTGTAATTACCAGTTATAATCCATGGCGTCCATTCTCATCAGTAAAAGAATCTGGACTTCAGATTTATGATCTTGAAAACGGTGAGTTGACATACGAAAAGAAGCATGAGCTTAACATCGGTGCTGACCTTGGTTTCCTCAACAACCGCATCAACCTCTCTGTTGACTGGTATCGCCGTAACAATTATGACCTGATTGGTATTGCAAACACAATGGGTATAGGCGGTCAGATTTCAAAATATGCCAATGTTGCCTCAATGCGCTCACATGGTATTGAGTTCACATTGTCTACACAGAACATCAAGACCAAGGATTTCAGCTGGAACACTGACTTCATTTTTGCTCACTCGAAGAACACAATCACTGAGCTTGACACCAATGCACGTGTGATAGACATGATTACAGGTTCAGGATTTGCGCTTAAGGGCTATCCTGTACGCTCACTGTTCTCCATGGACTTCCGCGGACTTAACGAGGACGGTCTGCCTACATTTGTGAATGAAGACGGTGATGTTACTATAAGCGACATCGATTTCCAAGACCGTGTGAATAAAGACCACCTCGTATACGAAGGACCGACAGACCCCACTATTACAGGCTCATTTGGAAACATATTGAAGTATAAAGGCTTGAAACTTAACGTGTTCATAACTTATTCGTTTGGCAATGTGGTACGTCTTGATCCTGCCTTCTCCAACAGATACAGTGACCTCGATGCTATGCCTAAGGAATTCATCAACCGCTGGAGCGTTGCTGGTGATGAGAAATACACCTCAGTACCTGTTATCGCCGACAAGCGTATGAACCAGAATGATTCTTACTTGAGTCGTGCATACAACGCCTACAATTATTCCACAGAGCGCATAGCAAAGGGAGATTTCATTCGTATGAAGGAAATATCGCTGGCATACGATTTCCCCAAGAAACTTATCGCACCCCTCAAATTGCAGGACTTGTCGCTGAAGTTGCAGGCAACAAACCTTTTCCTGATTTATGCTGACGATAAACTGAACGGTCAGGATCCGGAGTTCTTCAACACTGGTGGTGTGGCTGCGCCAATGCCAAAACAGTTCACACTTACCCTGAAGTTTTCTTTATAATCAAAAATTTTTAATATAGATTATATATATGAGTATGAAAAATATATTATATTTAACAATAGCCGGAGCGTCATTTTGCCTGACATCATGTGATGATTTTCTTGACAAAATGCCAGACAACCGTGCAGAAGTGAATAACGCCACCAAAGTCACATCGCTATTGGTGTCGGCATATCCCACCAGTACCACGGCGCCTCTTATGGAGTATTCAAGCGATAATGCCGTTGATAATGGGGTGCTGTACAGCATCTATCAGCCTATAGAAGAAGCCGCATATCTGTGGAAAGACGACACCAATACAGGTAATGATGACCCAAAGAGGGTGTGGGATGCTCACTATGGTGCAACAGCATCTGCCAATCAGGCACTTCAGGCCATAGAGGAGATGGGCAATCCAGAGTCGCTGAATCCACAGCGTGGAGAGGCTCTTATCGCACGTGCATATAATCATTTTGCACTGGCCTGCTGCTTCTGTCTGGCTTACAATCCTGAAACTGCAGATAAGGATTTCGGTTTGCCATACGCTGAAAAACCGGAAACGCAGGTTAAGGTGGAGTATCACCGCGGCACAATGAAGGAATTGTATGACAAAATAGAAAAGGATATTGAAGAGGGGCTTCCACTTATCAATGACGAGAGTTATACTGTGCCTAAATATCATTGGAACCGCAAGGCTGCAAATGCTTTCGCCGCACGTTTCTATCTTTTCCGTCAGGAATATCAAAAAGCCATAGACTGCGCAAATGTCGTGCTGGGCAATGATCCTACGACAATGTTCCGCAATTGGGCAGAGATGAATGGAATGGCAAATGCCGATGACCGTGAGAATGCATATATAAATGCCTCACAGAATGCCAATCTTATAATCATGCCTGTGGTATCTGCTGCTCCGTATATATTGGGCAGATATTCACTGGCAACACGCTACGCATTCTCTATCGCGCTTGCCAGAACCGTACTTCGCTCTGCTAATGTATGGGGAGCATATAACAGGGAATCTCCTGGGACTTATTTGGGAGCGGCTCTGTATGGCTCAGACCAAAAGGTTTCCTGCCCTATCGTAGGAGCCTATTTTGAATATATCGACAAGGCAAACGGAGTGGGGTATTTGCATGGAGTGACCGTGCCGTTTACGACAGAAGAAACAATCCTTGTACGCGCAGAGGCAAACACACTGCTCGGCAACACGGCTGCCGCAATGACAGACATCAATTACTTCATACACAATGTGGGAGCAAAGCGTGCCACATACACAGCAGAGCAGATTGATGACTTTTATCAGAGTCTGAACTATTGTCCGCTGAACATTCCTAATGCGGCAACAAATGAAACTGACCGTACAATCAAGATGAAGCTTAACCCGTTAGGATATAAGGTAGAGAGCGGTGTTCAGGAAAGCCTGATACATTTTATTCTTACCATGCGGCGCGTCATGACAATCCATCAAGGCAACCGTTTTATGGACATTAAGCGATATGGCATAGAGATTGCACACAACCGCACCGGACAGACAGATGACGTTCTGACATTAGATGACCCGCGCCGTGCCATACAGTTGCCGCAGGATGTCATTGAGGCTGGTCTTGAGGCTAATCCACGTAATTTTGACAATAAATAATTAAAAGCAAGACAATATGAAATATTTCAATATCTTTATTGTGGCGGTAGCCATGGCACTGGCGACCTCTTGCAGTGAGGATGATCTCGACAGCAAGAGCATCTTTCCCGATGCAGCAACACAGAATAATGAATTTGACACATGGCTGCTTGACAACTATGTGAAAACATACAATATCGACTTCAAATATCGTTATGATGACAAGGAAAGCAACAACACCTACAACCTCGTGCCTGCTGACTACAACAAGTCTGTGGCTTTGGCAAAACTCACAAAGCACCTCTATCTGGAGGCATACGAGGAACTGATGGGGTCGGGCGACTTTATCAAGACTTATTGCCCAAAACAGATGCAGTTGATAGGTTCGCCTGCTTACAACAGTTCCGGCTCAATGGTACTCGGTACGGCTGAGGGCGGTCTGAAGATAACATTATATAATGTCAATATGATTGATGTTGACAATATAGACATTGATCAGCTAAACTATTGGTATTTCCATACCATGCACCATGAGTTTGCACATATTCTGCATCAAACAAAGAACTATAGTACAGAGTTCAATACAGTCTCAACAAACTATCAGACCAACGGATGGGTTAATGTTGACAAAGATGTTCCAGGATGGAATATGAAGGACATGCACGAGTCGCACGGTATGGGATTTGTCACCAACTATGCCTCAAATGAGGCTCGTGAGGATTTCGTTGAGATTATGTCAACATACATAACTCATACTCAGGCTGAGTGGGACGAAATTGTTGAGGACGGTGTACAGTATGTTATCTCTTATGTTGATTCAGAGACGGGAGAATTTGGTGAGTTCAAGTTACATAAAACTTTCACAAATGCAGATTTAGACAAGAAACTCCAAGATTTGGAGATTAATCCTGTAGAAGGCTCCTTGAAGATCGCACGTGAGGACACAAGCGGGCGTGAGAAAATGCTTAAGAAGTTTGATATTGTGTATGATTACTTCCTTACATCATGGAACATAGACCTCAACAAACTGCGTGAGATCGTTTTGCGCCGCACATCTGAGGTCAATACGTTGAACTTAAAAAGTATAAATTAAAAGATTTATTATTATGAGAAAATTATTATATTCTTTATCAGCTGTCGCTTTTGCCATGCTTACCGCATGTACAAGTGATGTTGACGATGTTTTTGGCAAGTCGGCGGCAGAACGTGTTGAGGAGACGATAAATGCAGATAAAGAGGTGTTGACATCAGCTGGCAACGGATGGCGTTTGGAATACTATCCTCAGGATGGTATGTCATACGGCGGATATAATGTTTATCTGAAATTCGACAAGGCTGGCAACGTTACAGCAGCAAGCGAGGTGTATGGCAAAGATGCCACATCAACTTCTCTTTACAGCATTAAGCAGAGTGCTGGCGTGGTGCTTACCATCGACACCAACAATGAGGTGTTCCATTTCTTTTCCAATCCGAAAAATCCTGCAGGCATAGGAGGTAACGGCAAGGGTATGGAAGGTGACTTTGAGTTCCAGATAATGGAGGCGAAAGCCGACAAAGTCATTCTGAAAGGTAAAAAGACCGGTGTGAAGATGGTTATGACGCCTGTTGCCGATGGCGTTGAGTGGAGTGATGAGATTGCAAAAATCAACGCTTATGATGAAATCTACAGCACATATCCGCAGTTTAAGTATCACGACGGTGATTTCGAGGCAAAACTGTCACACTCTTACCATCATCTCAATGTTGAATATACCGATGGTGAAGCCACAGTGCAAGAAAGCGTTCCTTATATCATAGAAAGTGATGGCACATTGAGCTTTAGGACTCCATTAACCATGAATGGTAAGACTGTTCAAAATTTTAAGTACATCGATGCTGAAGAGCCTTACTTTGAGTCTGTTGATGCTGCGGGCGTTGTTTTAAAACCGTTCTATTCTCCTGCATGGTTTTTCTCCAATAAGGATTGGTATATGTCACTTTCAGGCATGAGCCAAAAAGGGTATTGGGGCTGGTGGATACAGAATGTATATCCGCAACTTGGCGCAGCACCGAAATATATGTTGTTTACTCCTTATGACGGTGTAGATGTTGCATTGTATTGGGAACTTGCAGGCAATACAGGATTATTGTTGTATAATGTAACGGTACTTAGCGATGACGAAATTTTCATTAATTTTGCAAGCAGAGGCAACAACTTTGGTGTTACTTGCTGGAATAATTATAGCTGGATTCAATTCCAGGCTAATTTCAATAGCAAAACATTCAAGATAGCACCTGATGATGATAAAAATCCAACAGAACTGCTTCTCACAGATGTGGATGATAACACAAACACCATTCGTCTGTCAGCAAATGAGATTCTTGATCCAATCAACAATTAACGCACCGTCTCTATTATGTATGAGAACAGAATTTTTCCATACATAACTGAAGATAAATAAAAAATGTTGCGCCAGCTACGGCGCAGCATTTTTATTTTGCTGTATAGATAGAAATAATTACTATCTGATAGGTTACAACTATGTGGCAAGTAGTATCTTGAATGGAAAATTTGAGCTGTCAACCGATTTCTTTCCACCCTATTGGAATATTTCGGTTCTTCGTCAATTTAGGTGGTTAAGAACCTGCCATTTTATACACCAAAACAATGTTTATTGGCTGCAAATATAGCAATTTTGCTGTTTTCCACCAAATTTTACAGGTACTTTTTGTCATTTTTCACCGATTTTGTTCCGGAAATTGCCATTTTCCAGTTTTTTTATTTGCGCGAGGTTGTCAGAAAAGCCTGTCACTGCTTACATTGTGTCACGATTTTAGGCACGGATTACACTCTTATTTATTTTGTTTTGAGTGTAATCCGTGCCTAAAAGAAAGTGCGATAGACGTTCTCGGACAATCAGGGGGTACCCTTGTGTAGGGTTGAGACAAAGGGGACACCCTGTAATTTTCTGACATTCAGTAAATAATGGCGTTTGGTGTAGGAATGTAGGGTTAAAACGAAAAATTTTCAGAATTTGACCACAAATTTACATGAATTATCTGTTTGCCAAAGCAAATAACTGAAGAAAATTTTATTTAATTTTAAAACTGTTTTTGACCAATTTCGCAACACTTTTGATACGTTCAGTTGTGTTTTAGCCCCAAAAAGGTGATAGATTGGCGATGGATTTATGTTGCGCGGATTTTTTAAGGCCGATAGTGTGCATATTTTATTTTCTAAATATCTTTAGGATAAACGGCAAAGTATCTTAAGATAAATCACAAAGTATCTTAAGATAAATGGCAAAAAATTTGGTAAATTGTTTTTTTTGCCTTACCTTTGCAGAAAAATCAACAAAAAGGAGACGAAACGATGAAATATTACGGAGCCAACCCAATTTACGATACGGTGTTCAAATACCTTATGGAGGACGAACGCGTGGCAACCACCATACTTTCCGCATTGCTCAAACAGAAAGTGGTGACTGTGTCACAGCGTGCGCATGAGTATTCCAACGTGACAAAGAACGATGTGTCGATGTTCCGCATAGACTTTGCCGCCACTGTGCGCGACGAGAAAGGCAAGGAGAAACACATACTCATAGAGCTTCAGAAGACATGGGTGGAGACAGAGACGCTTCGTTTCCGCCAGTATCTCGGTGCACAGTACAACAGGAAGGAAAATATCACCGGCAAGGGTTCTGAGCAGCATGCCCTGCCCATGGTGGCAGTATATCTGCTTGGCCATAGGGTAGGCGACATTGAGGAACCAGTGGTTTACGTCAGCCATAAGCCTTACGATTATAACGGAAACGAGGTAAAGGAGGGAATGCCCGACCCCTTTGTCTCCAGCCTTACTCATGATAGCATAATCGTGCAGATACCATTGCTCCACGGGCGTGTCAATCCCAAGCTCGATGAGGTGCTCTTCTGTTTCGACCAAGCTAACTGCTGGCCAAAAGACAGGCAGGTTATTGAGATTGACGACTCCCGGTTTGCGGGAAATCCCGATATGGAGTACATTATGCACCGGTTGGTGTCTGCTGCCGCAAATCCGGATTTGAGACAGGAAATGAACGTTGAGGATGAGTATTTCTCTGCCATAGAGGACAGAGATACCGCATTGATGCTCCGCGACAAAAAAATTGCAGAAAAGGATAAAGTAATTGAGCAGAGAGATAAAGTAATCGAGCAGAAAGATGAATTAATCGAGCAGAAAAATACACAATTGGAGCAGAAAGAAAAGGCATTGCTGGCAACGGTTAAAGCTCTTAAAACCACTGGGGTTACAACAGAGCAGATAGCCTTGATAACAGGTCTTGATACTGGATATATTGACTCTTTGTAATTAAAAACCACTTACCGCCATGCTTTTTTGATTTTAGCTGGCGGTAAGTGTTTTTATTTATCAGTTGGTTCCGTCACAAGATGCAGCATTTCCAGCAGCTTGCGGTTTGCCTCGGCTATCGGGGCATCGTCAATCTCACGGATATATGTTATGGTGGTATTCGTGTTAGTGTGTCCCAGTGCTTTAGAAATTATGGGCAGGTCGATATTGTTGCGAAATGCAAGTGTAGCCCATGTGTGTCGCATGGTGTAGGAGGTTATGTTTGATGTCACCCCCGCCATTCGTGCAATGCGTTTCAATGTGCGGTTGTATCTGCCCAGGCTGGTGTGGTATTGACGGTTGGCGGTGATATTGTCGTCAGCTGTGATAAACGGAAAGATATATCTCCGTTGCGGATTGTAATAATAGTCTATAATCTTGCGTATACACGGTTCTATTTTGATGTGTACCGGTTGCATCGTCTTTTGGCGATAATAGAAAATGGTGTTATCAATGATTTGCGAGTGTTGAAGATGTGCAATGTCTACAAATGGCATACCGAGGGCATAGAAACTGAAAAGCATTGTGTCACGGCACAATCTGAGATAAGACCCTGACGGAAGTTCAAGTTGCTGTATGCGCAGTATTTCATCGTTTGCTATTGAGCGTTTGCAGGTTTTGGTTTTTCCTAAAAACACATTGTTGAAAGGATTTGCATTGACATTGCTGTTTCCTCCCATTGTTTTTTTGTAGATGACACGCAGTGAGCGCATATAGCACGATATGGTGTTGAGACAGATGCCCTTTGATTTTAGGAACTGCTGATATTGCTCTATGAGCTGCTGGTTGAAATCGTCCAGCAGCAGATGCTCTCCGGCAAAGCCGATAAATGAGCGTAGAGCGGTAAGATAGTTGTTCACCGTGCTGCCGCGCCTGTACAGGCGTTCTTCTGCAATAGCCTGTATGGCCAATTGGTGAAATTCTCGGTTCCCATTACGTTCTATAACTCCGTTACTTGCATTGTTTTTGTCAACCGTAGGCTTTTTTTTGCCTAAGTTTAAAATTACTTTCATACTGATTGTTACCATAGTTTTATTATATTTTTTTAGTGGTGTGAATCTGTAGGCTTTTATAAATAACGAAAATATGAGTTGAAAAATAGTTCTGTGACTATTTTTTATACGATAAATATACACAATTTAATGAAAAATATATGTTCTTTGGCTGTAAAAAAGATTTTTTTGAATAATATGCAATTATTACAAAAAAAAAATGTAATTTTGCACACGTATTTGCAACAATAAATTAGAAAAAAGAATGAAAAAATTATTTTTGTCCATATCGCTGCTGCTTGCTGTAGCATGTATATATGGTGTGCCTGCAAAGCGTGGTATTTGGCGTAATATCCCTGTATCTGGGGGGGTAGTGCGTGCAGAGCTGGCAGGTGATGAATATTTTAATTACTACATAACTGAAACAGGAAAGTGCTATGCGCTCAATGTCAACAACGGTCTTTATGAACCCGTTGACATTACTGCAATGCAAAAAAACGCACAGGCAAAGCGCGCAATAGCCAACACAAGGCGCATGAGTCGTGCTGCCGCCAACAGAAAACAAGGCACGACACGTTCCTATGGCAAAAGGAAAGGACTGGTGGTGCTGGTGGAGTTTAATGATGTGCGTTTCTCATCAGAAAAACCTCAGGCACTTTACAATGACATTCTCAATGCTGAGAATTATAAGAATCCCGAGATTGGCTTTGTAGGCTCGGTACGCGATTATTTCCGCGACCAGAGCAACGGAGACCTGCTGATGGACTTCGACGTGGTGGGGCCTGTCCGCCTGCCAAACAACTATGCCTATTATGGAGCAAACAACGGACTGCTTGGCTCCGACGAGCATCCCGACGAGATGGTCGAGTATGCCTGCAAGGCTGTAGAGGATGTCGTGAACTTTGCCGAATACGACTGGAATTATGACCTGGTGGCAGACCAGGTGTGCATCCTTTATGCCGGTCGCGGCGAGGCTTCAGGCGGCGATGCCAATACCATCTGGCCACATGAGGGTGAGCTGTCGAGATATGGCAAGAAGGTTGAGGTTGACGGAATAACAGTCAACACCTATGCCTGCAGCTGTGAGCTTGGCGAGCATGGCACCATTGACGGCATAGGCACTTTCTGCCATGAGTTCTCTCACTGTCTTGGCCTTCCCGACATGTATGACACCGGCAGCAGCGGCAACTACGGAATGTACCGTTGGGACCTTATGAGTTTTGGCAACTACAACGGCGACAGCTTTGTGCCTGCAGCCTATACAAGCTATGAGCGCTGGCAGGCAGGATGGCTTGAACCGGTAGAGCTTAACGAGGATGTTAATATTAGCGGAATGAAAGCTCTTGAGGACGGCGGTCAAGCATACATTATATATAATGATGGTCATAAAGATGAGTATTATCTGTTGGAGAACCGCCAGAAGATAAGATGGGATGCTGCGCTGCCAGGCGAGGGTTTGCTTGTGACACATGTTGACTACGACTTCGACGCATGGAGAGATAATACCATAAACGCCGGCAGTCATCAGCGCTTTACTCCTATCGCCGCCGATAACTCATACGTGGCAAATGATGATGACTGTGCAGGTGATGTTTTCCCTTATAACGGAAACAACAGCCTAACAAGCAGCACTACTCCCGCCGCCACGCTCTACAACAAAAACTCCGACGGCTCATACAATTTGCATAAGTCGATAACTGACATTACGCAGAATAATGACGGAACAATATCATTTGCCTTTAAAGTTGAGAACGACAAGCCACAGCCGGATGCTGACGGTAACTGGTTCTATGAGTCGTTTGATAAGTGTAGCGGTAAGGGTGGTAACGACGGTGACTGGAGAAACCGTGGCACTGGCGGTACTGCCGACCAATTTGTTGCTGACAACAGCGGGTGGACATTGACTTCATCCAATGCGCCTGCCTGTGCATGTTTGAAGACATCTTCAGGAATTATCACCTCTCCTCAATCCTATTTCAACTTTGGAACAGAGATTGTGTTCAAGGCTGCTCCTTGTAACGGCGACAAGAAAGAGCTGACTCTGAGCACAGAGCGCGGAATGTTGACACAGACTTCATTCACACTGAAAGACGGGGAGTGGACAGAGTGCCGCTCTACACTCAATGGCGAGGGCTACACCTCACTGACATTTGAGACCGGCGGAGCATTCTTTATCGACGAGCTGAGAGTTTACGACCCTAAAGCAGCAGGTATATGGAATGTTGTTACTCCTGAGACACAGACTGTTAAAGGCATCTACAGCATAGACGGCCGCTATCTCGGTACCGATTTTAATGCTCTCGGCAAGGGACTGTATATCGTTAATGGAAAGAAAGTAATAAAATAAAAAGATATAATTATGAAAAGAATTAAGTTTTTAGCAATCGCATTCATGCTCCTGTTCATTGGGGGCGAGGCAATGGCACAGCTGCCATCAGTGACACTGAAGGATATCAACGGTAAGACTGTTGACACCGCAACATTGTCGAACGATGGTAAACCGTTTATCATCGACTTCTTCGCCACATGGTGCAAGCCGTGCAACCGCGAGCTGAAGGCAATCCACGAGGTTTATCCCGATTGGCAGGAGGAGACAGGCGTAAAGCTGATAGCCGTATCTATCGACCAGGCTCAGAACATCAACAAGGTAAAGCCTTTGGTTGACGCTAATGGTTGGGAATATGATGTGCTGCTCGACCCTAACGGCGACTTTAAGCGTGCACTCGGCATTCAGATGATTCCTTACGTGCTCATTGTCGACGGCAAGGGAAACATTGTGTACAAGCACAATGGATATACCGACGGCGCAGAGGAGGAACTGATTGAGAAAGTTAGGGAACTCGTGAAATAATTCATAATTCATAATGCATGAACTACGAATTATGCATTATGAATTAAGAATTATGAATTGATTTAAATGAGAAAACAAATATTAGTAATGGCGGTTCTCGCCGCCTCTGCGGCGAATGCACAGGTTGACCTCGGCAAGGGAATATCGCTCACTGGTAGTATCCAGAGTGATATGCTTGTGCCCACGGGTGAGCAGGCTGACGGTTCCAATGAGGACTTCCGCACCAACACTTATGCTGATGTGAGCCTCTCAAGCAAGATGCTTGACTTTGGCGTGCGTCTCGAATATCTTGAGCACCCGCTGCCAGGATTCGAGACCGACAGAGGCTTCAAGGGGTGGGGCGTGGCTAATGCCTATGGCAAGTTTCACATCAAGGACTTCGAGCTTACTGTGGGTAACTACTACGAGCAGTTTGGCTCGGGATTCATTCTCCGCACTTACGAGGAGCGCAGTCTCGGTATCGATAACTCGTTGCTGGGAGGCAGGGTTGTGATACGTCCGTTCAAGGGTGTACAGCTGAAGGCACTTGCCGGTGTGCAGCGTCACTACTGGTCGTATAACGATGCGCTGATAAGCGGTGCCGACATGGAACTGAGTCTTAACCAGTGGTTTAAGGGATTGGCAGAGAAAGATGCCAACCTCACCCTCGGTGCATCATGGGTAAACAAGCATGGCGATGATGATGCACAGATTCCTGCCGACGCAACACATATTCTTAAAATGCCTAAGAACGTTAACTCGTTTGATGTTCGTGCCAGCTTCAACAAAGGTGGTTTCAACATCTTAGCAGAGTATGCTCAGAAAGATGCTGACCCATCGTTCAAGAACAATTACATCTACCGCAAGGGATATGTGGGAATGCTCTCTACATCTTATTCAAAGAAGGGTATGTCGATACTCCTTCAGGCAAAGCGTTCCGACAACTTCTCGTCGGTGAGCGACCGCACTGAGAGCGGAAGCGGTTCTGCTGTCAACCACCTGCCTGCATTCACCGAGGACCACACCTATGCGCTGGCTGCCCTCTATCCTTACAATACCAACAAGAACGGTGAGTGGGCTTATCAGGCACAGTTTGGCTACAACTTCAAGCGCCGCACAGCCCTTGGCGGCAAGTACGGTATGAACGTTAAGGTGAACTTCTCGCATGTGCATGCCATCGACATGAACTATAAGAGCAGCACAGCCCTGCCCGACCTCACTCCAGGAAGCTGGGGAACCGACGGCTACGGCTCTGCATTCTGGAAATGGGGCGACAAGACTTTCTATCAGGACTTAAACGTGCAGGTGGAGCGCCGCATAGCCAAGGGCTTCAAGCTTAACCTCATGTACATGAACCAGTTCTACAACAAGACTGTGATTGAGGGAGAAGGTGGAATGATTCACAGTAACATCTTCGTTGCCGACGGTCTGTTCACCATCAATCCAAAGACAAAGCTGCGTGTAGAGGCTCAGTATCTCACCACAGGCGAGGACGAGGGTGACTGGATTTACGGATTGGCAGAGCTGTCACTTGCTCCACACTGGATGATAACAGCCTCCGACATGTATAATGCCGGCGAGACAAAGGAGCATTACTGGCAGACTTACCTTACCTACAACATCAAGTCGCACCGCATACAGCTCGGCTGGGGACGCACACGTGCAGGCTATAACTGCTCGGGAGGCGTTTGCCGCTACATTCCTCAGACAAAGGGATTCACAGTGTCGTATAATTATAATTTTTAAAATGAAGAATGAAGAATCATTTTAAATTTTTAACAATGAGAAAAATAATATCATATATATATATAATAGGTGTAACGCTGCTGATGGCAGCTTGCAGCAACATTGACGAGAACGAGCGCTTCATCTATGTGAAACCTGCAGATGTGGCACGCTGCGTGCTATTGGAAGACTACACCGGTCAGCTCTGTGTAAACTGCCCTAATGCAGCAGGAGTGATAGAACAGCTGCATGAGACTTACAGCGACAATGTCATTGCCGTGGGAATACATGGTGGCCGTCTGTCATTGCCAAGCAGCGCAAGCGATCTTGGACTTGCCACGGATGACGGTGAGACATATTATAATAATGCAGGTATGCCGTCACAGCCTTCAGGACGCGTTAACCGCAAGGGCACTCCTGCCACCATAGATACATGGGCTTCGTCTGTAGCATTGGAGATTGAGAAGACCGCTCCCGTATCATTGGAGCTGGCTACAGAGTATGATGAAGAGAAAAGCGAAGTGATCATCACAGTAAATGCAATGGGTGTTGACGGTAATGTTAGCGGCAAGCTCCAGCTTTGGATTATTGAGGACAATATCGTGGCTCCTCAGAATCTGCCCGACGGTTCAATGAAAATGGACTATGTTCACAACCATGTGTTCCGTGCTGCCGTTAACGGCACTTGGGGTGAGGAGTTCAATATCACAGAGGGCGCAGAGAAGACCATTACAGCTACTACGATACTGAAGAGCAACTGGAAACCGGAGGACTGCTCTATCGTAGCTTTTGTATATAACGACAATGGTGTGATGCAGGCAGCAAAGGTGAAGATTATAAATGAAAACAAAGAATAAATTAAAAAGGATAAGTATGAAGAAAATGAAATTTTTAACATTAGCAGTGGCTGTGTTGCTCGGTGTGGGCAGCGCAAGCGCACAGGTGGACAACACCTTTAGTTTTATCGATGCCAACGGCAATGAGGTTGCTGATGGAAGCACAGTAACCTTCTATGCTGTGGAAGAGGAAAAAGTCCCTGGTATGCCGATGTTTGGGATTGTATCACAAGCAAAATTTGACTTGAGTGTAAAGAATAATACAAATGCTCCTGCAAAGGTAGCGCTGAGAGTTTCTGCACCTTTTGCTCCTAAATCAGGTCGCGTGCAGATATGTTTCCCAGGAGCATGTGATATGCATGAGAATGGGATGTTTGACACACAAAGCGGTACTATGCTGGCAAATGAAATTAAGCCTTTAGGTTCTGAATGGATTTTTGATAATGGTATTTACAGCGAGGAGAAAGTTTCTTTAACTATTCTCGGTGGTGATGCTGTTGGTCCTACAGTAAATATCAACTGCATCTATGCTGACCCGTCAGGCATTGCCGATATGGAGTCGGATAAAAATGCCACTGTTATTAGCCGCTACGACAGCAAGGGCAATAAGCTTTCTGCTCCTGCAAAGGGCCTGAACATCATCAAGCTGAGCAACGGCAAGACAGTGAAGACAATTATCAAATAAAATATAAATCAAAGTATTATGAAGAAATTCTACTCGTTACTCGCTGTGGCAGCATTGTCGCTGACAACCGCCATGGCACAAAACGCCTCTTTAGGCACAACACTAAAAAAGGATTTTAGAACTGTAACAAAGAAGCAGGTGAAGGCAGATGTGAAACTTGCCGGAACAATTAAGGCTGACGGTCTCAGAAAAGGCGGTGCCGCAGTAAAGTCTATGTCAAAAGCTCCAATGTCAAAAACTGCGACAAGAGCTCTTGCCGCAAACCAAAAATATTATGGTGCTTATTCTTCTGACTCATACGAAACAGACCCGTATAATGGAATTGGTTATCCATACGTTTCTGGTGACCTTAAGATAGCTGCGTTTTTAGACGCACAGAATTTAAAAAAGATTGATTTAAGCAAGATTGTCGGCATGCGTTTTGCCCTTACCAATCTTACAAATGTCTCCAATGCGTTCATTTATGTTTTAGATGCTTCTGGAAATATATCATCAGCTCCTGTAGCATCTAAAAACTTTTCACTTATGAATCCTGCTAAAGTGGGATGGAACGAAGTTACTTTCAACAAACCATACGACCTCGACATTTCCAATATTAGTGGTTTGTTAATAGGCTATACATATAATCAGCTATCTCAAAATGTGGCTGAGGCTTATCCTGCTTCATTAGTTGAGGAGGGCAGCATTGTAGCACCTATCTATTTGTATGGAAATCTCGGTGAGAGCGGAATAGGCTGGTATGGCACGGGCTGGGAGAGCTATGGAAACCTCAGCGTACAGCTAATTGCCGAGAACGACAAGTTCTTTGTTCCCGATGTAGTGATGGAAGGCGCACAGACAGGCAGTGACTGGGTTAAGCCAGGTCAGGCTCTTTCTTATGCTTTTGCTGTAAGCAATTTCGGTACATCTACCATAGGCAAGCTCGAAGTGAGAATAATCCTTGGTGAGGAAGTTATGGATACAAAGGTTGTTGAGAATGTAACAGGCGAGACACAGGTCGTTCAGGGACAAATAACCATTCCTTCGAACATGCCTCTTGGCATGACTCCGCTTTACTTCTATGCTGTTACTGCCGACGGAAAACCGTTTGATGAAAGCACTACAACAGATGATGCCGCAGCTGTACGTGTGTTTACATACAACAAGGCCATGCCACGCCAGATGACCCTCATGGAACAGTTCACCTCACAATACTGTAGGTATTGCCAGCCGGGTGCAACCAACCTGAAGAACTTTGTGACATCACGCAACAATGAGATCGCATGGGTTGCTGTACATGGAAACATGTCGAGTGGAGAAGACCAGTTCACCATAACCCCGGGAAATTACATCATGGCTGCCGATGCAGTAAGTGGTTTCCCGTCGGTAGCGTTCAACCGTACTATTGTAGATGGTGAAATCGCAGGGGGGGCATATCAGGGCGATTACTCCGCAGATGTTATGAATGGCTACTTCGAGGATATTGTAACTTATGTCAATACCAATTCTCCGGCACTTGCTTCAGTCAACATCAGTGGTTCATACAATAAGGACACCCGTCTGCTCACCGTGAAGGTCAATGGTAACGGTGTTGATGTGGAGCAGCTGCTTTCCGACTATGCGCTTACAGTATACCTCACAGAGGATGGTATTGTGGCACCACAGTTGAACACTGACGGCAGAACATGGAATCAGAATTACGTACACGACCATGTGCTCCGCGCATCACTCACCGCACCATTGGGCGATATGATTGAGTGGAATGGAGACGCTTACGAGAAGACTTTCACCACAACACTTGAGTCTGGCTGGAATGCCGACAATATGAATGTGGTGGCATTTGTGGCTCCTGCCATTACTGCCGACTTGACACAGGAATATCCGGACTATGGACGCGAGTGGGTTACCAACGCCGACTGCAAAGCTGTGAAATACATCTCAGATGGCACTGGCATCAAGGGTGTCTACAACAACGGTGCCGATGCTGTTGAGACAGCACGCTACAATGCTGCCGGACAGGTTATCTCTGCTCCGCAGAAGGGTTTGAACATCATTAAGATGAGCAACGGAGAGACACGTAAGATTATCGTGAAATAAAGAAAGCAAAATAAAAATCATTTATTAAATTTACAAATTATGAAACAAAACAAGACTTTACAAAAGCGTATGGGGCTGGTGCTCCATACACTTATGGTGACGTTGTTGTTCCTATGGTGCGGCAACATGAATGCAGCAGTGCAAGGCACGGGAGTGCAAGGCGACCCGTATGTACTTGTGCCAGGTGAAACATACAAGCTTACCAAGGGTACAAAAGCTTACTGTAAGTATGTAGCTACAGAGACAGGCAAGTTCTCAATTCCTTACGGAGTAGGAACTTGGGCATTCTATACTGACGCTACTTATGAGACAAAGAGCGATATTGTATTAGCAGATTTCTGGAACGGAGTGTATGGTGCTGCGAGTCGCTATGTTTTCCCTTGTGAGGCAGGTAAGACTTATTATCTTGCAACAGTATGGAATCTTTGGGATGATGCAGATTTCTTTGTTGAGTTCCGTAGCGGTGCACTGCCAGTAGAGCTGGTTAAAGCTAAGCCTGTGGACAAGTCTGTTATGAGCGCGTCTACAGGTACGGTCTATCTGACATTCAACCAGCCAATCAATCATAGCGGCTGTGTTGTTACCGTAAAAGGAAAAACTTATTCTCCAGTAGTAAACGGTACTGGCGTTTACCTTACAATCGACCTCAAGAAACAGCTCATTGCATGGTATAATGACGGTACAATGAAGGAAGGTGACGACATTAAGGTAGAGTTCACCGGCGTCAAGTCAAAGGAAGATGAGAAAGTGCTCTATAACGGTGACGGTAAGCTGACACTTACCTATAAGGCGGCAGCCAAGCCATTAATACTGCTCGGCAGTGTAAACACTCCTGCTGCTGATCCTGCAGTAAACAGTTTCAAGTCATACTATATGGCTGGCGATGCCGCAGGTGTGGTGACACTCAACTTCAGCGGAGCTGTTGACTTCTTCGATGCTCCTACGGCTACATTGACCTATGGTGACATCGAGTCAGAGGAAGGTGCCTACGTTGAGGAGGTGCCTGTACTTGTTGACGGAAACAATGTTGCTGTAATCCTTAAGGGCAAGCTGCGCGACAAGGAGACCATCAAATATAAAGAAGGTATCGATGTAATTACCCTCAATGTGAAGGGTGTTAAGGACGAAAATGGCAACTATGCTTATTCTGACGTTCCCGGTGCCCTCGGCAGCTACTTCTTCACTTACAACTATAATGAGGTTGTGTTCAACCCATCATCTGAGTGGAGTCTGAATACAGGTAAAACCATTATTGACAACGAAACCGAGAGCATCGAGTGCTGGCTGGAGAAAGACGGCGCTACTTTCGAGGGCGTTGACTTTACATACACAGAGGGTGGCGTTGAGAAGACTCTCAAACTGCAGCTTAAGGACATCAAGGTGGTAAGAGAGAACGGTGAGATGACTGTCACTATTCCTATGCCAAACGTAGCTATTGACGCTGACACAAGAGTTAAGATCGCTCTTACTGACGTAGAGCGTCCTGACGGAAAGCAGAGCTTTGACTACTTCAACTATGCATTTGAGTGCTCAGGTCGTGTGGCTCAGGCTCAGAACTTCTCAATCACATCAGCACTCTATACAAGTGCAGACGGTGAGACAAAGGTTGAGCTTGCTGGTGCCACAATGACAAACCTTGAGAAGGGCAGCACTACTGTGATAACAACCAACAGAGACTCTGAGATAGGCTACCTTAATTGGACACTCGTTAACAAGACCACCGGTGAGAACATCAGAATGGGATATTACAAGTGGCCAGTGCCTGCTGGTGACGGCACATTCCTTGACACACCATACGAGTTCAAGATTTCATGGTATGATACAAGGCTGCTCAAGGACAATGTTTACGAATTGACTGTAGAGGCATTCAAGAGCGAGGAGGACAGCCGTGGTAACGCGACACCTAACATCGGTACTGCTTCATTCGTTATCTATGGTGCTGCAGAGGCATACGTTTACAGCGACGTGGTGATGAAGAATGATATCAGCAATCCTGTCACTCTATATTCTGCTGATGAGACTACATATACTGTTGAGTTCTCCGCACCGGTAGAGGTTACTGCTGTGGCCAACTTAGGTAGTGGCTCAAGCGTTGACTGTGAGGTTACAAAGGTTAATGATGAAAGCACCGACTGGATAATCACATTCCCTGAAGCTGTTCGTAGCTGGGATGTATTCGACATCAACGTATTTGCAAAAGACGCAGAGGGCAAGGCTGTGGTTAAGACAGAGAACGGTTTTGGTCAGATTCATGAGAATGAGGAGAACTCATGGTTTACAATCCAGTTCACTGCAGAGTTTAACAAGGAGGGCTTTGATGTAACACCTGCAAGCGAGTCAGTAGTAGAGAAGATTGACAAGATTACTTTCTCTTGCGCTAAGGGTATTACTCCAAACTGGAACATAAACCTTACTGAAAACAATGAGATTACTATCTACAACAGGGCTACATATACAGAATGGGGAAGATACACACTGGATGACATACATTTTATTGAAGATCCTGATGATTGGTTCGCACCGATCGTAGAAGCTGAGCTTGTTTTGCCAGAGCCTATCACAGAACCTGGAATTTATGAGATTACAGTACCTTCTGAGTTCTTCAACCTCGGAGAGCAGTTTGAGGGAGGCACAAGCCCACTTACCATTATCTATTATGAGATTAAGGGTACCACTGCTGAGGGTAACTTCAAACTCACTGCTAATCCAGCTGGCGGCAATGTGAAGGAGATTCCTGTATCAATCATTATTACTGCTCCTGAGCGTTCTATGATTGGTGGCAGCTATGTGGTTTATCCTACACTGACAGATGATAAGGGTAATACTTACAGCGTATCTTGGGAAATTGACTGGAGTTTGCCAGAGAATCAGCTTGTTTTAAAACTTGCTGACGGTGCAATAACTGCCGACGGTACTTATACTCTTACAATTCCAGCAGGTGCAATCAATGGTAATGATGAGACTGATGTTAACGAGGAACTTGTTGTTGTATACGTTATAGGTGGTACCGGCATCGACAACATCGTTGCCAACGCCGGTGGTAAAGTAGATGTTTATACCGTTAACGGTGTGAATGTTCTCCGCAACGCTGACGCAGCTGCCGTGAAGGCTCTTGGCAAGGGTCTATATATCATCAACGGCAAGAAAGTTGTGATTAAATAATTTGTAATAATGCGGTTTAAGGTTGCGGGGCTGTGGCTGTCGCAACCTTAAACTTTTTCCTAAAATTATAAGTAATGAATAAAAACAGAATCAAGAAACTTATTTTTTGCATCGTTGGCATGCTTGTGTGTGCCAATGTGTCGGCACAAGTGGCTCCGCCAACATTGACGCCATACAATTTTATGGACCAGTCGATGATCAACAATGTGTCTGACAATGGTAAATGGGCTGTGTCATACGGTACTGGAGCCGCTGACGCATCCACATATACTAATACACGCCGAATAAACATTGAGACAGGCGAGGTGGATGTTCTCGGACTTGAGAACGAAGGTACTACGCCGCTTTCATGCTCAGCCAATGACATTACCGATGACGGTGTGGTTGTGGGCTCTTACAAAGGCCAGCCTGCGAAGTGGACTAAAGGGAAAGGATGGGAGTTTATGGAAAAGTGGGCCGGATGGGAGTCTGGTTACATTACTGCTGTTACTCCCGATGGCAAGTATGCCGTAGGTGTGGTGCAAAAAGAGGACTGGAGTGAGGAGGCTGTGCTTTACGACCTTCAGAATGGAAATATCATGCTCGACACTCCTGGCATTCCTGAAGAGGGAAGCAGCAACAGCACTAAGCCAGGAGAGACCAAGAAGGACTGGAAGCAGAGAAGATTTACCAATATTTCCGGTGATGGCCGCTACATTACAGGTATCATAGACTTCTCGTATACGTGGAATACGCTCAGCTTTATCTACGACCGTGAGACTAAAACCTATAGCAAGCCCGGTTTCAATGCTGATGGTACACCATGGTTAAATGGACTGTTATGGATTATCGACGGTACGTTTAGTCCTAATGGAAAATGGTATGGAGGTACGGCATATATTGCAGAGTCTATGGGTAGCGAATATTCTGTGCCATTCCGTTACAATATGGAGACAAAGGAATATCAGGTTTACAATACCGTTGATGCTCAAAAGTATGACTGTATCAAGATGGACGACAATGGTGTGATGTATGGTTCTATTGCATATACAGGTCCTATTCGTTCACTTTATGCGCTCGTTGACAATTTCTGGTATCCTATGGATGACCTGCTGAAACTGCGTTATGGCATCGACTTCTACGGTAAGACTGGTTTTGACTATACAGGTACTTGTTCAGGAGTGTCCGGTGACGGCAAGGTGCTTGCGGCATTCCCTGACCCATACACCAGCTACACGCTGAAGATGAACGAATCGATAGCTGATGCGGCACGCAACATAAATCTTCTGAAGAACTATAGAACCACGCCTGTTGACGGCGCGACAATCACAAATGTCAAGACAGTAAGTGTTCTCTTCGACTATGAGGTGAATGTTATCGGCAATATGAAGGACATAAAGCTTACCGATAAAGACGGTAATATATTCAAGGAGTGTCGTAAATTTGAGACAAACCCGTCAAACAAGAAGATTGTTGAGATTGGTTTCCGTACTTCTAAGCTGAACGAAGGTGAAACTTACACTCTCACTATTCCTGCGGGAACAATCGCACTTAAGGGCAATGAGAGCAAGACCAACAGTGAGATTGTTGTGCATCTTGTAGGTAGAGGAGTTGCTCCTGTAGAAATGGTGTCGGCTACACCTGCCGACGGTACTGCCATGACACACATCGACATCAGTACCAATCCATTGCTTATCACATATAGCACCGATGTGAAATTGGGTGAGAACGAGCAGGGCGAGAACTTAAAGGCAAAGCTCTATCGTGAGGGCGATGACACACCAATGGCTGAGCTTACACTTGCTACATCAAGCAATTCTGACCAGTCGAAGATGGTGCTGGCTTATCCTGCATCAATACAGTATCTTTATCTCGGAAGCAAGTACAAGGTGGTGATACCTGCAGGAGCTGTTACCGATGTGAATGGCGATAACCCATGTGCAGAGCATGTGTTGAACTATGAGGGTAAATACGAGCGTGTGCTTGTGAGCGATGACAACACACTGTACAGTGAGGATTTCTCTACAGGTGTGAACAGAATGTTATGGCGCGACGGTGACGGTAACGAGCCTAACGATGAAATGAAGGCTCTTGATTTCCAAAAGGGTGATAATTATGCATGGGTTCCTGTGCGTGATGAGGGCGACACAGACTTCGCTGCCGCCTCAACATCAGCATACTCTCCTGCCGGCAAGTCTGACGACTGGTTGGTTACTCCACAGATATTGATTCCTGAAAATACTAAGTGCCTGCTTGAGTTCGACGCACAGGGCTACCGCAATACCAAGACCGACAGGCTGAAAGTAATTGTATATGCAGATGACGAAGTTTACAACTATCTCGATGCCAACATCTGCCAGAAGATGCGCACAGAGGGGGAGGTCGTGATGGATGAGCGTGTACTGCCAGGTAAAAGCGAAGCCAATCTTGCAGGCGACTGGACACACTATTCGTTCAAGCTCGACAAGTATATGGGCAAGCATATCTATGTGGCATTCGTAAATGAGAACGAGGATCAGAGCCTTGTGTTCGTTGACAATATCGCTGTGGAGCGCGACATAGCATTCCTCACAGCACTCATGTCGGAGACTACCGTTGTGGCACAGAAAGATATGACCATTAAGGGACGCGTGATTGCTAATGTCTCTAACCAGACATTCTCTGACGTTAATGTGAAGCTGCTCGATGCTGATAAGAATGTCGTTGACGAGGTTTCTGAAAGTGGACTCACACTCGCTAAGGGCGACAAGTATGACTTTACATTCAGCAAGCCTCTGCCTCTGACAGTTGGCAAGGAGAACAAGTTCTATTTCAACGTAACCATGGGCGAGAATACCAGCGAGGCAGAGTTCACTGTGAAGAACCTTGCTTTCCAGTCTACAAAGCGTGTTATCATTGAGGAGATGACAGGTATGGAGTGTCCTAACTGTCCGCTTGGTCATATTGCTTGGGACAAAATTTCTGAGATGTATGGCGACAAGGTGATTATGGCTGCATATCACGTGTATACTGGCGATATCTATGAGAGCGGTATGTCGAGCTATGTTCAGAACATGTTGCAGCTCTCAGGTGCGCCTTCTGCAAAGATTAACCGTGGCAGCGTTGCATCTTCACCGATGTATCATGAGGTTATTGACGGTAAGAACGCTTACTCACCCAACTCTCCAGAAGGCAACTGTTGGCTTGACCTTGTAAGCGATGAGATGGGGAAGGATGCCGATGCCGACCTCTCTGTTTCTGCTACTGTGGCTGACGGTAAGGTTAGCGTGCCGTTCTCTACCAAGTTTGCCCTTGACATGGAGAAGCAGAACATCGGCCTGTTCCTCATCGTTACCGAGGACAACCTGATGGGCTATCAGGACAACAACCTGTCAAATGTAGAGCAGGGCTGTGGTGTTGACGACTGGGCTTCTGGCGGCAAGTATGGTCAAAGCCAGGTTGTTCCGTTCATGCAAAACAATGTGGTACGTGCACAGGTAGGTACTTATAACGGTGCTGCTGGCTATATCCCTGCTGAGATTACAGCTGGTGAGGAATACAACGGTACCATCACATTCGACGTTCCTACTGTAAACGATATCAGTAATTGCAATGTTGTATGTATGATGATTGACATCAACACTGGTCGCGTGATCAATAACGCAAAGGCAAAGATTACCGATCCTGATTCTAATGGTATCTTAGGTACATTGACCGACGGCAACGGCGTCGAGGAAGTGGCACGCTACAATGCCGCAGGTCAGATGATTCACGGTCCGCAGAAGGGTGTTAACATCATCAAGTATTCTGACGGTACAACACGCAAGGTTATTGTGAAGTAACGGCTTAGGCTTACTGCATAATAATCATATTAAAGATATGGGGTTTGGGAAGTGTTGCGCTTCCCAAACCCCATAACTTTTTCCTAAATCTTTCCCTCTTCCTGATAAGAGTAATATCTGCCGTCGGTCACAATCACGTGGTCGGCAAGATGTATCCGCATGATGTCGCATGCCTTTTTCACCTGTTCTGTGAGACGGTTGTCGAAGGTGCTTGGCATGGTGTTGCCGCTGGGATGATTGTGGACAATGGCAACCACGGTGGCATTGTGTAGCAGAGCCTCCTTTAGGATTACTCTCACGTCGACGGCGGTTTCAGTCAGTCCGCCGTGGCTTATCTGTTTGGCGGCAATGAGCTTGAAGGCATGATTCATGAGCAGCACCCAGGCATGCTCGGTGTCGAAGTCCTGCATTATGGGGTGCATATACTCATATATTGTTTGTGCGCTGTTGAGCGTTGGACGGTCTTCCACCTTTTCTGCAGCGCGGCGTTTGCCCAACTCACAAGCGGCAAGTATTGTCACAGCCTTGGCTGGTCCCATGCCCTTGTACTTCTGTGCGGTTAGCTCCTGAATAGTCATCTTGCCGAGAGTATTGAGGTTGTTGCCGCAGTCGTTGAGCACACGCTGCATCAGGCTCACGGCGCTCTCGTCGGTGGAGCCGCTGCCTATGAGTATGGCAAGCAGCTCGGCACTGCTCAGGGTCTGTGCCCCCATGGCTATCAGTTTTTCGCGCGGACGGTCTTCCTCCGCCCATTGGTTGATGTTTAGTTTGGGCATAGTATTTTAATGATTTCTGGGAGTGTTTTCTGAAAAAATATAAGTGTTTCTGAAAAACTATAAGTGTTTCTTGAAAAATTCCAGTATTCGCTCCTGCACTTTCAGTGGACAGCTGTGCGGAATATCCCATATCTCCGTTTCCAGCCTGTCGTTAGCTCCCTGGCTTTTCCATGTGTGGTGCATTATCTTGAAAGCCTTTTCAACGCCTGGGATAGGAAACAGTTTGTCTTGTGTTCCGTTGATAAACAGCATTGGCTTTGGGCAAGCAAGCGAGGCTGTGTGCGGATAGTCCATCCACCGGCGCAGTCCCGGGAAACAGTTGGCAAAGCCTCCGTTTTCGGTGCGCTTGTATTTAAATGACATCTGCTCGTCGGCGGTCACCATCCAGCAGATGGCTGTTCCCACCTTTATGCGGTCAGACAATGCTGAGAGCATCCAGGCACGGTATGCTCCCATCGAGCATCCCGTGCAGCCTATCCGCTGTGGGTCAACCTCGGGAATTGAGGCAAGAAATTCCGTGCCGGCAATGTCGTCGTAGGTCATATATGCGCTGAGGTCTATTCCGTACATCATCATGTTGCCGGCAATCATGTCGTAGCGGTCGCGCCGTGCCCCTTCCATCTGTCCACGTTCTCCCCACATGGGAGCATCTGCCGAAAATACCACATAACCATGCTGCGCAAGAAAGTCGCCCACAAACTGTCCTTCATAAAGGGCTGTCCACTCATCGGCATCCTTTATCACTGTGGAGTCCTCACAAGCCAACGGACGGATCATCTTCTCCTTACCTATAAACAGATGCCCGCCATGGTCGTGCAAGGCGTTTATGGCTGGGAACGGACCTTTGCCGTCGGGTATGAGCACGTATGCAGGTACGGTGTAATAGCGCGACAGCCTTATCTCAATCTTACGTGCGCGGTATCCGTTGCGCTGTTCCTCGGCAATTACCTTTACATCGTAGCCGTTGGCAGGAGGTGGTGGCGGTGTGAGCATGCAGTCAAACACCTTTTGGCGTGCCACCCTTTTCCATTCCTCAAAATCCTTTATCCCACTGTTTTCCCATGCCAGCGGATAGTCGAAATCTGCAATCAGGGAGTCCGCATATATAGGGAGATTACGCTTAAATTCATATTTCGCCCTTTTTTGCGCTGATACAGACAGCATAATAAAAAGACATAATATAATTGTGGAAAATGTTTGTCTGATCATCTTGTTTAGTATCATTAATATTTTTCTTGACTTAATCAGGTGCAAAGATACAATTTTTTTTTATTGCAGCCAAAAAAATGGCACGTTTTTCCGCAAAAAAGCGGGGAGATGCCATGAAAGCATCTCTCCGCCCCAACCTAAACAATCTGCGGAAATGGTAGATTGCCCTTTTGATTTTATGAGCAGTGGCTCATTTATCTTATAAACAAGAGCTCGCGGTATTTTGGCAGTGTCCAGAGGTCATCTTCAACGATAAGCTCCAGCTTGTCGATTTCATAACGTATAGTCTCCATCTTTGGAGCCACAGTATCGTGATAGGCAATAGCTTTCTTGTGCTCGTCCTCTATTTTGTTTGCCACCTTGCGGGCGTTCACCAGCTCCTCTACACCTGTCTCTATTGTTTGTGTGCGCTGTGCAATCTCTTCAATGAGCTTGATGTTGCGTGCCGACAGTTCGTCAGCTTTCTGCTGCGGGAATATCTCACGCATGTTGGTAACATTCTTTATCAGCTTGCTCTGGTAGTGTGTTGCCACTGGTATGATGTGGTTCATTGACAGGTCGCCGAGCACGCGCGCCTCAATCTGAATCTTCTTGGTGTATGTTTCCCATTTCACTTCGTTGCGTGCTTCAAGTTCTTTTCTTGTCATGATGCCGAGACTCTCGAACATCTTGATGCTGCTCTCGTCGAGATAGCGCTCAAAGATTACCGGGCAACTCTTCTCCACGTCAAGTCCGCGGCGTGTAGCCTCTTCGACCCACTCGTCGGAATAACCGTTGCCATCGAAGCGGATAGGCTTGCAGGTTTTAATATCCTCGCGGAGAATATGTACAATTGCGGCCAGCTTGCTGGTGCCGTTGGCAATGAGGGCGTCAACACGCTCCTTGAAGTTTACAAGAGCCTCTGCCACAGCGGCGTTGAGGGCAATCATTGCCGATGCGCAGTTTGCCTCAGATCCTACTGCGCGGAACTCAAATCGGTTGCCTGTGAATGCGAATGGCGATGTACGGTTGCGGTCGGTGTTGTCGATGAGCAGTTCTGGAATCTGCGGAATGTCAAGCTCCATGTGCTGCTTGCCGGCAAGGTCGATGAGCTGGTCGTCATTTGTGCTGTTCTCGATTGTGTCGAGAGCTTCGGAGAGCTGAGTGCCGAGGAATGATGATATGATTGCCGGCGGTGCCTCGTTGGCTCCCAGACGATGTGCGTTTGTTGCACTCATAATAGAAGCTTTCAGCAGTCCGTTGTGGCTGTATACACCCATGAGTGTCTCCACGACGAAAGTTATGAAGCGAAGGTTTTCCTCTGGTGTCTTGCCGGGAGCGTGGAGCACGATGCCCGTGTTTGTGGAGAGCGACCAGTTATTGTGCTTGCCGCTGCCGTTGATGCCCGCGAACGGCTTTTCGTGCAGCAGTACGCGGAACCCATGCTTGCGTGCAATCTTCTTCATTGTCGACATGATGAGCATGTTGTGGTCAACGGCGAGGTTGGTCTCCTCAAAGATTGGGGCAAGCTCAAACTGGTTTGGCGCAACCTCGTTGTGACGTGTTTTGCAGGGGATTCCCAGTTCAAGGGCTGTAATCTCAAGTTCCTTCATGAAAGCCTGCACACGGCCGGGGATAGAACCGAAGTAGTGGTCGTCCATCTGCTGGTTTTTGGCAGAGTCGTGACCCATAAGTGTGCGGCCCGTCATGAGCAAGTCCGGGCGTGCCGAGTACAGTCCTTCGTCAACGAGGAAATACTCCTGCTCCCAGCCGAGGTTTGACTGAACCTTGGTCACGTTATCGTAGAAGTATGAGCACACATCTGTGGCAGCCTTATTGACAGCCTTGAGAGCTTTCTTCAGCGGTGCCTTATAGTCGAGCGACTCACCTGTGTAGGATATGAACACAGTAGGGATACACAAAGTGTCATCGATGACAAACACTGGTGATGCCGGGTCCCATGCGGAATATCCGCGTGCCTCGAAGGTGTTGCGTATACCTCCATTAGGGAACGAGCTGGCATCAGGCTCCTGCTGCATGAGTAGCTTGCCTTCAAATTCCTCAATCATGCCGCCCTTCCAGTTGTGCTCCACAAAGGCATCGTGCTTTTCGGCCGTGCCTTCGGTAAGAGGCTGAAACCAGTGGGTGTAGTGGGTCACGCCCAGCTCCTTTGCCCACTTGAACATGCCGGCAGCCACGGCGTCGGCCGACTCGCGGTCCAACTGTGTGCCGTTGTCAATAACGTCGATGAGCTTGTTGTATACCTTCAGTGGAAGATACTTGTACATCTTCTCACGGTTGAATACATATTTGCCGAAAAATTCGGCTGGTGTCTCTTTTGGTACCACCACATCCAAAGGCTTTTTCTCAAATGCCTTTGCAACAACCTGAAATCTTAAATTTGTCATTGTAATACTTTATTTCGTTTTTTATATTTCTGTATTGTTCTTGGAAGAGCTGCTCTTAGAAACGGTTGCCGAGCCACTTCTCTATTCTCAGCATTGCTTCCTCGCAGTCCTCGCGGTTGCCGAACGATGTAAATCTTACATATCCCTCACCGCTTGGTCCGAAGCCCACGCCCGGCGTGCATACCACATTGGCATCGTAAAGCATCTGCTCGAAGAAACGCCATGAGGTATAACCCTCGGGGGTCTTCACCCACAGATATGGCGCGTTTTCTCCTCCGAACACCGTAATGCCCAGCTTTCTCAGGGTGTTGAGCATCATCTTGGCATTGTCCATATAGTATTGTATGGTTTCCTTTACCTGTTCTTTTCCCTCGGGAGTGTAGATCGCCTCAGCGGCGCGCTGGCTTATGTAGCTTGTGCCATTGAACTTGGTGCACTGGCGGCGGTTCCACAGGTGGTTGAGCTGTATTCGCTCTCCGCCGTCGAGCCGTGCCGCCGTAAGCTCCTTTGGCACTATGGTGTAACCGCAGCGCACACCCGTGAATCCTGCTGTCTTTGAATAGCTGTGAAACTCTATAGCCACCTTGCGTGCTCCCTTTATCTCGTAGATGGAATGTGGTACCGACGGGTCTTGTATATATGCTTCGTATGCGGCATCATAGAGTATCAGTGTGTCATTTTTCAGTGCATAGTTCACCCATTTGCGCAGCTCGTCCTTTGTAATCACAGTGCCTGTGGGGTTATTGGGATAGCACAGATATATCATGTCAAGCCGCTGTTCAGGCAACTGAGGCGTGAAGTTGTTGTCTGCGGTGCAGGGCAGATAGGTTATGTTGCTCCACTTGCCGTTGTCGAGTACTCCGGCGCGTCCTATCATCACGTTTGAGTCGATATATACTGGATAGATGGGGTCGGTCACTCCCACGCTATTGTCCCAGCGCACCAGCTCCTGAATATTTCCTGTGTCGCTCTTGGCGCCGTCGTTGATGAACACTTCGCTCGGGTCTATATGTATTCCCCTTGTCAGAAAGTCGTTTTTTACGATAGCCTCGCGCAGGAAGTCATACCCCTGCTCTGGACCGTAGCCGCGGAATGATGACTTCACTCCCATTTCATCGACCGCCTTGTGCATTGCCTGCACAACCGCCGGACACAGCGGGCGCGTCACATCGCCTATTCCTAAACTTATGATGTTGGCTCCCGGACGCTTCACCCTAAATGCATTTACCTTCTTGGCTATGTCGGCAAACAGGTAATTGTTCGGCAACTTCAAAAAGTGTTCATTTACTAATGCCATATTCTATATTCCTTATCTTTTTACTTGATTTTCTTTTTGTCATCTCGTCAAAACATCTTACTCTACCTCTGGCAGGGGTATATCACCTTCGAATGCAAATGCGGCTGGACCTGTCATGTAAACGTGCCCGTCGGTTTCGCTCCATTCTATGTCCACGCTGCCGCCGTCCATCCTGATATGAGACTTACGCTGTGAGCGTCCTGTGATGGCAGCTGCTACTGCTGTTGCGCAGGCTCCTGTGCCGCAGGCCATTGTTATGCCACTGCCTCGCTCCCACACTCTCATTCTGATGTCTCCGCTACCGGTGACCTGTGCAAACTCAATGTTGCAGCGCTCGGGAAACAAGGCGTTATGTTCGAGTATGCTGCCGTAGCGTGCTACATCCAGGCGCTCCACATCGTCAACAAATATCACGCAGTGAGGATTGCCCATACACACAAACGTACTCTTGAACTCACGGTCGTCGGCTGTCAGCGGTTCATCGGTCATGGCTCCGTCAGTCGTGGCGAGTTGCGACGGGTTGTTTGTAAGCGGTTTCAGCATGTCTACGGTGATGGTTTCCACTTTATTGTCCAAATTTGTGTGCAAAGTTAATACTTTTATCCCGGATAACGTAAGAAGTCGGATATTTTTTTTATTTGTAAGACCTTTTTCATACAAATATTTTCCTATGCAGCGTGAGGCATTGCCGCACATCAGCGCCTCTGAGCCGTCGGCATTGAATATGCGCATGGTGTAGTCTGCTTCTGCCATGTCAGCCTTGCCTATCAGCACCAGTCCGTCGCTGCCTATGCCGAAGTGTGGCTTGCTCCATTCCTGGGCAGCCTTCTGCGGGTTGGGTATATTGTACTTTGTGGTGTCAACGTAAATGTAGTCGTTGCCTGCGCCGTGCATTTTTGTGAAATGTATTGTTGCCATATTGCTGCTATCCTTTTGCTTATTCTTACGTTTTGCTATGTTTTACGGTGCAAAGTTACGACTTTTGTTATTAAAATAAAAGATACGAAAGATAAAACTTTTATCTTTCGTATCAAAACTTACAGATTGTAATCTATAAGCACTAATCAGATAATAAATTGAAAGTTAAAATCGTTTTTTTTGTTTCTCTTACTTTAGAGCGGATAACCGTCATAGTCGTAAAGCACAGTAGAGAGATAACGCTCGCCGGTGTCGGGAAGCAGGACTACGATGGTTTTATCCTCGTTCTCCTTGCGCTGAGCCATCAACAGTGCACCGTATGCGGCAGCCCCCGACGATATTCCCACGAGCAGTCCCTCGGCAGCAGCCAGTTCGCGCGATGTGCGTATGGCATCGTCGTCGGCAATGTCGAGCACCTCGTCCACCACATCTTTATTATATATATAAGGTGTAAATCCCGCTCCTATGCCTTGTAGCTTGTGCGGGCCGCTCTTGCCTCCATTTAGTACAGGCGAGCCGGCAGGTTCTACTGCCACAACCTTGATATTGGGATTTTGCTCTTTAAGATATTTTCCCACTCCCGATATTGTTCCTCCTGTGCCCACTCCTGCCACGAAGATGTCAATCTTACCGTTGGTATCGCGCCATATCTCAGGACCTGTGGTGTGGTAGTGCATCTCGGGGTTGGCTGTGTTCTCAAACTGTTGCAATATCACAGCCCCCTTGATGCTGTCACGCAGTGCCTCCGCAGCTTTTATTGCTCCTGTCATTCCCTCGCTTCCGCTGGTCAGTCTCACCTCGGCGCCGTATGCCTTCACAAGGTTGCGGCGCTCTATGCTCATGGTCTCGGGCATGGTGAGTATCAGCTTATAACCCTTTACGGCAGCCACAAGCGCCAATCCTACTCCGGTGTTGCCGCTCGTAGGCTCAATTATTGTGCCGCCGGGTTTTAGCATCCCCTTCTTCTCTGCGTCTTCCACCATTGCCAGGGCTATGCGGTCCTTTGCGCTTCCGCCGGGATTGAAATATTCCACTTTGGCAATTATCGGGTTTGCCGTTCCCTTTGTCTCACTCCATTTGCTCATGCGCAGCAGTGGGGTGTTACCCACCAGTTCTGTCAATCTGTTTGCAATCTTCATAATTTTTTTGTTTTTTTGTGTTGTTTTTATTGGGTAAGAAATATTGTGCTTATTTACACAAAGTCGTCACCTCTCTTCATCTGAATATCATAAAGATATTTCTTAATCATTGCCGAGGAATCTTCTTTCGGACATATAAGCAGCACGTTGTCGTGCTCCGCCACGATATATCCCTCCAGCCCGTGGATGACGGCAAGCCTGTCCTTGGGCAGCTTCACCACGCAGTTGCGGCAGTTTTCCATCATCACGTCGCTGTCAATCACCACGTTGTCGGTTTCCGACCGTTTCCTGCACTCGTATATGCCGTGCCATGTGCCGAGGTCAGCCCATCCGAAGCTGCATTTCATCACCTCCACATTGTCGCTGCGCTCCAGCACGGCATAGTCAATGGAGATGTTGGGCAGCATGGAGTATCTTTCTTCTATAAATGTAAGTTCGGCATCGGGCTGTCGCAATACTTCTATCACTCCCGAATCTTCCAACTCGGTTTCAAACTGCGCCGCAATCTGCTGCAGCAGAAATGATGCATTAGACAGAAACAGTCCCGTGTTCCACAGAAATTCGCCGCTGGTCATAAACATTTGCGCAAACTCACGCTCGGGTTTTTCCACAAACGACTGTACGTTGTAGATGCCCTCGTCCGCAGTCCTGTTGCCCAGCTGAATGTAGCCGTAGCCCGGTTCCGGTCGGGTGGGGCGGATGCCCATGGTCATTATCACGTCGTGCTGCCCCACATAGTCAAGCGCCTTCATCATGTCGTTTGCAAAAATGGTGTCGTTTATCACCATTTGGTCGCTGGGAGTCACCATCATACGGGCATTGGCGTTGCGCTTTAGAATCCTTATTGTAGCCCATGACACGGCGGGACCGGTGTTTCTGTTTATCGGCTCCACCATGATGTTTTCCTCTGCTACCTCCGGCAGCTGTTCTCTCACAATGTCCTGATAGTCTTTCATGGTGCTTATCAGGATGTTTTCCTTGGGAATAAACTTTGCAATGCGGTCGTAAGTCTGCTGCAGCTGGGTTTTCCCCTGACCGAAAAAGTCAAGAAACTGTTTCGGTTTCTCGTTTCTGCTGCATGGCCAAAGCCTTTTGCCTTTACCGCCTGCAAGTATCACACAATAGTTGTCGTAATTCATTTCAAACAAGTCCATATAGCAGTATATTTAAAATTTTGGCACTAAATTACAAATAAAAAATGTAATTACGCCACTCTATTAAACATTTTTACGAAAAAATTTGGTATTTAAAAAAAATATGCTTACCTTTGCACCCGATTTGAGACGAAAGTCAAAAATATTGACTTGCCCAGATGGCGGAATCGGTAGACGCGCTGGTCTCAAACACCAGTGGGGCAACCCATCCCGGTTCGATCCCGGGTCTGGGTACAGAATTTAAACTTGTAAGGTGTTGTGAGCTAAAGGCTTGCAACACTTTTTTATTTTATTTGCGTTATGAACAGAATGAAGGAAGTGTATAGGGTTACTATATGGGGCAGCATCATCAATGTGGTGCTGCTCATCTTGAAGTTTGCGGCGGGCATTCTTGGACATTCGGCGGCGATGATAGCTGATGCAATTCATTCGCTAACAGATTTTGCCACCGATGCCGTGGTGCTGGTGTGCGTAACGCTGGGCAGCAAGCCTGTGGACAAGAGCCACGACTACGGTCACGGTAAATTTGAGACACTTGCCACAGCGGTTATTGCTCTGGCATTGCTGGCTGTCGGTGTGATGATATGTTATTCGGGAGTGATGAAGACTTACGGTGCCATGGTTCTTGGCGAGACTTTGGAGCAACCTGGCATGGTGGCTCTTATTGCAGCTGTGGTGAGCATTGTGCTCAAGGAGTGGGCGTTCAGGTTTACTGCCAGAGTAGGCAGGAGATGCGACTCACAGGCTGTGATGGCGAATGCGTGGCATCACCGTTCCGATGCCCTTTCATCTGTAGGCACCATGTTTGGCATTGGAGGAGCGATATTCCTCGGTCCCCGCTGGGCGGTGCTCGACCCTTTGGCTGCCATAGTGGTGAGCGTGTTTATAGTCAGGGCATCGCTGGGGCTTATAAAGCAGGCTGTCGACGAGCTTACCGACGCCAGTCTGCCGGAAGCCACAGAGAACGAGATAATGGAAATAGCAGGAAAGGAGGAAGGGGTGCAGGAGATTCACAATCTGCGGACACGCCGCATAGGCAACAGCATAGCCATTGACATGCACGTGAGGATGCTTGGCTCCACGACATTGTTTGATGCCCATCAGAGGGCAACAAACATAGAGCACAGACTAAAAGACAGGTATGGCAAAGGCACATACGTGAATGTGCATCTTGAACCTATAAAGGTGAATGGGAAGTATGTGAAAAGGGGGTGTGTCATAAACCTGTGACATGCCCTCTTTTGTGTAATTTATGGCAT
>JAUNSB010000079.1:0-11245 GCA_030539375.1 Prevotella sp.
GGTGGGCCATCTAGGGCTTGAACCTAGGACCTCCAGATTATGAGTCTGTTGCTCTAACCAACTGAGCTAAAAGCCCGACATAAACCATCATTCGGTGATTTACGGGTGCAAAGGTACTGCAATTTTTTCAAATCTCCAAATATTTTGGTGAAAATGTTGTATGAAATTTATATTTATTAGGTAAAAAAAGCATAGATATTTACATTTAAATACAAAATTGTAATTTTTATGAAGGTTATTCATCTTGAAAATAATATAACGCAAGAGCTGCCGTGTGTGGCAACAATAGGTTTTTTTGATGGGGTACATAAGGGGCATTTATATCTTATAGAACAACTGAAGTCCGTGGCAAAAGAGCATGGAATGGCATCAGCCGTGATAACATTCGACAAGCATCCGAGGCAGGTGCTTTCACCCGATACACCGACTGCAATGCTGAGTACGCTTGATGAAAAAATCGTGGCTTTGTCGAAAACTGGCATTGACATCTGCATCATTGTGCCGTTTACACGGGAACTGGCGGCTCTGTCTGCATTCGACTTTATGAACGGCACACTTAAACCGCTGAGCGTTAAAATGTTGCTTACAGGCTATGATAACCGCTTTGGGCACAACCGTTCTGAAAATTTTGAGAACTATACAGAATACGGCAGGCAAATAGGCATACAGGTAATAGAGGCAAAACCGTATGAATATAATGGGAAAAACGCCAGTTCATCGCTTATCAGGCGTATGATTGCAGATGGAGATGTCGATGCCGCCAACACATATCTTGGCAGACCGTATACCATCACTGGAGTTGTGGTGGAGGGCTACCACATAGGTCGCAGCATCCACTTCCCTACGGCAAACATCGAGGTGGAGGATAGCAACAAATTGATTCCAAAGCCTGGTGTATATGCCGTGAAAGTGCGCTTGAACAACGCCATGGAGTATAAATATGGTATGATGAACATTGGCAGCCGTCCCACTTTCAACGGCTCACGCATAACCATCGAGGTGAATATCTTCAACTGTAAAGAACGCCTGTATGGCGAGACTGTCATCGTGGCAGTATGCCATCGGCTGAGAGACGAAAGGAAGTTTGCTGATATTGCCGCACTTAAAGAACAGCTAAAGGCAGATGCTGAGGCTGCTAAGGCAATACTTCAGTCTAATAGTCTTTAAGTTTAAGATGTGTCCTGAAAGGTTTTAGGGCACATCTTAAACTTTATATCTGCTTTCTTACTTCTTTTGTGCGCCGAAATAGCTGTAGTGTGAGTTGTCTGGATTGACTACTATCTGCTCAACCACCACCTCCGGGTCAATCATCACGATGCTAAGCCTGTGTTTTCCCGGGGTAGTGTCAAACGACACTTTAAGCCAGCGGATATTGTCAAAAACCTCGTCACGTCGGGGCAGCTTCTTTCCGTTGAGCCATCCGCTGAGCAAGAGATTGTTATGCTGTGGCAGAGGTTTGAGTACTCTCGACACTGCAAGGTTCTGCGGTGTGTATTCGTTGAATGTGTCAACCAGTCCCTGACGTGCGTCAATGACCTTCATCGGCTGGTCGTCAATCTGTACGCCAAGGCGCAATCCGCGCTCTGGATGGATATCCTGAGTGGGCAATATGCCGACGGCAATCATGTTTCCAGTCAGTTCTATCTCGTATTCAAGGGCTGCGCCATTGCCCGACATGTTGCTGGAAGCCGTTACATTATTGCTGCCCATGCACCCCTTGCCGCGGCCGAGGTCAGGTAGGAAAATCCATTTTGCATCTTTCCCGTCGGTCTTATGACTATATTTATAAGCAGGAATAGAGTATTCTGTTGTGGTGTCGGGAGCAATATTGTTCGCAATTTTGAAACCAAGAGTCATAGGGTTGGCATTCTTCTCGGGTATTGACCATTTAGTATATCCTATATGGTTGTCGAGCATCATACCGTCCCATTTACCGCCAGCCATCACCTTATTATAATAATCGGTCATACGCCGGTCTTTCTCCATAAGAGCTTCGACGGCAAGCGAATCGCCCATTGTAGAGTAGTTGTATATCTGCGCAACACCTGCACTGCCCACAACGGGATAATACACCAACTGATAGAAAGCATCCTGCGCCTCTTGTGGCAACACTGCCCTCAGATTTTCACAGCGCACTGTGAGCGATTGCCATAAGGCATTGGTGCGCAGCATCTCTTCGTTGTTGAATATTCCGGGATATTGCACCTCTGGTTTACGCCATAGATTGTACTTACTGTATTTACCGATGATATCGGCTATCTCTACGGCATGCCTGTCGCCGAAGATACTTGCAGCGAAATCTTCAAGATAAGCCTGTTCGTCACCGGGGGTAATGGAATCAGGATTCCAGGCATATTTCATTATGAAATCGATGGGCATTTCTTTAGGCTTGAGATCACCGACATTGATAATCCATATCCGGTCAATGCCCGACTTATATGCAAGATTCAGTTGCTCGCGTAGTTTTGGTACTGTGGTTGTGTTCACCCAGCGGTCATTCCACGGTCCGCCGTTCATGTCTATATGGTAATACATACCCATGCCGCCTTTGCGTTTGCGCTCACGTTCGCTGCCCATACGCCGTATGTATCCCCAATTGTTGTCGCAGAATAGCAGAGTAACGTCATCGGGCACGGTAAATCCGGCATCATAGTAACGCTGCACTTCAGTGAAGATAGCCCATAGCTGCGGCACCTCGCTTGCCTTCTTGCGATGCACGCGACTGATGATGCGCCGTTGACAGTCAATCACCTTGCCGAGAGTCGTCATGTTGTCCGCATCGTTTCCTGTACCCATAGCCACGTCGCCGTCGCCACGCATTCCTATGGTGATGAGGTTCTCATAATCTTTTGATTTCTCTATGCCTTCAGTGAAAAAACGCTCTATGCCTTTGGGATTCTTTGCATAGTCCCACGGTCCCACCTCATCGCGCCGGCGTGTGTATTCCTTGTGGGCACGCATCATCGGCTCATGGTGTGAAGTGCCCATAACTATGCCCATTTCATCGGCGACTTCTGGTGATAGAGGGTCATCTTCGTTAAATGCGGAGTTCCACATTGCAGGCCAGAAATAGTTGGCTTTCAGCCGTAGCAGCAACTCAAATATCTTGCTGTAGGCTTTGGAGTTTATGCCTCCGAAGTGCTTTGTTGCCCATGTGCCGAACGACGGCCATTCATCGTTGATGAATATGCCGCGGTATTTTACCTTTGGAGAAGGCTGTACCAAACGTCCGCTGCAATAATAAACACTGTCACGGTGAGCTACAGGTGCGTCTGCCCACCAATACCATGGTGATACGCCTATGAGTCGGCTTATTTCATATATGCCATAGATGGTGCCGCGCTTGTCGCTGCCTGCGATTATCAGATTCCCGTCAACAACATCTATCAGATAGGATTCCCATTGTCCTTTCACCTCACTGACATCTATCTTGTGTTTCTGTATCATGCGGTCAATGAGTCTGCTTTTACCGATAGTTCCTGCAAGAATTGCTCCCTTGACGGTTGTTTCCCCTGCAATTATTTCCGAAGGCGTTCCTGTTACCTTACGCACATCGTCACCAAGGTCATGCGCAGCTCTGATTATGCCTTTCCAGTCGTTATTGTCAACAACGATAGGAGCACTATGACCGTCGGCTGATATACAAAACTTATCTCTTACACCTGCAGCGGCGCATGACAGTGAGATGATATAAAACGAAATAAAACAAATAATACTTTTTCTCATATATATTCACTTTTTAATTAGTGTTTATTTTTCCTATAACTGACACTTCCGACAATTTTGGACACACCTGTGCGGGAAATACTATTCTTACAAACCTCGCTGTCACCGGACTTGCGAGAGTGTTGGTCACCTCCTGTTTGGAAGAGATGTCAAATATCCTATCCCAGTGTTCTCTGTCTGCCGACACTTCAACCCTTGCGCTGCTGACATTGTCTGCAAACAATATCCTGACTTGCGATATACTCATTCCGCGCTCGGTGTCAAGCATCCAGAATGATTCTTTGCCGTCTGCCAATGGCTGCCAGTAAGTGCCGTTGTCGCCGTCGGCGGCAAGTCCCGGCGAGTGTCCTATGGTAGAGCTGCTTGCAAAAGCAGGACTGTTAAGCCCGTACGTCTGCGCCTGCTCCTCGTTCTTTACATATTTTCTGTAATCGCGTTGTTCTGTTTGCGGCGACAGTCCCGGCACATAATCCGGTGCACCAACAAACTCCAGTTCCGCTCTACTGCTTTCCAAACCGTCGGCACTGGACTCTACAACGGTATGCCCTGCATAATATGAACGCATGCTTATGGCAGCCTTCCCGTCCTGAATACGTATGTCGCTGCCGGCACTGAATGTTATGGTGCGCCCCGTAGGAAACTCGCCTGGACCTGATATTATTTTCAGTGTTACATCTGGGGTGTTGCTCAATTCACGCCCTTCGGCATCAACAACAGAAACAGTCAGCTGAACATCATCTGTACCGTCGGCACGTATTCCCTTGTTTTTTGAAGCATACAGACGTACAGCCGTCGGCTTTCCATGCACTGGCCATTCAGGAGGAGCAATGTGCATGTATTCATTGCGATACCAATACCATGAACGTTTGGGCAGACGGAAATAATCCACAATGCCCATTTTTCCCAGGTTGTCGCCAAAGATGCTGCCGTGGTCGAAACCGCACCAGATGGCATGACCTCCGCGCCATTGTCTGCCTTTCCAGCCTTCGTCACGGTTTAAGTCTCCCCAGTTGGCACCATATTTGCCGGGACGGTCGGATGTGACACTTCCATACTCCGACACCATGTTGGCAACATCAGGATTCTGAAAATCCAGTATGTTTGCTCCGTCGCCGTTATATCCAGCCACATCGCCGATTAAGTCAATACGCTCTGCTCCTAACGGACGCTGTGCACCGCCTATGGCTGCAGGGCGTGTAGGGTCGAGCTTGTGGGTGTGTGCCACCATTCTTTTCAGTAGCTTGCGTACGCCAGGCATTGTTCTGCCGTCGGTAAAAAACGGTTCATTGCACATACTCCATACAAACACTGACGGATGATTGAAGTGCATGCGTATCATCTCTTCCAGCTGCTGAATGCAACTCGCCTCAAAGGCTGCTGTGTCGTTGGGATTAACAGGATAAGCGCTTGCTGTCCACCATCCGTCGTCCTTAGGACCCGCTGTGCCCCAAAACGGTGCTTCCGACCAAAACAGTATTCCCTGACGGTCACACTCGTCAACGAATGCCGGGGAGTGAGGATAATGTGAACCACGAATCATATTAAATCCTGCCTCTTTCATCATGCGTACATCACGACGGGCTGCCTCATCTGTCACAGCATCCCCCCATCCAGCCTGATCCTGATGAACATTGGCACCACGAAGCTGCAGATGACTGCCGTTTAGGAAAAAACCGTCATTGACAGTCCATTTGAACCAACGGAAACCAAAAGTCTGTGTCTCTTCATCAATCAGCCTGTTGCCGTCATACAGTCTTACCGTAGCCTTATAAAGGTATGGAGATGTGGGGCTCCAGAGATGGGGCTTGGTAATCTCATCGGTGACAATCTGGCACGACTCTTTTTTTAGGTGTGTAATAACTGCTCCGCTTGCATCCTTGATTTCCAGCTCCGCACGCAATTTCCTTGCAGAGATATTCTCAACGTCCATATCTACAGCCACAACAGAACTTTTACCGTTGTTGCGCTCCAATGTCGGTGTTGTTATTCTTATACCGTTCTGACGTATATGGGCGACAGCTGATTTCCTGACGAGTCTCACATTACGGTAAATGCCTCCGCTAAAAACATGCTCACCGCCACGTGGAGCCAGCACCGGGCACCAGAGATTGTTAACTCTCACTGCAATCAGGTTATCACCCTTGTGTGCCTTTGATGTGAAATCAACAGAGAAAGCTGTATATCCTCCCCTATGACTTCCTGCCAGTTCACCGTTAACATATACTTCTGCCTCTTGAAACACACCGTCAAATTCCAGACTTAGCCGTTGTCTCATATCGTTTGCCGTAAGCCTTATCATCTTGCGGTACCATCCGTAACCCACATAGAAGTCCTTAGACATAAAATAGGGAATACTGAACGAGTGTGGCAGTCCCACTGGCTGCCAGCCGTCGACAGCTGAGCTGTCATCGTCCAGTCTAAACTGCCAACCGGCATTTATTGTCTGTACTTCGCGCACCGTTTTCATCCCGTTTTGTGCATTGACAAACAGTGACATTACCGTGGCTATGGCAAATAAAAATATTTTTTTCATTAGATTTAATTTTTTGAGTGCAAAATTACGAAATATATGGCAAAAGGCATTCTGATTTTGTATCGAATACTTTGGATATTGTGTCAAAAGTCCGCAGAAATTGTCTTTTGTGGTACATATTTATTTGATTATGTTGTAAAAAGCGGTATTATCTGTTATTGCTTCTGTTGTCGTTTCTATTTTTTTGAATCATTGATGAAGATATGAATGCAGATTAAGAAGATTACATAAAAGCCATTGGAATATGAAAAAACATACTATGTAAGCAAACTTACAATATGGAATATAATAACTGTTGTTTATTTTTGTTTTGTTACTGTAAATTGGCGTTTGTGTTACAAATTGAAACTTTGGCACAAATCGTAGATTTTTGAAAGGAAAATTTATAGCATATTGATAGAAAATAAGTAATTTTGCAGCCAAAATGCAACAATAAAAGGAGAAATAACAAACTAAACGCAACGAAATATGGTAAAAGGATTGTATAACGCCGAGAATGAGCACGATGCCTGCGGAGTGGGCATGGTGGTGAACATACACGGCAACAAGAGCCACGAGCTTGTGGACAATGCACTGAAGGTGCTGGAGAACATGCGCCACCGTGGAGCCGAGGGAGCTGACGGGCGCACGGGCGACGGCGCGGGCATAATGCTGCAGATACCGCACGAGTTCATTCTGCTGCAGGGAATACCGGTGCCCGAGAAAGGAAAGTATGGCACGGGACTGGTGTTCCTGCCCAAGGATGAAGAGCGGCAGGCTGGCATTCTGCAGGTGATGATTGAGGAGATAGAGCGCGAGGGACTGAGCCTGATGCACCTGCGCAACGTGCCCACCAACCCCGACTGTCTGGGAGAGAGCGCCCTGCAGAGCGAACCAGCCATCAAGCAGGTGTTCATAACGGGCGTAAGCGATGACAAGGTGGCATGCTTCGACCGCACCTTATATATAATAAGGAAGAAGATAGAGAAACGCATAGCCGACAAGGACTTCTACATCTGCTCGCTGTCAAACAAGAACATAGTGTACAAGGGTATGCTGTCGAGCACACAGGTGAGAGCCTACTTCCCCGACCTCACCAACAACTATTTCACCAGCGGACTGGCGCTGGTTCACTCGCGCTTCTCAACCAACACCTTCCCCACATGGAGCCTTGCACAGCCTTTCCGCCTGCTGGCACACAACGGAGAGATAAACACCATAAGGGGTAACCGCGGATGGATGCAGGCACGCGAAAGTGTGCTCAACAGTGGCGCACTGGGCGACATACGCCAGATAACGCCAATAGTGCAGAAGGGCATGAGCGACTCGGCAAGCCTCGACAACGTGTTTGAGTTCTTTGTTATGAGTGGATTGAGCCTGCCCCACGCCATGAGCCTGATGGTGCCCGAGAGCTTCAACGACAAGAACCCCATAAGCGAAGACCTGAAGGCTTTCTACGAATACCACTCTATATTGATGGAGCCGTGGGACGGTCCTGCCGCCCTGCTCTTCAGCGACGGCAGGTTTGCCGGAGGAATGCTCGACCGCAACGGTCTGCGCCCGGCGCGCTACACCATCACCACCAACGACACGATGGTGGTGGCAAGCGAGGTGGGCGTGATGGACTTTGAACCGTCGCAGATAGCCGAGAAAGGACGCCTGCAGCCGGGAAAGATTCTGCTGATAGACACTCAGGAGGGCAAAATCTACTACGACGGCGAGATAAAGGAGCGCCTGGCAGCCGAGCACCCCTACCGTCAGTGGCTCAGCACCAACCGCATACAGCTGGAGAAGCTGAGAAGCGGACGTAAGGTGAACAACAGCGTCGACGACCTTGTGCGCAAGGAAGTGATGTTCGGCTACGGCGAGGAGGATGTAGACGGTACCATTGTGCCGATGGCAGTGAACGGCATGGAGCCTACAGCCGCCATGGGCAACGACACCCCACTGGCTGTGCTGAGCGACAAGCCGCAGATATTCTTCAACTACTTCCGCCAGCAGTTTGCGCAGGTCACCAACCCTGCCATCGACTCCATACGCGAGGAGCTTGTAATGTCGCTCACCGAGTATATCGGTCGTGTGGGCTCGGGAATACTCCAGCCCGACGAGACCAACTGCAAGATGGTGCGCCTGCCCCACCCGATTCTGAACAACACTCAGCTCGACATTCTCTGCAACATACGCTACAAAGGTTTCAACACCGTGAAGCTGCCCATAGTGTTTGAGTGCAGCAAGGGCGAGAGCGGACTGCGCGACGCGCTGGACGACCTGTGCCGAAAGGCTGCGCAGAGCGTTGACGAGGGATTCAACTATATTATCCTGACCGACCGCGACACCGACGAGAGCCACGCCGCTATACCGTCGCTGCTGGCAGTGAGCGCCGTACACCACTACCTTATTTCGGCTGGCAAGCGTGTGCAGACCGCGCTGATAGTGGAGAGCGGCGAGATAAGGGAGACCATGCACGCCGCACTGCTGCTGGGCTACGGTGCATCGGCAATATGCCCGTATATGACTTTCGCCATTCTCGACGATTTGGTGAAGCGCGGCAAGATACAGGAGGACTACGGCACTGCCGAGGCAAACTATATAAAGGCTGTGAAGAAGGGACTCTTCAAAATCATGGCAAAGATGGGTATCTCGACCATCCGTTCCTATCGCGGAGCAAAGATTTTCGAGAGCATCGGACTGTCGGAGCGCCTGCTGCGCAACTATTTCGGCACCGAGATTTCAACCATCGGCGGCATCGGACTGGAGACAATTGCACGCGATGCTGTGGCACTGCACAACCAGGCTTACTCAAAGAAGCTGAACACCGACTTCCTGCCAAGTCTCGGACAGTTCCACTACCGCAAGGACGGCATCAAGCACGCATGGAACCCGGAGACAATAGTGAAGCTGCAACTCGCCACACGCACGGGCGACTATGCCAAGTTCAAGGAATACACCAAGGCTGCCGACGAGAAGGACGCGCCGATATTCATACGCGACTTCTTCGGATTCAAGCGCAACCCGATATCAATAGACCAGGTAGAGCCGGTGGAAGAGATTGTTAAGCACTTCGTGGCAGGAGCCATGTCGTTTGGTGCCCTATCAAAGGAAGCCCACGAGGCAATCTGTCTGGCAATGAACGCTCTCGGTGCACGAAGCAACACCGGCGAGGGAGGCGAGGACAGCGAGCGCTTCCACTCAACCGTTGACGGCATTTCTCTGTCGTCGAAGACCAAGCAGGTGGCTTCGGGACGTTTTGGAGTGACAACCGAATATCTTGTGAACGCCGAGGAGATACAGATAAAGGTGGCTCAGGGAGCAAAGCCCGGCGAGGGCGGACAGTTGCCGGGATTCAAGGTGAACGAGATAATAGCCAAGACACGCCACTCAATACCGGGAATCTCGCTCATATCACCGCCGCCGCACCACGACATATATTCAATAGAAGACTTGGCACAGCTGATATTCGACCTCAAGAACGTGAACCCGCAGGCAGCAGTGAGCGTGAAGCTCGTGGCAGAGAGCGGTGTGGGAACAATCGCCGCCGGTGTGGCAAAGGCAAAGGCAGACCTGATAGTAATCTCCGGAGCCGAAGGCGGTACGGGAGCAAGTCCGGCATCGTCGATGCGCTTTGCGGGCATCAGTCCTGAGATTGGCCTTGCCGAGACACAGCAGACACTCATAAAGAACGGACTGCGCGGACAGGTGCGCCTGCAGGCAGACGGTCAGCTGAAGACAGGCCGTGACGTGGTGATGATGGCGCTGCTCGGAGCCGAGGAGTTTGGTTTCGGAACGTCGGTGCTCATCGTGCTTGGCTGTATGATGATGCGCAAGTGCAACCTCAACACCTGCCCCATGGGCGTGGCAACTCAGGACCCGAAGCTGCGCGCCAACTTCATAGGTCACTACAAGTATCTGATAAACTTCTTCAGATTCATGGCGCAGGAGGTGCGCGAGTACTTGGCTGAGATGGGATTCACAAAGCTCAACGACATTGTGGGACACACCGAGCTGATAGAGAGAAAGGCAGCCTACGGCGACAACGCAAAATATGCGCTGCTCGACTTCAGCCGACTGCTGTACAGGGAGCAGACCGACAACGCCTTGTACCACGTCACCGACCAGCATCACGAGCTGGAGAACGTGCTCGACCAGCAAATAATACGTGCGGCACAGCGCGCAATAGACACGGCGCAGGAGGTGAACCTCGACTACGCCATAAAGAACACCGACCGCGCCTGCGGACTGATGCTCAGCGGAACAATAGCACGGAAGTACGGCGGCGAGGGACTGCCCGACAACACCGTAAACATTAAGTTCAAGGGCTCGGCAGGACAGAGCTTCGGAGCATTCCTCACCAAGGGCGTGAGCTTCAAGCTGGAGGGCGAGGCTAACGACTACTTCGGCAAGGGACTCTCAGGAGGACGAATAGCCATACTGCCGCCGGTGCGCAGCAACTTCGAGGCTGAGAACAACATCATAGCAGGCAACACGGGACTCTACGGAGCCACCAGTGGCGAACTCTACGTCAACGGTAAGGTGGGTGAGCGTTTTGCAGTGCGCAACTCGGGAGCCATCGCAGTAATCGAGGGAGCTGGCGACCACTGCTGCGAGTACATGACCGGCGGCCGCGTGGTGGTGCTCGGCGAGACGGGACGCAACTTTGCTGCCGGCATGAGCGGCGGTGTGGCTTACATCTGGGACAAGAAACATGATTTCGACTACTTCTGCAACATGGACATGGTGGAGATAAACCTCGTGGAGGACAACAGCTACCGCAAGGAACTGCACGAGCTCATACGCCAGCACTATCTGTACACCGGTTCAAAGCTGGCGCGCACAATGCTCGACGACTGGAACCGCTACGTGGAGGACTTCATACAAGTGGTGCCGATAGAGTACAAGCGGGTGCTGCAGGAAGAGCAGATGAAGAAACTGCAACAGAAAATCGCCGACATGCAGAGAGACTACTAAATGAAGTATCAAGAATGAATACTGAAGGATCCGGATTTGCAC
>JAUNSB010000079.1:11255-20168 GCA_030539375.1 Prevotella sp.
ATGAAGAATGAAGAATGAAGAATCAGCCTGCGGGGCTATATATACACATATTATTCTTTGTTGTTTGTTCTTGTTCTTCAACAAGTGGTTAATTTTAAAATATAAAAGAATAAGGATTAAGCATAAGGATTTAAGGAGAAATGATTGACTTCCCGTGCGGTCACCGACCGTTGATTCTTCATTCTTCATTCTTCATTTAAAAACTATGGGAAATCCAAAAGCATTTTTGACAATACACCGCCAAGAGGCGGGATACAGACCGGTGCATGACCGTATTCATGATTTTGGTGAGGTGGAACAGACGCTCAACAGCAAGGAGCGCCGGCAGCAAGCATCGCGCTGCATGGACTGCGGTGTGCCTTTCTGCCACTGGGCATGCCCGCTGGGCAACAAGCCGCCAGAGTGGAACGATGCTCTGTACAAGGGTGACTACGAACTGGCTTACCGCCTGCTCAATGCTACCAACGACTTTCCGGAGTTCACGGGCCGCGTGTGTCCCGCACTCTGTGAGAAGGCGTGCGTGCTAAACCTCATAGAACATGAGCCCACCACCAACCGCGAAGACGAGGCTGCCATCACCGAAATGGCGTTTCAGGAGAACTACGTGAGGGCTGAGGTGCCCGAGCGCAACGGCAAGAGCGTGGCGGTGATTGGCGCCGGACCGGCAGGACTCGCCACCGCCAACCAGCTGAACAAAAAGGGCTACAAGGTGACGGTGTTTGAGAAGATGGAAGCTGCTGGCGGACTGCTTCGCTACGGCATCCCTAACTTCAAACTCAACAAGGCAATCATCGACCGCCGCCTGAAGGTGCTCGAAGCCGAAGGCATAGAGTTCCGCTACGGTCAGAACATCAGCGAAGACAAGCTGCCCGAGGGATTCGACGCCTACGTGATAGCCACGGGCACCCCCGTGGCGCGCAACCTCAACATTCCGGGGAGAGAACTGGAAGGCGTGTACTTCGCACTTGAGGTGCTGAGCCAGCAGAACCGCATGCTCGCAGGCATAGAGTTCGACAAGCGCGAGATTATAAGCGCCAAGGGCAAGGACGTGCTGGTAATCGGCGGCGGTGACACGGGCAGCGACTGCATAGGCACCGCCCACCGTCAGGGCTGCAAGAGCGTGACCCAGATAGAGATTATGCCAAAGCCCGTGGAAGGACCGGTGGACCCGAAGAACCCGTGGCCCAACTATCCGCGCACGCTCAAGACCACATCGAGCCACGAGGAGGGATGCACCCGCCGCTGGAACATTAACTCGCTGGAGTTTATCGGCAAGAACGGCAAGCTCACGGGAGTGAAGGTGCAGGAAATAGACTGGCAACCAAACCCGGAGGGCGGGCGCCCCATAATGGTGGAGAAAGGCAAGCCCGAGATAATAAAATGCGAGATGGTGATGCTCGCCATGGGCTTCCTCAAGCCGGAGCACACTGCCACGGGCGACAACGTGTTCTTTGCAGGCGATGCCGCTACGGGACAGAGCCTCGTGGTGAGAGCCATGGCAAACGGACATGAGGCAGCAAAGAAAGTGGACAACTATCTTTCGGGAAAATAATTCAGAGCATAGACAATACAAAATCCAAACACATGGAATCCGCGACATGATGTATGAAAGTCATGTCGCGGATTTTTATGTCTTATACGGTTAAAAAAGACAAAAAAATGAAGTTTCGCCACTTCCGAATGCTGTATTAAAATATTTTTTTGTATTTTTGCAGAAATTATAAAGCTACAATCTAAAATGTCAAACGAACAACCCAACGAACTGGAACGGCTGCGACGCCTGTCGCAACAGGCTCGAATAGGCTGGTGGACAGCAGACTTTAAAAAGAGAGAGTACTGCTGTTCGGAATATTTGTGTCATCTTTTCAATCTGGAAGAATGCACGATGAAATTCGCCGACTATGCAAAATTCATCCACGAGGACTACCGTCAGCACATAAGCCGGAAGTTTCTCGCCATTGAAAAAGGCTTGTGCCTGTTCGACGAGACCTATCCCGTGCATACCAGCGAGGGACTGATATGGCTGCGCTCACTGTGGAACGGCGAAAAGGAATATCTGCCCGACGGTACCATGACGGTGTTCGGGACATTGCAGCAGACAAAGGCTCCTGATGACAAGGACATGGCACGCACCATGAACGACCTGATGTTCAGGCAGGGTGCCATCACGCAGTCGCTCACACATTTTCTCAACGAGGACAACATGGACGCTGGAGTGTACGAGATTCTGACAGACATCATGGGATATTTCAAGGCTGGACGTGCCTACATCTTTGAATACGACGAATCGGGACAGTACCAGAGCTGTACCTACGAGGTTGTGGCAGACGGTGTCAGTCCCGAAAAGGACACGCTGCAGGCACTGCCCATATCGGTGGTGCCGTGGTGGACAGAGCAGATAAGAAGCAAAAAGGTGATACTGTTTGAAAGCGTTAACCGCCCCGAAGGAATGACCAACGGCGAATTTGATATTCTTGCGCGCCAGAACATCAAGGCGCTGCTGGTGGTGCCGCTCATTGCAGGCTCGAAAGTTAAAGGATATATGGGCGTGGACATTGTAGACCGTGTGGAGCAGTGGACCGACAGCGACTATCAGTGGCTCTCTTCGCTTGCAGGTATAATAAGCATTTGCACCGAACTGCTCCGCGCCAAAGGATATGCCGAGGAGACCAACCGCCTGAAGAGCGCATTCCTTGCCAACATGAGTCACGAGATACGCACGCCGCTCAATGCCATCGTAGGCTTTGCAAACCTGTTGGGAATGGCCGACGATGAAGAGGAGAAGCAGGAATTTGTCAACATAATAAACACCAACAGCGACCTGTTGTTGCAGCTCATCAACGATATTCTCGACATGTCGCGCATTGAGGCTGGAATGCTGGAGTTTAACATGGGCGAAATGGACGTGAACTTGCTATGCGACAGCATCGTGAAGGCAATGCAGCTAAAGGCAAAGCCTGGAGTGGAGGTGATATTCGACCAATGTCTGCCCCAATGCCGCATTGTGAACGACAGCAAGCGCCTGAATCAGGTAATATCTAACTTTGTAAACAATGCCATCAAGTTTACTTCCAGCGGTAGCATCAAAGTGGGCTATGAGAAAGTGGACAACGGACATCTGCGCTTCCATGTCACCGACACGGGAACGGGCATTGAGCCAAGCAAGTGCAGCAAGGTGTTCGATCGCTTTGTGAAGCTCAACTCGTTTGTACACGGCACTGGACTAGGACTGCCCATAAGCAAGAGCATAATCACGCAGTTGGGAGGCGAGATTGGAGTGAAGAGTGAATTGGGGAAAGGCTCAACTTTCTGGTTCGTTATTCCGATTATTCCGCCGGAGGTGTAGGAGAGTGTTAAGGAAGTTAAGGGGAAGCAGTCAGAAAAGCCTGTCACTGCTTACATTGTGTCACAATTTTAGGCACGGATTACACGGATTTTCACGGTTTTTCTTATTTATCTTATCCGTGAAATCCGTGTAATCCGTGCCTAAAAGAAAGTGCGACAGACGTTTTCGGACAATCTGTGGTAAGTAAAAGACAAGGGGAGTAAACTATTTCTCCTCTGCCAGCACAAAGTCGAGCTGTTTCTTCTCAAGGTTTGCTCCTGCAACCTTTATCCTCAACTCGTCTCCAAGCTGATACTTGTGATGGTGGCGGCGTCCCACGAGACAGTAGTTCTTCTCGTCAAGGTCGTAGTAGTCGTCGTCGAGGTCGCGCAGTGAGACAAGTCCCTCGCAGTGGTTCTCGTCAATCTCCACATACACACCGTAGCTCTGGATGCCGCTGATGTGACCGGTGTAGACATTGCCTACCTTGTCCTCCATAAACTCCACCATCTTGTATTTGATGGAATCGCGCTCAGCGTTTTGAGCCGTTATCTCCATGTCGCTGCAATGCTCGCACAACTCCTCGTAATAATCCTTGTTGGCAGACTTTGCACCCTCCTGATAGCTTGTGAGCAGACGGTGAACCATGGTGTCGGGATAGCGTCGGATGGGCGACGTGAAATGAGTGTAGTAATCGAACGCCAGTCCGTAGTGCCCGATGTTGTGAACGCTGTATTTCGCCTTCATCATAGCCCTGAGCGCCACGGTCTCTATGAGCTTCTGCTCCTTGGTGCCGTGACATTCTTCCATCAACGAGTTAAGACTCCTTGAGATGGCACCCTTGGTTCCCGCCGTCTTCATCTTATAGCCAAACTTCACCACAAACTCGCGCAGAGTCTCGAGCTTCGTCGGGTCGGGCGCATCGTGTATGCGGTAGGGCAGCGTCTTTGCCTTCTGTCCCTTCTTCACCTTGCCGATGCTCTCAGCCACCGTGCGGTTGGCAAGCAGCATAAATTCCTCTATCAGCTTGTTGGCATCCTTCGACATCTTGAAGAAGCAGCGCGTGGGCTTGCCCTCACTGTCGATGTCGAAGTGCATCTCCTCGCGGTCGAACTTCACCGCCCCGTTCTTGAACCTCCTGTCGCGAAGCAGCTTAGCCAGCTTGTCAAGCTGTATTAGCATTGCCGCATTCTCACCCTTGTACTCACCATTGGCAGGCACAGGCGCAGGCTGCCCCGTGCCGTCCACCACTCCGTTGTCCTCAAGAATCTGCTGCACCTCCTCGTAGGCATATCGGCGGTTGCTCTTTATCACGGTGTGGGCCAGATGCCAGCGCCTAACCTCTGCATTCTCGTCCATCTCGAACATCACGCTGTAGGCGAGCTTCTCCTCGTCGGGACGCAGTGAACAGATAAAGTTGCAGAGCCGCTCGGGCAGCATAGGGATTGTGCGGTCTACGAGATAGACGCTCGTGGCGCGCTTCAGCGCCTCCTTGTCGATGATGCTTCCCTCCTTAACATAGTGGCTCACATCGGCGATGTGCACGCCCACTTCCCACAGTCCGCTGTCCATGCGGCGTATTGACAGGGCGTCGTCGAAGTCCTTTGCGTCGCGCGGGTCGATGGTGCAGGTGAACACGTCGCGGTAGTCCTCGCGCTCAGCAATGTCCTGCTCCGAAATCTCGGCAGGAATCTTCTCTGCCGCCTTCTCCACCTCCTCGGGATATTTGTAGGGCAGCCCGTACTGCACCAGTATCGAGTTCATCTCCACGTCGTTGTTGCCTTGCTCGCCCAGCACGTCGACCACCTCGCCAATCATGTTCTTGTGCTCGTTGTCCGCCCACTGCATGATGCGCACCACAGCCTTTTGTCCAGCCTTGCAGCCCTTGAGCTTGCGCTGGGGTATGATGATGTCGGCGCTCAGCTGGTCTTGTGTCACGAGGAATGCAATGTCGTCGACAATCTTCAGCTTGCCCACGAAAGTGTCCTTGGCGCGCTTGAGTATGGCTATGACCACAGCCTCCTTGATGTGCCTGCGGCGGCGCGCCGTGTAGACCACCTGCACGCGGTCGCCGTTGAGGGCGCACATTGAGTTGCGCTCGGCCACGAACACCGGCAGGCTTCCGTCGTCGGGAATGAAGCTGTTCTTTCCGTTGGGCTTGCGGCGGAACACTCCTTCCTGTGTCTGCGTCTTGGTGTTCAGACGGTAGTGGGTTTCGTCCACCTTTGTCAGGAAGTCGTCCCACGCCATCTCGTCCATCAGGTCAATGGCAAGCATCTTTTGCGGATGGGTGTCAAACTTCAACTGCTTGAATATGTCTTTAAAGCCAAATGTCTTGTCGGCATTTGCCTGGAAGAAAGCCTGCAGCCTGTTAGCCACATCCTTCTTGGTCATTCTCTTTCCTGCTTTTTTCTTTCCCATAATGAACGTTGTTTTTTGTGTTATTTATTTTGTGAACGGCAGATTTTGCGCCCGCTGCCGCATCATTTTATGCGGAGCCGCTTCTCCACCTCGCCGCCGTAGGTGTTGACCATCAGGCAGATGCTGTCGGCATCCACCTGTGAGGCGGGCAGCGACACGTAGTATTTCTGTGAATAGTGCTCGGGCACATCGCCCTGACTGTGATGCAGGCGAAGGATGGCGGTTGTGGTTCCGTCGGCGTTGGTGCGGCTGTCAGTGCGCACCATTCCCAGCGACTGCTTCTCGGCTCCCTCGCCGGCAACTCCCACCTTCAGCCACAGGGCAAGGTTCACGTACTTGCCGGTCAGGCTCACCCATGCGCTTTCCAGCTTCACGGGGTCGGTGGCGAGGTTCTCAAATTCTGCAGCGTCGGCTATGCCCATTGTCGGCACCATGCTCAGGCTCACCACCTCTGCCTTGCCTTGCTTCAACTTATTATAATATATAGCCATGCGGTAGAGGCTGTCGGGGGTGGTGATAGCCTTCGACGTGAAGGGAACGGTGAGCGGCAGATAGTCGCCGTCGTCGGTCATCACATAGTCTATCGCCTTGCTGCTGTTGGAATGCGCCTCGCAGAAGGTTGCCTGGGTGTCGGAGAAATATCCGTCGCCCTTTTCGTAGGTGTCCTGCTCGCACGCCGTGAAGGCTGCCGCGGCGAGGCATGCCAGCGCGGCTGATGCCCTAAGCCTTTTGGCTGAAGCCCTAAGCCCTGCTGCGGCAGCCGTCCTTGAGAGCCTTGCCTTGCCCTTAGCCTTTTGCAGCCAATTGGTTCTTTGCCGGATTTGCATACATCAATATCATTTTGTTTCTGAGGAAGTCCTCGTCCTTGTTGTCTATCTTTATCTTTGCAAGCTGCCCTTCGAGATATTTCGTGAAGCGCTCCTTTTCCCCGGCGGTGTACTTGCCGGCGTTGTCGCTGTTTCCGTTGAGCATATCGAGGGCTATGTAGTTGTTGGCAAACAGACTGTAGTTGGAATGTATCTCCTTGTCGATGTGCTGAGCCACCACCTCAAACAGCTCTCCCTTGGGCGTGTCGGCGATGCTGAGAAGCCATTCGTCGATGCACGGCGCGCAGTGGTAGTGAATGCGTCCCTTGTAGCCCATGATGCCCGTCTGCATCGACATCACGTCGTCTGCCTTGCTCTTGGTCCATCCCTCTATGTCGCGCTTGAGCTGAAACTCCTGCGCCTTGAGCCAGTCGCACGGGTCGTACTCGTAGGATATTGCGAGCGGCACGATGTGGAGCTGCCTGAGCCGCTCCACTGCAGAGCCCTCGCCTCCCATTGCCATCATCTTCAGGATTGACGATTGCGTGCGGTCATCACTGTCCTTGGCGCGCCCCTCGCGCTGGGCAATCCACACGTTGTCGTGCTTCTCGCCCACCACCACGTGCATGTATTCCGACATCCGCCTGCTGTTGGCGAGCATCTCGCGGATTCCTGCCGAGCGCAGCACAATGAACGACTTGTTTACCCTCACCAAATCCTTAATCCACGGGGCGGCAAGCAGGTTGTCGCCGATGGCAATCTCGCAGGTGGTGTTGAAACCGCTGTCGATGAGCAGCATGTCGAGCAGTGCCGAGTCGAGCACTATGTCGCGGTGGTTGCTCACAAAGGTGTAGCGGCCGTCGGTGTCTATTGCGGCGGCGTTCATATCGCAGCCCGTGCTCGCCTTCTTCAGCAGGTCTTTCAGAAAACCGTAGCAGAAGGCTTTCTGGAAATCAAGGTTGGTGCGGCACTGCCTCATCTTGGCGGCAATGGCGTCTACGGGCACTCCGGGATAAAGGTATCCCAACACCGCGCGGAACTGCGCGTCGGCAATGAGCCTGTCGAACACTTCGGGCAGCTCATTCGGCTCAAAAGGCCTTATCTCGTCAAACTTTGAAAGATTCATTTTTATAGTGTTCTAAAACTGATTCTCCACGATTTCGCTCAGCACGTCCTTCATCTCCAGTCCTGCCGCGCGCACCTGCTGCGGGATGAAGCTCGTGGCGGTCATTCCCGGCGTGGTGTTTATCTCCAGCATGTTTATCTTGTCGCAGGAATTGCCCTTGCTGTCGGTGCCGCGGCTGATGATGTAGTCCACGCGGATAATTCCGTTGCAGTGCAGGATGTCGTAGATGTGGCTGGTGAGCTTTGCCACTCTCTCCGCCGTATCGGGCGACAGGCGCGCCGGGGTAATCTCCTGCACCTGTCCGTTGTACTTTGCGTCGTAGTCGAAGAACTCGTTGCTGGTCACCACCTCGGTTGCTGGCAGCACCACGCTCTTTTCGCGGGTCTTGTAGCAGCCCTGCGAAATCTCCACGCCGTCGAGAAATCCCTCAACCATCACCGTTGGGCTTTCGAGCATCGCCTTGCGTATGGCGGGAGCCAGCTGGTCCTTGCACATCACCTTGCTCACTCCGAAGCTGCTGCCGTCGGCGGCGGGCTTCACGAAGCACGGCATGCCTATGCGCTCCTCTATCTCATCGTCGCTCACCAGCTCCTCGTAGCCGTGGCGTATTAGCAGGCTGTCTGCCACCCTCACCCCGTAGCCGCGGAGATATTGGTTGAGCACGAACTTGTTGAATGTCAGCGCCTCCACGAGCACGCCGCTGGTGGAGTAGGGCAGGCCTATGAGGTCGAAATATCCCTGCAGCACTCCGTTCTCGCCGGGAGTGCCGTGGATGGTGATATAGGCATAGTCGAACACCACCACGCGCCCGCCGTGCTCAAACGAGAAGTCGTTGCGGTCGATTTTCGCGATGTCGCCGCCTTCGAGGCACACGTGCCAGTCCTGCCCCTTCATGTCTACGATATAGATGTTGTAACGCTCTTTGTCAAAGAAAGAGTATAGTCCCTGTGCTGAGCGCAGGGAGACGTCATGTTCCGAGGAGTCACCGCCGCATACGATGGCGATGTTCTTTCTCACTTCCTTCATTGTTTTTATTTTGTTTTTAATATTTGTTGAACTTCTTTCAAGCAGGTATTCTATTATTTGCCACAAAATTACAAAGATTAATCGAATATCGGTTTTTTCCCCCCGTTATTTTAGTAAATATTAAGACCAGCGCAATGCGGAGTCCCCATTGTGTTATGTTTCTTTTTCAATTGAAATGTCTTTGTATCGGGATTGAAATATTTTTGTAC
>JAUNSB010000164.1:0-3254 GCA_030539375.1 Prevotella sp.
ACTTTTGAAAATTAAGTTGCGGCAAAGGAACTGAATGATATACCTGTGATACAGACTATTGACGATAATCGGTGGATAATCCAGAGATAACTGTACTATCAAGGAACATGGAGTAAAAAGGAGGTAAAAAAGTAGGGAATAAGGAAATAAGAACAGGTGCTGTATTGCAACCACTAAGCAACACAGGACACTATGACATATAACAAAAAGGGAAGCCCGTAAGAGCCTCCCTGCATTATAGTTGTAGTATTAGAATAAGACGGTTATAGTTAAAAGTGGAAAATATAATTGTCAGTGTGAACAGGCCTATCAAGTTTTATGTGCCCATCATCAGGTGAGCAGGTCAGACTTCTTTCCAACGATTTGGATTCTACATCCTTCAGTTCGTTGGGGAACAGGGATTTGATGAAATCGGCCTGTATCTTCCCAGAATATCCGTTTTCAAAGCCGAGCCTTGCGGCTATGTTCCAGATGAAATGCTTGAAAGAGATAGTCTTCAATTTGTCCTTGTAGTCATGAATCGTTTTTAACTTGACATGTTTGGGCTTATAGTTCGGATTGTCGCACCATGCCCGAATCTCGCTGCGGAGCAAGTTGAGTTCTGTTTCCTCCATAAATGGTGACATCATCCTTCCAACGTAATCTATGATGGGATTGACGAGTTTTTGGTGTTCCTCCTGCTTTTTGCGCTCAAAATCGGCACAATGGGCTTTGTATTCTTCGGCAGTTATAGGATGAATGATGCTAACCGGATGTTCAATGGTTCCTATAACAGTACTTGTTTTCGTGGTGTCAATGCCAACAGAATTCTTCCTTGACAGCCAAACCCTCATCAAGTCAACAGGCAGATACTGAAACAATACCAGATACAACAGCCATAACAGGGCATTGCAGCCAAAGAAGGAAACGGTGTTTACAAACATACTCCCTCCGAAGTCGTTACCGACTTTGCAGGACAGGATGAGCGACACGGCAAGGATGGCTGTGCCTGGAAGACCATAAAAAAGGCAGGTCTCTTTGCTGATAAGCGTGTTCAAATTTCTCATGTGTTATATTTGTTTTATTGTTCGATATTACGTCTTGTTGACGATTATTTACAGCAAAGTTACTTCGACAGTTTGGGTATATGCGAAAATAGCCGCAGGTAAACACGGTAATTTAGGACAAATTAATACTGGAGTATGATTTCATACTCAGAATCATACTCCAATCGCTTGTAAAACAGCAAAAACGATAGAATGACGTTATTCCGTCTTACGTTTTAATGTGATGCGGTTTGCCGCCTCCTTCTTCCTGCTGTCAACGCTGTCAAGATACTGCTGCGTGGTGGTGAGGTTCTTGTGACCGACAAGTTCCTTTACGGTATTGGGGTCTGTCCCTGCCTGAAGTTGCAGTGAGCAGAAGGTGTGCCTGCTCGAATGGTATGTGATGTGCTTGGTGATACCCGCTGCCTTCACCCATTGTTTGAGTGCGGTCTGTGTCATGCTGTCCTTGAAACCGGGAAACACAAGTCCTTCTCTTGTGTCGCTGTCTATCAATGCCAGTGCCTCGTCTCCTATTGGGTTGTGGACTATCTGCTTTGTCTTCTGCATACGGTCGGTAATATAGAGCGTTCCGTCGGCTTCGGGCTGTATCATTTCCCATGTGAATGGCTTGACATCGCTTTTTCTCAGTCCTGTAAGGCATGAGAAAAGGAAGGCGGTCTTTAGTATAGGAACTTCACACGGAGTTTCTGCCAGCCGTATGAGTTCATTAGCTGACAGTCCCACCTTGTCGGTCGGGATTGTTTCGGCGCGTTCCATATAGGGACAAGGATTTTCCTTTATCTTTCTGTCACGATGGGCGGCATGTAGCGTGCCGAGAAACGCGGACCAATAGCTGGCTATGGTATTAGTGTGCAGTTTGCGCTTAGTATGGATTACCTGATGCGTGGTGCGCAGGTATTCAAGGAACTTGTTGCACAGCTCTACGGTGATTTCGGCAAAGGTGCATTTGCCGCCTGTGAACAGGTTGAAGTGTAGGAATGCCTGCTCATAGCGAGAGTTTTTCTTTCCTGCGTACTTCTTGAAGTAGTCAATGAAACTACCGTTCAGCTTGTTCTTGTCAAAGAACTCGTAACGCTCGTTTACAATCTCCTCGTAGCGGCGGCATCGCAGTGCTTCAGCTTTCTCTGACAGTCGTGCGTTGTAGTCCTTCTCACGCTGTGTCTTCGGGTGTGCGTAGATGTAGATGCCGAGCGATTCATGGCGCAGCACCTTGTTGGTGGTCTCGTCACGGTAGCCGGGATAATAGTCGAGGAAGTAGGACAGCATCTTGCCGCCCTTGATTTTCCGTGTGTAAAGGTTCACGGTCTTACAGATATTACTCATAGTCTTTTCTTTGTTATTTATGAATGTTACTTGGTGGAGACTATCTCCACGGTGCAAAGGAACTGAATGATGTGCCGTTGATGGCAGTTAATGATGATAATTGACAGATAAACGTATTATCATTGCCATTTATAGCCCTTTTGCGGTTCTTTCCGCCATTGCACGCTCTACATCGGCACGTAAAAGTAGGTTTCTTACACCCACTTTCTTCTTCTCTATGCCATGAACTTTGGTGATATGGTGGATGTTGGCTTTGGACAGTCCGTATTTCTCTGACACCTCATCAACGGTGCAATACCGTTCATCTGCCATCATGTCCGTCTGTCGCAGTTCCGCAAGGTGTGTCTTTGAATAATAGGTGATGCCGTATTCCTTTTTCGTGGGAATGCTATGGCGGTATGCGTAGGCACGAATGGCGGTAGCTTTCATGCCAAACTCCTTAAACACTTCGTCTGTTGTGAGCCATTCGGTGATAGTAGAGGTGTCAACGGCCAGCCCAAGACAGTCCTCCACATGACGCTTGCTGTAATAGTTCTTTCCTGCAATGCGGCACATGGGAATTTGGTTACGTTTGGCGGTGGTGTAAAGCCATGAATGCTTTACCTTATAGGTGGAGAGGACTTCCTCACCGGATATGTAGGAGAGAATTTTTTTACCTTCACTCAACAAATTGTCTTCGGAAGTCGGAACACAGATTTTGCTATCCTTGACGGATTTCTTTTGACTGATAGATGTGGCTCTCTTCGTACGTGTACCTGGTATCACCCTGTTATAAGGGTTGTCCTCCAGCATCTTTTCGATGTCGGCTTTGCGTATGAAAGCCATACGGTTACTGATGCGTGAGGCTTTCAGCTTGCCTTGTGCCACGAGCTTATAAATGTACTG
>JAUNSB010000165.1:0-3183 GCA_030539375.1 Prevotella sp.
AACGGAGTGTAGCTCTCGTTGGTCTGCGGATCGAAGTATTTGATGCTCTTGCCCGAGAATTTCTCGTGCTGCGAGAGGTCGAAGTTGGTGCGGCTGTGGATTCCCTCCACCTCCTTGAAGCCAAACGGCATCTTAAACTCGATGTCGGTTGCGGCATTGGCATAGTGAGCTAATTTGTCGTGGTCGTGGAAACGGTAGTTCTCAGCGCCGAAGCCCAAAGCCTGGTGCCACTTCATACGTGTCTCCTTCCACTTGGGGAACCACTCAAGTTCTGTTCCCGGCTTCACGAAGAACTGCATTTCCATCTGCTCAAACTCACGCATACGGAAGATAAACTGACGGGCAACAATCTCATTGCGGAAAGCTTTGCCTATCTGTGCGATACCGAACGGAATCTTCATGCGGCCTGTCTTCTGCACGTTCAGATAGTTTACGAAAATACCCTGTGCAGTCTCAGGACGGAGGTAAATCTTCATTGATGCATCGGCAGAGGCGCCCATCTCGGTTGAGAACATGAGGTTGAACTGACGCACGTCGGTCCAGTTGCGTGTGCCGCTGATGGGACAAACGATTTCCTCGTCGAGGATAATCTGCTTGAGAGCCTCAAGGTCTGGCCCCTGCATTGCCTCGGCATAGCGCTTGTGCAGGTCGTCAAACTTCTTCTGGTTCTCCAGCACGCGGGGATTGGTCTCACGGAACTTAGCCTCGTCAAACGAATCGCCAAATTTCTTCTGCGCCTTGGCAATCTCCTTTGCAATCTTGTCCTCGTACTTTGCCATCTGCTCTTCGATGAGCACGTCGGCGCGGTAACGCTTCTTCGAGTCGCGGTTGTCAATCAGCGGGTCGTTGAATGCGTCAACGTGTCCCGAAGCTTTCCATATTGTGGGGTGCATAAAGATGGCTGAGTCGATACCCACGATGTTCTCGTGCAACAGCACCATGCTCTTCCACCAATACTGCTTGATATTGTTCTTGAGTTCAACGCCCATCTGACCATAGTCGTAAACGGCGCCCAAACCGTCATAAATGTCACTACTAGGAAACACAAAGCCATATTCCTTGCAATGGCTCACAATCTTTTTAAATACATCTTCTTGTGCCATGATTATTTTTTTATTTCAAAATTTCGACCGCAAAGGTACGGAAAAAATGCGACATTACAAAAGATTACAACTTTTTTTAATATTTTTACCTGTATCCTTGTCATTGTACGGTCTGCACCGGAAACGACCAGCCACCGTACTTTTACACCTTAAAAAATATATAGCCTGCAATAATACACATTTTATGCAAAATCGCAAAAATATTTAATATAAATTAATTTTGTTTTTCATCAACACATTGCTCGACATAACAGAACAGGAGATTTTGTATAATTTATAAAAAGGTGCAACGTCACACCCCATACCACCTGGAACGCCGATAAACAAAGGGATTATGCGGGGTGTGACCTTGAAAAAAGGTGGCACCCCAAGTCACACCCCAAGTTACACCTAAAATAACACTACAAGATGCCACACAAAACACTCGTTATTATTGGCAAAATGTTTGATTTATATGATAATCACCTTGGTGATTAGGTCTCGCCACCAAGGTGATTAAGCCTCGTCACCTTGGTGACGAGGTTACAAATCGCCTATATTTATATTGATACATTATTTATATGATTATAAATTCTTAATAATTCACCCGCTTAGTCACTATACTTAGGATTGAAGAAGAACATAACATTATAAAAACGATGACAAATTTTGTGGAAAAATTAGCAAACATGTCTGAAAATTGTTGTCAGGGTGGCACCTGGGGTGTGACTTGGGGTGCCACCTTTTTTCAAGGTCACACCCCGCATAATCCCTTTGTTTATCGGCGTTTCAGAGGGGGCAGGGTGTGACGTTGATACTTTTTATGAAAAAACACCAGCAAGGGTCAGTCAAACGAGAGGTCAACTCCAATGCCTCAGCCAACGGTTTGCGGAGCGAAAGACGTTGACGTATGTGTAGTTTACCTGTGAGTTCATTATTGCTTATTCCATTTTATGTTTTCACCAAAAGAATAATCTACTAATAAGCCGTTAAAGCGCCCTGTGATTGCAGGCGATACGGCTTCAGGCATATTGCGGAAATCAGCAATAATTTGTTTTGTCGTTTCGGTCTCCTCATCAGTAAGTTGTTCCTTTGCGAGCAACTCACGAAGCTGTTCAAGCCGTGCTTTGATATAATCAGAATCCGACGATACACCAAAATATCCTTCTGTAAGAGCCTGATAAGAATAATCCGAAAGATTAACGATGGTCTCACGATGCTCCATATCAAATGCCGTAGCATTAGGCAACGAATTGAGCACAAATGGGGAGTGCGTAGTGACGATAAACTGAATGTTTGGGAACAGTTTAGTCAGAAGTGGAAGCACTGTCTTCTGGAGCTGGAGATGTAGGTGTGTTTCTATTTCGTCAATCAGAACGATACCAGGTTTCAGATAATCCATCACAAGTGTATCCTTTTTCTGCATTTTTAGAATAAGGTCTGCTATGATGTCGATTATTGCCGAGAAGCCGTCAGAAAGTTCTGTAAATTTAAACGACTTACCCTGTGTCTCAATATGGAACGTATAGTCACGATAATTAAATCGAAGTTTCAAGTCCTTATCCTCAAAAAAATTTTTAAGCACATTCTCAAAACTCTCAAACCAATCCTTTATCTTATCAGCATCAGCGTTCTGCTGTTCATTTCTTGCAAGAGCCTCCTGTATTTTTAAGTCTGACAAGAAAAAGAGCAATTCATTGGTCAAGATTTTGCGAGAATCAACCTTTTCTTGCAAATCAGGCTTCACTGGACTTATCGGCTCTAAAATTTCAGATTTACGGGCAGCCTTATAAAATACAATTATAAAGTTTCCTTCTTGATATTCACGAATAAAACTATATCCATTTGAGAACTCAATATTTACATCATTAAGAGTTCGCATCCATTTCGGATAATCCCGGTAAATTAAATCTACGTCCTCTTTTATCTTATCAAGAAGGTCTGCAATGGCATTGAGAGTTATCGTTTTACCACTTCCATTCTTTCCAGTCAGGATAAGATGTGGAGCATTATCATCTGCCACAGGTATGTCAAAGTCACTCAAATGAAAGAGTTTATTGACATGAATATTCGTTATGTATCGTGCCATAATTATATAATA
>JAUNSB010000166.1:0-3171 GCA_030539375.1 Prevotella sp.
ACAAATTAAGTTTAACTCTCCTAAAAGTGACAACCTTTTTCAGTTAAGGTCAAACGGGCAAGGCGGTTGCCTATGATTTAGAAAGGGAAACAGCCTATGTTGCCTATGCTTTAGAAGGAAAAACGCCAAAAGTTGCCTATGTTTTAGAAGAAAAAACGCTGAAAGTTGCCTATGTTTTAGAAACGAAACAGGAAAAAGTTGCCTATGTTTTAGAAAACATACGGTGATTTTAAGCGAGTTAGCGATGTCCGGCAAAAAAAATATTAAAATTATATTATTATATTTTGTTTTGTCCTTACTTATTCGTAACTTTGCAGCATAAAATCGATATATTTTAACTATGTTTGCAAGAGATTTGACACAACAACTCAGACAATGGCGGGACAACCATGGCAGAAAGCCCCTTGTGCTGAGGGGAGCAAGACAGGTGGGCAAGACAACGCTGGTGAGGGAGTTCGGCAAGGAGTTTGACGCGTTCATTTCGCTCAATCTGGAAACGGAAGACTCTGAGATATTCCGCCGTTTCAGCACAGCCGATGCCGTATGGCAGTATCTCTGTCTCAAGAATCATATTGTGCAGGACAAGAGCAAAAAGGTGCTTCTCTTCATTGACGAGATTCAGGAGGAGCCCGGCGCCGTTGCCATGCTGCGCTATTTCTATGAAGACCTGCCGTGGGTATATGTGATAGCTGCCGGCAGCCGCCTGCACAGCCTGATGAAGCAGCATATCTCATTTCCCGTGGGCCGTGTGGAGTATCTGACATTGCGTCCGTGCTCTTTTGTGGAATATATCAATGCAAAGGAAGGTGAACAATGGGCAGACATGCTGCGAAACCTCTCCGTGCCGGATTTCATGCACCACGAAATGGTGTCGGAATTCAACACATACGCCCTAATCGGAGGAATGCCCGAGGCTGTAAGCGAGTATATCGCATCGCATGACATAGAAAAACTTTCTCCCATCTTCAACTCACTGCTGAAAGGATATAATGAAGATGCCGAGAAGTTTGCAAGAACACCGGAACAGGTGAGAATCTTAAGGCATATCCTGTCAACGGCATGGCTTTCAGCAGCAGAAACAATCACGTTTTCCGGATTTGGCAACAGCAGCTACACATCCACCCAGATACACGACGGCATGGATTTGCTGGAAAGGGCTTATCTGCTGTCGCTCGACTATCCCGTCACCTCGACCTCAGCGCCGGCAATACCCGCCAGCCGCCGGTCGCCCAAACTGGTGATGGTGGATACAGGACTTACAAATTTCTTTGCAGGAATACAGCTGGAATATCTTCAGAACAAAGAACTGCTCGACACCTGGCGCGGCAGAGCCGCCGAACACATTGTGGCGCAAGAGCTGCGCATTGTTCTCGACAAGCATTATCGTGAACAGCAGTTTTTCTGGATAAGAGACAAGAAAGGAGCAACGGCAGAAGTGGATTATGTATGGCAGGAAGGAACCGACATCGTTCCAATAGAAGTAAAGGCAGGCACAAATTCACATCTCCGCTCACTGCATACATTCGTCAACAACTGTGACCGACGTGTCGTAGCCGTCAGGATATGGAGCGGACCTCTTTCCACACAGGACATTGTGACTCCCAATCCCGACAATAAACCTTTCCGTCTGATAAATCTGCCATTCTACTATGTAGGTCAGTTAGACAAAATTCTTGCAAAATATATCTAAATTTTAAACTTCGAGAAAAGAAATTAAAACTTCAAGAGGAAAATTCCAAACTTCGAGAAAAAAAGTATAAACTTTGAGAAAAAATTCGTAACTTTGCAAAGAAAAATAAAACAAACGGAGATGAAGAAAGACTCAGTAATAATTGTAAGCGGCGGCATGGACAGCGTGACGCTGCTGTATGAACACAAGGACGAGATTGCGCTGGGCATATCGTTTGACTACGGCAGCAACCACAACGCCAAGGAGATACCGCTGGCAAAGATGCACTGCGAAAGGTTAGGGATAGAGCACATCACGATACCGCTGGAGTTTATGGGCAGGTATTTCAAGAGCTCACTGCTGGAAGGGGCAGAGGCAATTCCCGAAGGGCACTATGAGGACGAGAACATGAAGTCGACGGTGGTGCCGTTCCGCAACGGCATAATGCTTGCCATCGCGGCAGGCATAGCGGAGAGCCGCGGACTGAAGCACGTGATGATGGCTAACCACGGCGGCGACCATGCCATATACCCCGACTGCCGCAAGGAGTTTGTGGAGGCAATGAGCAACGCCACAGCGGCAGGAACATACATCGACGTGGACATTGTGGCACCATACACGGGCATAACCAAGACTGACATCGCAAGGCGCGGAGCGCAATTAGGACTGGACTACAGCGAGACCTGGAGCTGCTATAAGGGCGGCGACAAGCACTGCGGAAAGTGCGGCACCTGCGTGGAGCGCAAGGAGGCGCTGAGGGAAGCGGGAATAGAAGACACCACGGAGTATGAGGAGGAATAGGCAATAAGCCCAATAGGGCTAATTAGGCTTATAGGATGAATAAGGCTAATAGGGCTAATAGCCCCATAGGGCCTATAGAAAAAACAATAATCAAACAATAATAACAATCAAAAAACAAAAGACAATGAAAGCAATCGCAACAAACAACGCACCTGCTGCCATCGGTCCATACAGCCAAGGCATACAGACACCATCACTCGTTTTCGCATCGGGTCAGCTGCCCATCAATCCTGCCACCGGCACCTTCCCCGAGGGAGGCATCAAGGAGCAGACACGCCAGTCGATTCTCAACGCTCAGGCTATACTGAAAGAGGCAGGTCTCGACCTCTGCAACGTGTGCAAGACCACAGTACTTCTTGCCGACATCGCTGACTTCGGCGCAATGAACGAGGTTTACGCCGAGTTCTTCTCACAGCCCTACCCTGCCCGCTCGGCTTTCGCAGTGAAAGACCTGCCAAAGGGTGCTCTCGTGGAAATCGAGATGATTGCATCGGCACAGTAAATAGTTAGTTGACGAGTAGGCAAGTTGACGAGTTAACAAGTTGTTAGCCAATACGTGAACCCGTCTACTCGTCTATTTGATTACTTGTTTTTCATTTTGACACATCTTCTTAATCTTTAACTTGCATATTCATGCTCGTTCCTACTGCAAGGACTGTTAAAGACGGCTCTTCTCGTCATTTCCCGCGCCAGTTCCTTTA
>JAUNSB010000080.1:0-19648 GCA_030539375.1 Prevotella sp.
GTGTAAAGAACGAGGTTAAGGGTGACGTTACGGTGCGTGTTGACGAAGGATGGAATTTATACGCTGCACAGGCAGCAATGCCTGATTTCAAGACATTCGACTTGTCCGTGCCCGTGGGAGTATCGTACGAGTATAATAATTTTGTGATTGGAGCGATGTACAACATCGGATTAACTAATGTGTTCAGCAGCGCCTGGGACGGAGGCAAGAAGCCCTCAGCCCACAACAGCGTATGGCAGCTTACACTCGGATATAAGATAGAATTATAATGATATACCTATATTTATTCATAACATTCTTTCAGATAGGACTGTTCGGGTTTGGCGGAGGCTACGGCATGCTTTCGCTTATACAGCACGAAGTGGTGTTCCATTATCATTGGATGAGCACGTCGGAGTTTACTGACATTGTGGCGATAAGCCAGATGACTCCCGGCCCCATCGGCATCAACAGCGCCACATATTGCGGATATACTGCCGTACACAACGCAGGCATGTCCGGAGGCATGGCTGTGCTCGGCAGCATTGTGGCAACCCTTGCCCTGGTGCTTCCGTCGCTGATACTGATGATTCTCATAAGCAAGATGTTCATAAAATACATGCACACCCGCAGTGTGCAGAGTGTGTTCATGGGATTGCGCCCCGCTGTGGTGGGACTTCTCGCTGCCGCCACTCTGATGCTTATGACTCCCGAGAACTTCTCCACACCACGTGAGAATCTGTGGCAGTTTTTCGTAAGCTGCTCCCTTTTCGTTGCCACCTTTGTGGGAACGAAGTATGTGGGAATCAACCCGATACGCATGATAATGTATTGCGCCGTGGCTGGACTTGTGCTGCTGTGGTGACCGTACCGAAGCACGGGCGCGCCTGCCGTCTATAGGCTCAGGCGCTGCCGTGCTTCGGAATATTCGGTGATAAGGCGGTGCATGATGTCGCCGACGCTGTCGATGCTTTTTATCGACGATACCGCCTGGCCTATTTCTATTTCTCCGTTTACGATGTCTCCCCCGAAAATGCCGCGCTTGCTTGCAGCCGTGCCGAGAATGGCGCGCAGCCGCTCTGGAGCAGCACCCTCTTTCTCTGCCTGCTCAATGCGCGCAAACAGCTCGTTCTTTGCCAAGCGTGTGGGCGACAAGGCTTTCAGACAAAGCATAGTGTCACCTTCGTTCAGCGAGACACAGTAGTTTTTGAACTCCGCGCTTGCACTGCTTTCTGCAGCCAAGGCAAAGAGTGTGCCTATCTGTACTCCCTCCGCGCCGAGAGCCATGGCTGCCAGCATGGCATCGCCCGAGGCTATTCCTCCTGCCGCAATAAGAGGCAGGCTGGTGGCACGGCGCACCTGAGGAACAAGAGTCATGGTGGTGCTCTCCTCACGGCCGTTATGTCCTCCTGCCTCAAAGCCTTCAGCCACAACGGCGTCTACACCAGCAGCCTCACATTTGGCGGCAAACAGGCTGCTCGACACGACATGTGCCACCGTAACGCCGTGGTCGTGAAGCATCGGAGTGAATTTCTTCGGACTGCCCGCACTTGTGAACACAATCCTCACATCCTCGCCGATGATGATGTCCATCAGGCGGTCAATCTCAGGATACATAAGCGGCACGTTTATCCCCCAAGGCTTGTCTGTGGCATCCTTCATTTTACGGATATGCTCCAAGAGAGTTTCTGGATGCATTGACCCCGCGCCAAGCAAACCGAGTCCGCCGGCATTGCTCACTGCGGATGCCAGCTTCCAGCCGCTGCACCACACCATTCCACCCTGTATTATCGGGTGTTCTATTCCGAAAAGCGATGTTATTCTGTTCATTTCTGTCGTGATATTTATGTTATTTTCCAGCACAAAGTTAGGTGTTTATTTTCAAAATCATAACATTATAAACTTTTTTTGAGATATTTACACTGTTTTTGGGGATTTCAGCCAGCGCATTGCGGCAAATTAAGAATAAAGCGGGAAGAAAAGTTGGCGGTTTCAAAAAAAACAGCTACCTTTGCAGAAGCTTTAATTTATGTATAACTTAAAAACAGTTGAGATGAATATTAGAAAATACATTTACATCGCCATGGCGGTGATTGGGATGTCGGCAGTGTATGCCTGCGACCTGAAGGTTGACAAAAGCGGAGGGCAGAACGATGACGGGAAACCGGCAGCCGAAAGTGAGAAAAAGGGAGAGCCCGACGCCATGAAGTATGCCGACTTCAAGGCATTGGACACCGACAAGGCGGAGCATAAGCTGTCGGAATACGTCACTCCGGGCAAATATGCGCTGGTGGACTTCTGGGCATCATGGTGCGGACCGTGCCGCGCTGCCATTCCTCATGTGCGCTCCATCAACGGCACATACAAAGGCAAGCTCAGCGTTGTGTCCGTATCGCTCGACTCTGAGGAAGGCGACTGGCGGAAGGCTCTCGAACAGGAGAAGATGGAATGGACACAGTTGTGGGCACCAGCCGAGATGGCAGAGACAGTGAGCGCAGCCTACGGCATACAGGGAATACCGTTCCTGGTGATTATCGACGGCGAGGGCAATGTGATTTACACCGGTCACAATCCCATGGAAGTTGACGAGATTTTGGCAAAAGTTTTGAAAGATTAGCAAACAGATAAGGTTTTTCGGTAATTTTATCGAAAAACCTTTTGTTATGTCATTATTTTTAAGTAATTTTGCACACGGAATAAACATGGTGCATACCTAATAGTAATGATGTATTGATGATAATAAACAAAAACAATTAATAATTTAAATTTTTAAAACTTCAATCATTTATGTGGTTAATCGATTCATCTATTGGTAGAAAAGTCGTGATGTCGGTCACCGGCGTTGCGCTGATTCTATTCTTGACATTCCACATGTCAATGAACATTGTGGCGCTCTTCTCGGGAGACGGCTACAACATGATTTGTGAATTCCTGGGTGCCAACTGGTATGCCGTAGTGGCAACGCTCGGACTGGCTGCCCTGGCTGTCATTCACATTGTCTATGCGTTTATACTTACAGCGCAGAACCGCCGTGCACGCGGTAACTCACGCTATGAAGTGACCGACAAGCCTGCAAAGGTGGAATGGGCATCACAGAACATGCTCGTGCTCGGTATTATCGTGGTGCTCGGTCTGTTGCTCCACCTCTTCAACTTCTGGTACAACATGATGTTTGCCGAGCTTTTGGAGATGGAGACTGCCATCGACCCCACCGACGGCTTTGAGCTTATCAAGGTGACCATGGCTAATCCGCTGTATGTGGTACTTTATCTCGTGTGGCTTGCTGCCCTGTGGATGCACCTCACCCACGGATTCTGGAGCGCCATGCAGACTCTTGGCTGGAGCGGCAAGATCTGGTTCTGCCGCTGGAAGGTGATAGGCATGATCTACTCTACCATCCTCATTCTTGGTTTTGCCGTTGTGGCACTGGCATTCTTCCTCTTCCCCGACTGTGTGGGCGGATGTTGATAAGAGTTAAAGTATAACTTAAAGTAAAAACGAATAATCATGACAAAGCAAATAAATTCAAGAATTCCTGAAGGACCAGTTGCTGAGAAGTGGACCAACTACAAGGCACACCAGCGCTTGGTAAACCCAAAGAATAAGCTGAAGCTCGACGTTATCGTTGTGGGTACCGGACTTGCCGGAGCCTCTGCCGCAGCAAGTCTCGGCGAGATGGGCTTCAATGTTTACAACTTCTGTATTCAGGACTCTCCCCGCCGCGCCCATTCTATCGCAGCTCAGGGAGGTATCAACGCCGCCAAGAACTATCAGAACGACGGCGACTCAGTGTATCGTCTTTTCTATGACACAGTGAAGGGCGGTGACTACCGTGCCCGCGAGGCAAACGTTTACCGTCTGGCTGAGGTGTCAAACAATATCATCGACCAGTGTGTGGCTCAGGGCGTGCCTTTCGCACGTGAATACGGCGGCATGCTTGCCAACCGTTCATTCGGCGGTGCTCAGGTGAGCCGTACATTCTATGCCAAGGGTCAGACAGGTCAGCAGCTTCTGCTCGGAGCCTACTCTGCGCTGAGCCGCATGGTTAATGCCGGCAAGGTGAAGCTCTACACACGTTACGAGATGCTCGACGTGGTAATCGTTGAGGGACGCGCACGCGGTATCATCGCCAAGAACCTCATCACAGGTGAGCTGGAGCGCTTCTCTGCCAACGCCGTGGTTATCGCCACCGGCGGTTACGGAAATGCTTACTTCCTCTCTACCAACGCCATGGGCTGCAACTGTACTGCCGCCATTGCCTGCTACCGCAAGGGCGCTTACTTTGCCAACCCTTCTTACGTGCAGATTCACCCTACCTGTATCCCTGTTCACGGCGACAAGCAGTCTAAGCTCACCCTTATGTCTGAGTCGCTCCGTAACGACGGCCGTATCTGGGTGCCGAAGAAACTTGAGGATGCCAAGAAGCTGCAGGCAGGCGAAATCAAGGGTTCTGACATTCCTGAGCAGGACCGCGACTACTACTTGGAGCGCCGCTATCCTGCATTCGGTAACCTCGTGCCACGCGACGTTGCCAGCCGTGCAGCCAAGGAGCGTTGCGACAAGGGCTACGGCGTGAACAACACCGGTCTGGCTGTGTTCCTCGACTTCTCGGAGTCTATACAGCGTCTCGGCATCAACGAGATTCTCCAGCGCTACGGCAACCTCTTCGACATGTATGAGGAGATTACCGACGTTAATCCCGGTGAGCTTGCCAAGACCGTTGACGGCGTAGAGTACTACAACCCGATGATGATCTACCCTGCCATCCACTACACCATGGGCGGTGTTTGGGTAGACTACGAGCTGCAGACTTCTATCCCGGGCCTGTTCGCAATCGGCGAGTGTAACTTCTCTGACCACGGTGCCAACCGTCTCGGCGCATCTGCCCTCATGCAGGGACTTGCCGACGGTTACTTCGTGCTGCCATACACCATCCAGAACTACCTTGCCGACCAGGCTATCTGGCCGCGCCTGTCTACCGACATGCCTGAGTTTGTTGAGGCAGAGAAGTCTGTTGCAAAGCAGATCGACGACCTCATGAACATCAAGGGCAAGCGCTCTGTAGACTCTATCCACAAGGAACTGGGTCACATCATGTGGGAGTATGTTGGTATGGGACGTACAGCCGAGGGCTTGAAGACTGGTCTTGCAAAGATGAAGGCTCTGGAGAAGGAGTTCGAGAGCAATCTCTTCATCCCTGGAACAAAGGAAGGTCTGAACGTGGAGCTCGACAAGGCTGTACACTTGCGCGACTTCTTCACAATGGGTCAGCTCGTAGCATTCGACGCCCTCTCGCGCAACGAGAGCTGCGGAGGTCACTTCCGCGAGGAGTACCAGACAGAGGAAGGCGAGGCTAAGCGCGACGACGAGAACTTCTTCTACGTTGGCTGCTGGGAGTATCAGGGCAAGGACAAGGATCCTGAGCTCATCAAGGAGCCACTGGAGTATGAGGCAATAAAGGTTCAAACACGTAACTATAAGAATTAAACAATTATGGCAAGAAATATCAGTTTTACAATAAAGTACTGGAAGCAGAACGGTCCCAAGGACCAGGGTCATTTCGAGAGCCGCGAGATGAAGGACATTCCTGATGACACTTCATTCCTCGAAATGCTCGACATTCTCAATGAGCTTCTCATCGAGGACGGCAAGGAGCCGTTCGTGTTCGACCACGACTGCCGCGAGGGTATCTGCGGAATGTGTTCGCTCTACATCAACGGTACACCGCACGGCAAGACCGAGCGTGGCGCTACAACCTGCCAGCTCTACATGCGTAAGTTCAACGACGGCGACGTAATCACCGTAGAGCCTTGGCGCTCTGCCGGATTCCCCGTTATCAAGGACTGTATGGTGGATCGCTCGGCATTCGACAAGATTATTCAGGCTGGAGGCTACACCAGCGTGCGCACAGGTCAGCCACAGGATGCCAACGCCATCCTTATCCCTAAGGAGAACGCCGACGAGGCAATGGACTGCGCCACATGTATCGGCTGCGGTGCCTGCGTGGCAGCCTGCAAGAACGGTTCGGCAATGCTCTTCGTATCGTCAAAGGTGAGCCAGCTGGCTCTTCTACCTCAGGGCCGTCCCGAGGCAGCAAAGCGCGCCAAGGCAATGATTGCAAAGATGGACGAGCTGGGCTTCGGTAACTGCACCAACACCCGCGCCTGCGAGGCTGTGTGCCCGAAGAACGAGTCTATAGCCAACATCGCCCGCCTCAACCGCGAGTTCCTCAAGGCTAAGCTCGCCGACTAAGGCTAAAAATACCTTTCAGCAAGGTTACACTATAAAGGTGCCGTGCAGCGTGATGCCGCACGGCACCTTTTTCTGTCCCAGAGCCTCTTTTTTCTTCCTATAACCAGTTTGTTTTACGTCTTCACGCCGACTTTCTCCTTTTTTTAGCGCAAGATTTGAAATTCTCTAGACCTAGAGAAATTTTTTCTAGCGCAAGAGATTTCCCAAACGTTCGGGAAAATAAAATCGAACGTTCAGGAATAAAAAATCGAACATTCGATTTTTTATTATATCCGGGTTGAAGGGAAAAATTGCAAGAAATCCCGCAAAATCCTTGGTAATGTCCGAAAAAAACAGTAACTTCGCCACCGGAACTAAACAGAAACCTATGAAGAAAGAATTCAGGCAGTGTCCCCAGGGCATAGACGAGAGCAAGCTGTATGGCTTTTCATGGATGGAACATGTACTTGCCATACCGTCGCCATTGGTTGTGGTGACGTCATATAAGGCAAACGGCAAGCCAAACGCCACCATGCAGTCGTGGTGTACGTTTACTGGAGACGGCGGCGCCATGCGGGTGATTTTTGCAGACGTAAACAAATACGGGCACATGTACCAGTCGGTGAAGGAAACGGGAGTGATGGTGGTAAACTTCCCCTCAAGGGAGATTTTTAATAAATGTATGACGACCATAGCCAACAATGGTTACGATACAGACGAGATAACGGCTGCGGGACTGACCGTAGAGCCTGCCACCGTGATCAGCGCGCCAAGAATCAGCGAGTGTTTCCTCAATCTGGAGTGCGAGCTGGAATGGGAGCATGACCTGTGTGCCGGCTCCTGCCATTCCGTGCTGTGCGCAAGGGTGGTGAATGTGTGCATGGACGAGGAGCACTATGACGCTGAGCGGCTTGGGCGCTATGGCGGCACGGGCTATCTGTATAATATCCATTCGCCGCGCAATCCCGAGACGGGAAAGGTTGAAAATACCTGTGTGGGCATTATAGGAGGACTGACAAAATACGAAGACCTTGAGAAATAAAATCAAACAACGATGACTGCAAAGACTCACAACATATTGCTGCCGCATTACTACGAGGGAAAGATTGAGGCGGGCTGCGACGAGGCAGGGCGCGGCTGTCTTGCAGGCAGCGTGTATGCCGCTGCGGTGATACTGCCCACGGACTATCACAACGACTTGCTCAATGACTCAAAACAGCTCACGGAGAAACGCCGCTACCAACTGCGCACGGAGATAGAACGCGACGCACTGGCGTGGGCGGTGGGCATTGTCCCCCCCGAGGAGATAGACAAGATAAACATACTCAACGCCTCGATACTTGCCATGCACAGGGCTGTGGACCAGCTGACCGTGCGCCCCGAGGCGATAATCGTGGACGGCAATAAGTTTAAGCCCTACCGCGACCCTCAGACGGGACTCATTCTGCCACACACCACGATAGTGAAGGGCGACGGCAAATATCTCGCAATAGCTGCCGCAAGCATACTGGCAAAGACCTACCGCGACGACTACATGAACCGTCTCGCCGAGGAATACCCTTACTACGACTGGCGCAGCAACAAAGGCTATCCCACGAAAAAGCACCGCGAGGGAATAAGGCTGCACGGGGTAACACCCTATCACCGAATGTCGTACAACCTGCTTGGCGACGGGCAGATGGAGATACAGTTTCCCGACTGACTCTGACATAAATTAGGCACGGATTACACATTAGTTCACTCGTCAACTAATGTGTAATCCGTGCCTAAAAGTAAGTAGACGGTTGGTTCTGACACCTCCCGTTCACGGAATCCTTATCAGCAGGATTTTTGTTTTCTGTTTTGCTGCTTATTCCTTTACTTCCCAGATGTCATTGGTCTCCAGCAGCTCGGCAAAGTTGTGATACTTCTTGGCTGCCTTAACCTCCTCAATCTGTGCCTCCACGGCTTCGTTGTAGGTAGGAGCGTCAACGTCGCGGATTACTCCGAGAGCCACCGGCCACTCCAATTCTGCCAGCTTCAGCTGCAGGGTGTTGTCCTCGCAGTGTGCATCGTGTACAAGCACGTCGTCAATTGTGTATCCGTCCTCACCCAGCTTCACAGCCTTAACGCCGAAGCCTTCCTGCACGATACCGTACTCATTGTTCTCGCCGAAGACCATCTTTTCGCCATGCTTCAGGTAGATGGCATTCTTGGCACGCCCAGCCTTGTCATAAACACTGTCGTGGGTGCCGTTGTTGAAAATCACGCAGTTCTGCAGAATCTCGCACACGGCGGCTCCCTTGTGGTTGTAGGCAGCCTTCAGTATGTCGATGGTGCCGGGAGCATCGGTTGCCACAGCACGTGCGAAGAAATGACCGCGTGCTCCGAAGCACAGCTCTGCCGGACGGAACGGGTCCTCAACGGTGCCGTAAGGGCTCGACTTGCTCACGAAGCCTCGGGGGCTGGTGGGAGAGTACTGTCCCTTGGTGAGTCCGTAGATGCGGTTGTTGAGCAGAATCATGTTGAGGTCGATGTTGCGTCGGTTGGCGTGAATGAAGTGGTTACCGCCGATGGCGAGACCGTCGCCGTCGCCGCTCACCTGCCATACCGTGAGCTTAGAGTTAGCCACCTTGGCTCCAGTGGCAATTGCTGCGGCACGTCCGTGGATGGTGTTCATGCCGTAGGTATTCATATAGTGGGGCAGACGGCTTGAGCAACCAATACCGCTGATAACTGCTGTCTCGTGAGGCGCAACGCCTATTTCCGCCATTGCCTTGTGGAGCGATGCCAGGAAGAAGTGGTCGCCACAGCCTGGGCACCAGCGCGGCTGACCTTTTTTGAAATCGTTAGCTGTATATTCCATTGTCTTTTATTTTATGGGGAGTTAAAAGGAGTTAAGGGAAGTTAGAGGGAGTTAGAGGACGTATGTCTCTGCCGTTGTATATGCACTCAACACACATGTCCTTTAACTTCTTCTATCTCCTTTTTACTTCATTTTACTCCTTCATTTTTTATTCCATTATTTTATTGAAAGCCTCCACCAGCTCGCTTACCACGAATGGCTGGCCCTTTACTTGATTGAACTGTGCAGGCACGAAGCCGTCCACCTTCATGCGCAGATAGGCGGCGAGCTGTCCCATGTTCTGCTCTGCCACAACCACTTTCTTGTATTTCATCAGCACCTCTGCCGTGTTCTTCGGCAGCGGGTTGATGTACTTGAAGTGTGCCATTGCCACCTTCTTGCCGGCGGCGCGCATGGTGTCCATGGCTGCATGCAGGTGTCCGAATGTGCCTCCGAAACCTACGATGAGCAGGTCGGCATCGTCTGCGTCGCCCATCACCTCAAGGTCGGGCACAGGAATGTTGTTTATCTTGTCCTGGCGCAGATGGGTCATGAGGTCGTGGTTCTCGGGATTGGTGGATATAGCGCCGGTCTGGCTGTCCTTCTCCAGTCCGCCGAGAATGTGCTGGAATCCCTCGCGGCCCGGTACGGCCCAGTAGCGCACACCCTCTGCGTTGCGGAGGTAAGGTGCCCATGTGCCCTTCATTTCCTCGGGCACGTAGGGAGGATTGATGGCAGGATAGTCGGCGAGGTTAGGCAGCTTGAATGCGCCAGAGCCGTTTGCCACAAACGCATCGGTGAGCACCACTACGGGAGTCATGTGCTCAAGTGCCATCTTCGATGCCATGTATGCCGTGTCGAAGCAGTCGGTTGGCGATGTAGCGGCAAGCACAGGCATTGGGCTTTCGCCGTTACGTCCGAAGAGAACCTGCAGCAGGTCGGTCTGCTCGCTCTTTGTTGGCAGACCTGTGGCAGGACCGCCGCGCTGTACGTCGAGCACCACTAATGGCAGCTCCATGATTACGGCAAGGTTCATTGCCTCGCTCTTCAGGCAGATGCCGGGACCTGATGTAGAAGTCACGGCAAGCGCTCCGGCAAACGATGCTCCTAACGACGATGCACATCCTGCAATCTCGTCCTCACACTGCACGGTGGTTACGCCGAGCGACTTGTGCTTTGACAGCTCGTGGAGCACGTCGGTGGCAGGAGTGATGGGGTAGGAACCGAGATAGAGCTTCAGCCCTGCTTTCTCGGCGGCTGCTATAAATCCGTAGGCAGTGGCCTTGTTGCCGGTGATGTCCATGTAGCGTCCGGGCACCTTGTTCTTTGTCTCCACGCGGTAGACGTTCATAGCCGAGGAGTGGGTGTTGTGACCGTAGTCGTAGCCAGCCTGAATCACCTTTATGTTGGCTTCGGCAATGCCCGGCTTCTTGGCAAACTTCTCCTTCAGGAAGTTGAAGGCGATGTCGAGGTCGCGGCTGAAGAGCCAGCACACCAGACCGAGGGCAAACATATTGCGGCACTTGAGCATTGCCTTGTTGTCCATGCCGCTGTCGGCAAGACAGTCCTTCACCATCTGTGTGATGGGGCATGCCACCACGCGGTCGGGGTCGATGCCCAGCTCGCCAAGATAGTCGGCTGTGGCAAACTGCGCCTTCTCAAGGTCTTTGGGACCGAAAGCATCAGTGTCGATGATGATGGTGGCGTTTGGCTTAGAGTATTTCAGCTGAGTCTTCAGGGCTGCGGCGTTCATTGCAACGAGCACGTCGCACAAGTCGCCGGGAGTGAACACCTTGCCGGCACCGATAGCCACCTGAAAGCCGCTCACTCCAGTGAGCGAGCCTTGTGGGGCGCGGATATCCGCGGGATAGTCGGGGAATGTAGAGATACCGTTGCCCACGGTGGCTGACACCGTGGAGAAGATGTTTCCGGCAAGCTGCATGCCGTCGCCGGAGTCACCGGAGAAACGCACGACCACTTGGTCGAGTTCCTTGATTTCCAAATTTTCTGCCATAATTTATTTTCTTATGTTTTGTATATTCAAAATATAAAATTTCGTGCAAAATTACACAAAATTTGACATATACCAAAACTTTTTGCAATAAAAGTCAAAAAATCGATATTTATTTTTGCTTTACGGCGCTTGTTCCTGAAAAGTCAGTTAGCTTAAAATGCGAGGTCAGCTTTTCATTTTATTGTCTGAATATCTTTATATTAAATATTGAGGAACTGATGTTCTAAAATATTAAATCCCGGTGAGGCGGCTATTTCTGCCGTCTCAGATATTCATAGCCTATTCGGCAGCGCAGACAGTTGCGCTTGTCGCAATATTCCTTTTTCAGCTGTATCAGCGCCTGGCTGTCGCCGGCAGAGGTTACGGGCAGTCCGCACTCCTGCCACATTCGCGTGATATGGTTGTTTTCCGCTTTCAGCTGGTCAAGCAGGTCAATCGCCCTGTCGCAGAGAATGTCGTTCATAGTATGTCTGCCGTAGGCGAACATCGTTGGGATGGCGGTATTTATCATCAGCAGGTTTATTGATGCGGCGGAGAGATTCTTTTGTGTCCGTGTGCTTGTGCTGCCAAAGGTATAGTGAGTTTCCCAGTAGGGTGTCACCTTGGTTTTCATCAGCTCCTGCAGCTGTTCCACGGTGGTGCATTCCATAATCTTGCTGAGGTTGGCGCTGTTCTCGTAGAAAAGGTTTGCCAGCTGCGATATCCTGATGTGCGGGAAGTTCTGCGGCCGTAGTCTCAGAAAGCGCCACACGCTGGGATTTATAGGCGTCATCGAGAATTTATGCGCCAAATAGTCGTATTCGTTTTTCAGCCGTGTGAAATATCCGTCGGCGAGAGCTTCATCGCGGTATCGCTCTGGCACGGTGCTGATGTCGAGCAGTCCTGCCTGTCCCATGAATATCGCCTCAATCTGAAACAGATTGTCGCGGTGGTGCATGGCTGCTCCCAGCGGCATGTTCTGCGCCCACAGCTCGAAGGCATCGCCGTTGATGCCGAAACCGTAGTTGCGGGCAAGAGTGGCGAAGAAAGCCGCCTCGTAGTCGCCGTTGCGCTGCTCGGCGCGCTTGGCGATGGCTGTGGTCTTTTGCTCCAGACGTTCTGTCTGCAGCGTTGCCATCCATGAGTGTATCATAATTGTTGGCAGCTGTGGCACAATCTTGTAGCATGGCGGATATTGGTCCTCGTTCAGCAGCTCGGCGTAGTTGTCTCTCACGTTCTGCGGTATGGGCAGCACCATCTGCGCTATCCAGTCGCCCTTGGTGTTCTGTACGTCCCTGTCGGCAGTCTCCACCACATGCAGCACCACATTGTCGTAGGCAGAGTCGTGGTCGTGACCGTGGCGGTACCAGTCGCTTGCCTTGCTGTGTATCTCCACGTTTCCCACCCACAGTGTGCCGTCAATCTTCATCTTTGCGTTGAAGAAGTCCGGTCCGCCGTCTTTTCTGTTGTGCATACCTGGGTCGATCACCTCCACGGTGCGACGGTCGGTGGTTGTCAGCTGTTGCAGCGGCAGCAGCTTGTGTTTCCATACATAGTGGAGCAGTTGTTCCATATCGTTTTATTTGTTTAGTAGTATTTAATTAAAATGCCGCCTCACCGTCTTGTGCGTAACGGCGGTGTAAAGGCATCCTCGATGTGGTTTATCTCATAATTATGGCAGTTGCCGGTGACGGCAATGATGTCGAAGCGTATTGGCGCGTCGATGCGGTTTATTTTCACGTAAGCGTTGGCGGCAAGGCAAACCGACTGTATCTTGCGGTAGTCTATAGCCTCCTCGGGAGTTACAATGCTGCCATTGGCACGGGTCTTCACCTCGATGATTACAAGCCATCCTTGGTGCATGGCAATGATGTCGATGTCGCGGTGACCGATGCGCCAGTCGCGGGCAATGATAACATAGCCTTTGTCCGACAGATATCGGGCTGCAGTGTCCTCACCCCATTTCCCCAGTTCGTTGTGTGCTGCCATAATATATAATATTTAGTATTTATGATGTTTTATTCCCACAAAAGTACAAAATATTTACGAGATATTCTGAAGTCATGGCAAATGCAGGATGTTATTTAACAATCTTTATTGATAAATCCATTATTTTTCCGTCAAGATTGAATTTTTTTTGTAACGCAAACGGCAAAATGTGCGTCTATGTTATTAGAAGCGCTTCAAAAAGTATGGTAAACAATTAAAAAATAAAACAAAAATGAAGAAGACTATATTATTTATGACATTGGTGCTGCTTAGCGTCACCGTAAACGGTCAGACTTTCCAGGAGGTGATAAATGAGTTTAAGAATAAGCCCAATGTTGAGCTGATACATATCAGCAAGTTTATGATGAAGGTGTTGAAGGCTTCCAGTGTAGTTATGAGTGATGTGTCAATACCGAAAGGTGTCAATATTAAATCTATGAATGTTTTGGTGTTGGACGAATGCACAGATGCAACAAGGCGGGAGTTTTTCGACAAGGTGTCGGCAATAGACTTTAGCGGTCAGGGATATGAGCTGCTTGTAAAGACACGTGATGATGGCGAGAATGTTATGATATATGGCAAGCCCGACGGTAAGGTCTTCAGCGAGGCTGTGATTGTTGCCGGCGACAATAAAGATGCAACACTTGTGCAGATGTTTGGCAAGTTGGATCCAAAGAAGCTGATGAAGTGACGGGCTGGTTAATCTATTGTGAGCAACAATTATGAATGTCGTAGAATTTAAGCAATGTTTTCTGCCGTGCAGCAGTAAGATGTATGTTGTGGCGTGGCGGCTTACAGGCAATGTCCAGTCGGCTGAGGATCTTGTGCAGGAAACATTTCTGAAGCTTTGGACAAAGCGTGACTCTATTGACAATGTCGGCAATGCAGAGGCTTATTGCATTTCCATGCTTAAGCACATATTCTGTGACAGGCATAGAATAAGGCATGTAGAGACAGTGGTCACGTCTGTGGAGTGCTTGCGTGCGTCGGATGATGGAGGTATGGCTGAACGTCTGGATCTTGCCGATGAGTCGGAACAGGTGATGACGCTGATAGATAAGCTGCCGGAACAGCAGAGACAGGTTATCACGATGAGGGACATTGACGGCATGTCATTCGATGAGATTGAGGCATGCACCGGGCTTTCAGTGGGCAATGTGCGGGTGGTACTGAGCAGGGCGAGGAAACAAATTAGGGAAAAGTTTAAAAGAATTAGAGAATATGGATGCAAATGAAATAAGGCAGTTGCTTGTCAGATACTATGACGGGCAGACTTCGGAGAAAGAGGACGCTATGTTGCGTGACTATATGTGTGGTGATGATTTGCCGCATGATTTGCAGGAGGAGGCTGATGTCTTTAAGGCTATGTGTTCTTGTGGCAGCGTTCCTGAGGGGCTTGAGCACCGCATAAGCCGCCAGATAGACAGTTGGAATATGGTGGAGAATGGTTCATTCCGCAAGGCGCGTGTTTCGGGCATCAGATGGATTGCGGGTGTGGCGGCATGTATGCTTATATTGTTTTCCGCCGGAATGATGCTTCATGATGACGGAGACCGGCAGCATGCGCAATGGCATGACACCTATGATAACACCGAAGATGCCTATGCCCAGACCCAGAAAGCCTTGCTGAAAATGTCGGCAAGCATCAACAAGGGGCTGCAAAAGATGGAAGAGGTGACAGATAATAAAAAGTAAGAAATAACAAAACATAGAAAGTGATTATGAAAAAGTTTATATTTACAGTTATGCTTGTCCTTGTGTGTGTGACAAGCAGCGCACAACAGTCGTTGTTTAACAAGTATGCTGAGACAAAGGGAATCAGTTCCGTTTACATCTCTAAAGCCATGCTCGGCATGATGGATAAGGTGAAAGCCGGAAAGAATGACATAGGCAAGATAGCCGGCAAATTGGAGCATGTACAGATAATGAGCTGTGAACGCCCCTCGATGATTGCGGTTGTGAAGCGTGATGCGCTCGATGCTCTTAAAAAAGAGGGATTTGAGCAGATGATGCAGGCTAATGATGATGGCGAGAATGTAGGTATCTATCACAAGGCACACCATAATAACCGGAATGAATTTACATTGCTGTGTGTTGAAGGCAGCAACGAACTGCAGGTCATCAACATATTGGGAAACGTAACCATGAAGGAAATAAAAGACCTGATGGCACGGTAGAGATAAAGATGCCTTTAGCCAGCGCTCCGCACCACGCGGTGAGGCGGCTAAAGGCATCTTTTGTATTTGTGTATCAGACTTTAGCGGGTCTTTTCGTAATCGGCAATTTTCTTCAGATAATACTCGCGCACATCCTTCCAATGATAGAGCGGCGCCATGTCCGAGGCTATAGGCAGCGTTGCCTCGTCCTCGTTGAGCAGCACCTTCACCAGCACATCCTTGTCGTTGCTGTCCTTACGGTAGAACACAAACTGAATGTTTGCAGCCATCGGGAATATACGGTAGTTCACCCAGCCCTGCTGCTCCAGCTGCCCGATGTCGGCAATCTGACGGTCGTGCCCGTTGAGCCCCAGCAGACAAGTGAGCGGCATCACCATCGTCTCGTGTCCGAAGCGCAGTGTGGCACCGGGTTTTGGCAGAGCTATTGCCGAGTCGGCTTTCTCGATAATGTTTTTCAGCAGATAGCGCTGTGAGAACGGCTGTGTGCCGCCGTTCTGCGGAGCCGGTCCATAGTGAAGATACCACCATGCGTTGGCAACCTGCCACAGACGGTAAAGCTCGTCGTTGGTGAAGGCATTATATAAAGAGGTGTCGTGGCGGCTCTCGGTGCTCTGTATGTTGCTTGCCAACTTGAACAAGCGTGATACAAACTCGTAAACATCGAAATTGTTCTCAACATACGACACATCGGTGAACAGACGCTCTATAAGCGGTTTGTAGTCGAAATTCTTTCTGAAATATGCCAGATACTCCATCTGCACCCTCGTCACATCCTTCTGAGCATTGAGCACCTTGTCGCCGTGGTTCATATACGGCATGTCGTATTCGCTCGCGTCCTGCGAAATCTGCAGCTGGGGATTCAGCAGCATCAGCTGTTGCAGCTCGTTCTCCATCGACAATATGCACCTTATCACCACAGTGCTCTTGGCATCGACATGCACATTGCCTGCAAAAACATCAGGGAAACGCTCATACATACGGCGGGCAATGTCGCGGTGCTGCTGGTGTCCTAATGGGGTCAGCTCACCATGCCTTCTCTGAGCGCGGAACACGAGAGTCCTAACTTTTTCGAGCGTCTCCTGCCCCAGCGGTGTCAGCTTGCCATCCTTCTCCGCCTTGCTCAGTGTGTTGAGTGGAATGTTGTAGTCATTGTCTCCAATGAGATAGCGCGAGCCGTGGCGCCCGTAGTGACTGATATAAAACGGTTTCAAGCCTTTAGGCACCTTTGTCAGTTCCTTTTGCGGACCACGGTATGCAAGATAATTGCTGGCAGTGAGCCTGATGTTGTTGCCGATTTCCTCCTTTGCCGACTGGGCAAGGATGTTGCCTGCCATAAGCAAGGCTGATATGAAGAAAAAGATTCTTTTCATAGCTGTATCTGTTTTTAGTTTCTATGATTTTTGGAAGTAATTAAGTGATGATCCCAACTACCAGTCGATGGCCTCCATGCCGTGAGCTGTGAGATACTCGTTGCACCTTGAAAAATGGTGGTTGCCAAACCAGCCGCCGCGGTTGGCGGAGAGAGGCGACGGGTGTACGCTCTCCAGCACTAAGTGGCGCGAGGTGTCGATGAGCGCCTTCTTGCTGCGGGCATATCCTCCCCAGAGGATGAACACCAGATGCTGGCGCTCAGCACTGAGCATCCGTATTGTTGCATCGGTAAACTCCTCCCATCCTCTTCTCTGGTGGCTTGCAGCCTGATGTGCCCTCACCGTGAGCGTGGCGTTGAGCAGCAGCACGCCCTGCTCAGCCCACCGTGTGAGATTGCCCGACATGGGAATGTCCTTGCCCAGGTCCTGCTGTATCTCCCTGAAGATGTTCACCAGCGACGGCGGAAACTGCACGCCGTCTGCCACGGAGAAACTCAGTCCGTGTGCCTGCCCCGGCTCATGATAGGGGTCCTGCCCTATTATCACCACCTTCACCTTGTCGAAGGGACACAGATTGTAGGCATTGAAGATGAGGCTGCCGGGAGGATAGCACTGATACTGAGTGTATTCACTGCGCACAAACTGTGTGAGCGCTGAGAAATACGGCTTGTCGAACTCACTTTGGAGATGCTGCTGCCACGAAGGTTCTATTTTTACGTTCATGTCCGTTTTAAGCAATTATATTATTTGTTGTGTACTCTCTGTTCATAAAACACGGTTGTTTTCTACAGTCAGTCTGTCTCTTTTTGCGGAGGCAAACTGTTCTTGCGCACAAAGGTAATAATAAAATATGAGAAAACACTTTCATTTAGTAATAATTTTAAAAAATATTAAAAAATACTTTGTTAAAATGATTCTTCATTCTTCATTCTTCATTTTTCATTTTTTTTGTTAACTTTGCAACGAAATTTTAATATTATAACAAAAATTAATGAGTATTTGGTTATTCTTCAAAATCATCGGTTCACTTGCATTGCTGATGTTTGGTATGAAGTCGATGAGTGACAGCTTGCAGAAGATGGCAGGCTCGCAGTTGCGCCACGTTCTCGGTGCAATGACCACCAACAGATTTTTCGGTGTACTTACAGGTACCCTTGTTACGGCTTCCATACAGTCGTCGACGGCAACCACCGTCATGACGGTATCGTTTGTCAATGCAGGTTTGCTGACGCTGGCGCAGGCGATATCGGTAATCATGGGAGCAAACATCGGAACCACGCTAACGGCTTGGATTATGAGTGCAGGATTCACGTTCAACATCACTGATTTCGTGTGGCCTGCATTTTTTATTGCCATAATCCTAATCTACAGCAAGAAGCGCAAGATAGCGGGCGACTTCCTCTTCGGTATCTCATTCATGTTCCTCGGACTGGGCACTCTGCGTCAGACTGGCATCGACATGGACCTCGCTCACATACCCGAAGTCATCAACTTCTTCTCCTCGTTCGACCCCAACAGCTTTCTTACCACTCTGGTGTTTCTCATCATAGGCAGCATCCTCACCATGTGTGTGCAGTCGTCGGCAGCCATCATGGCTATCACCATGATACTCTGTTCGAGCGGAGTGCTGCCAATCTATCAGGGCATAGCACTGGTGATGGGCGAGAACATCGGAACTACCGTAACCTCAAACCTCGCAGCCCTCACCGCCAACGCTCAGGCACGGCGCGCTGCCCTCGCCCACATGTTCTTCAACGTGTTTGGCGTGGTGTGGGTTCTGTGCGTGTTCCATCCGTTTATCAACATGGTGTGCGGCATGGTAGGTGTCGATCCAAACAATGTTACCAACCCGGCAATACTCTCGTTTGTTCTTGCCGCATTCCACACCACCTTCAACATCAGCAACACACTCATACTTATATGGTTCATCCCGCTGATAGAGAAACTGGTGTGCATGGTTATCAAGCCAAAGACCACCGAGGAGGAAGAGGACTTCCGTCTGCGCTTTATCAGCAGTGGTCTGATGAGCACCCCGGAGCTTTCAATCCTGGAGGCACAGAAAGAGATTATGTCGTTTGCCGAGCGCATCAAGCGTATGTTCGGCATGGTGCGCGAGCTGCTTGAGACCAAGGAAGAGGCATCATTCGTCAAACTGTTCTCGCGCATTGAAAAATATGAGGGCATCTCCGACAACATGGAGATAGAGATAGCCAAATATCTCGACAGCGTGAGCGACAACCATCTGAGCGACGAGTCGAAGGCAAAGATTCGTGCCATGCTCCGTGAAATCAGCGAGCTGGAGAGTATCGGCGACAGCTGCTACAACATTGCACGCACCATCAACCGCAAGCAGCGCGGCAAGGAAGACTTCACCGGCAAGCAGTATGACCACATCCACCAGATGATGCAGCTCACCGAGGACTCTCTCGTACAGATGAATGTGCTCGTAACAGGAAGAAAGGGCAACTACGACATCAACCGCTCGTTCAACATTGAGAACGAGATAAACAACTTCCGCAACCAGCTCCGCAGCCAGAACATCAACGATGTGAACAACCACGAATACACCTATGCTATCGGAACTCTCTACATGGACATCATCGGCGAGTGTGAGAAGCTCGGTGACTACGTGATCAATGTGGTTGAGGCACGCATGGGTGTCCGCCAGCGCGAGGCGTAAGGAGCGGAAACGCAAAATTCTGAATATTTCATACGATAAAAATATCTCATTTTTATAAATAAATGAGGGTGTGCCAAAATTTAAACAAGTAATCATAATGACATAAATTAGGCACAGATTACACGGAATACACAGGTTTCTTCTTTCACTAATCTGTGTATTCCGTGTAATTTGTACCTAAAAGTAAGCAGAAGGTTGGTTTTGACATACTTCCATTTATGTTTTCTGAGACGTGCGGCAAAAATCCCGTGAGGACAAGCTGAAATGTTTTTTGCCTTGAAGCTTTTATGTTCAAAGTCTTTGGACGGAAAAAAGAACCGAGATAAATTAATTTCTGTACGAATATAGATAATCACTAGTGTCCACTAAAAACGAGCAAAAATCGTTGTAAATGGTTGATATAAG
>JAUNSB010000081.1:0-19531 GCA_030539375.1 Prevotella sp.
CTCTTCATTCTTCATTCTTCATTTCACCTCATCCTTGACGTATCCACATCATTGGTTTTCTTTTCCTTATATCCTCCGAACCTATAAGAGAACGACACTCCGGCGGCACGGAAGCAGGAGAAGCGGGTGGTGAGATTCTGTCCCGCCCACCGGCATTCGGGGGCTATTGAAGAAGTCTCAAAAATGTCGTTGCACCACACGTTGAGCACGGCATTGCCGCGGGCAAAGGCATAGCGCAGGGCTATGTCGAGGTTGCCCGACGGCGGCAGGTCCATGGGTCCCTGAAAGGCCCGGGTGCGGGCAAAGCCAGAAAGGGTAACGGCAAGGTCGCGGCGCTTAGAGAGACGGAATGTGCTGCTTGCCGAGGTCATGCCGTAGGCGATGTCGCGGTCGAAGGGACAATCGTAATAGTCGCTGTCCTTCTCGCGCATCCACACTCCGAAGAGCGTGATGCGGGCGTCCAGCCACCACGACACTTTCAGCGGAATGGCAGCCATAAGTCCTGCCTGCTGCTGGAAGTCGAAGTTATTGAACTGGTCGATTTCGGCAAAGCGCTGCGCAGACTGGTACATGGTCTGCGTGAAGTAATCCTTAGTGTAGTCAAACCACGTCCTGAACACATATTTTCCCCTGAGCACATACACGAGCGACGCGCTGTAGTTCTTCGACGGCTTCAGCCGCGGGTTGCCCACGATTTCCTCGTAGCGCCCTCCGTGATAGGCGGTGACATCCTGCATTGCCCAGAAGTCGGGATAGCGCTTGTCGCTGTTTAGCGCCAGCTGCCACACGCTTCCCTGGCTCGGGACGTACGAGACGTTCAGCACAGGATAGAAATCCCATTCGTTCCATACTGCAGTCCTGCTGTGCTCAGCGGCAAACGAGACCTCTGCCGACAGTTTGTCGGAAAACCTGTTGCTTGCCCCGGCATACAGGTTCACGGTGTTCTCGGTGCGGCGCGACAACAAGGGCTGCGGCAACTGCGAGGCGGTGGTGCTGCCCGTGGGACGGTAGTTCTGGCGGCTGTGGTCGATGATGTGAGTGTAGACCGAGCCGTAGTTCAGGCTTGCGCGCTTTCCCAGCCTGTGCTCCTCGCGCACAAAGAGCTTTGTGCGGTTGATGCGCTGCTGGCTCACCGACACAAAGTCGAGCTGGCTACCGTTAAGATTGCTCACAAGGTCCTGCGTAATGTTATCCTCGTAATATGTGATGTCGGCACCCAGATTCAGCCCCATCGGCAGGGTGTAGTCCAAGTGCCCGTTGTGCAGCGTGTTGTCGCCCGTGTTCTTTACGGATGAGGTCTGCATTCCCGTCATCGTGTTGTTCTGACTATAGCCGGTGCTGCTGCCCGTATAGGCAAGGCTAAGGGTGTGGTTGTCGGCAAACCTGTAGTCTGCGCCCAGCCTGTAGTTGTAGTCGGGACTGCTGCTCACCCTTATCACCTCGTTGGTGTACACATCGTGGCTGCTGCCGTCGGCAAGACTGTGCACACCCTCCTTGTCCATGGTGTGAAACGACCTGCCGTGGGAGATTCCCACCATCGCGTCTGCTGACAGCCTGCCCTTGTTCCACAGCAGCGACAGCCGCTCGTCCATGTGCGCCTCGTGCCTCTGCTCCGCCTTTGCAAACGCCTCGCCCTGCAGGGGCACACTGCCGTCGCCCTTTGTTAGAACCACGTTGATGAGCGCGCCGCGAACCTGATAGCGTGCCGGAGCGGCGTACATCACCTCCGCGCTCTGCACCCTTGAGGCGGGAGTGGTCTTAAGCAATGCTATGAGCTGCTGGCGCGTCATTGTGGTGAGCTTGCCGTTGAGGATTATCGCCACGGACATTCCTCCAAGACTGATGTCGTCGTTTTGCGGCGTCACGCCCGGCAACTGCTTCAAAGCATCAAAGGCATTGTCCACCGGCTTGTCTTTTATCAGCCCCTGAACGTCGAACACCAGCTTGCCGCCGTCGTTTCTCACCAAGGGACGGCTGCCCTTGACCATCACCTCGGGCAGCGACTGCATCAAACTGTCGGCGGCAGCCGTCCTGAGCGAGTCGGTCTGTCCGCGCATGGCTGTAGGCAACAATGCCAACGCCAAAAAAAACATTTTTCTATTCATAACTATTCCTTTTCCGGCTGCAAAGTTACTGCAAAAAAACTTCCGGCAAGGCTTTTTCGGGTTATACAGTCTTACCATATCGCAGGAAAAGTGTTATTTAGTCTTACCAAACTGCCTGTAAGTGGAAAAAAAAGACTATTTTTGCAAAAGAAAAAGAAAATCCCAGCAAAAAAATCAAAGGATATGACACGACTACCGTTAAAGACCATCACCGCACTGGTGTGCTCTGCCCTCGCCGCCATATTCCTGTATCAGACATACTGGCTCTACAGCCTGTACGTCGCGCAAAAGGAGCGGCAGGAGACGTGCATAAGGGAGGCGATGCGCATAAGCGACTACAACGAACTGGTGACGAGAATCGCCCGTATGTCGCGCAGCATGGACAAGAGCAAGCACGGCTCGGTGAGCTTTCAGGCAGGCTACAGCATGGACAAGCACCGCCAGTTTAAGCAGGCAAAGGTGCAGACCGTGGTGAGCCGGCGCGACAGCGACGAGGTGGTGATTCACAGCGACGACTGGCTGGACACGCTGAGCATACAGCGCAACCAGAAGGGCAAGAAACGCCACATGCACATCGACGTGAAATCGACACGCACCGACGAGCCCCCGAAGGCGGCGGTGACGGGCGGCAAGCAGATTTTCTCATCGATGATTGAAGACAGGAAAAGCCTCAACGACCTGACGATGATGATGCAGCAGGGCATACACAGCGGACTTGACATCATGGAAGCGCCCGACGCGAGAGTGTTCGACAGTCTGCTGACGGCGCGCCTGCGCGACAACGCCGTCGACACGGTGCACCGGCTGGAGCAACTGCACTTTCTGATGGGGAAGAACGGGATTGACAGCACGAAAGCCGACACCCTCATCATAATCGCCACCAGGGGATACGCCCCGGGCGCACAGGCGCGCCGCTACGACTTTTGCTACGACGCGGCAACCCACAGCATCTACCGCCTGTGGGTGGAGCCCGTGGGACTGGGCGTGCTGAGCCAGTTCAAGGGCATCCTCGCCAGCTCGCTCGCCACGCTCATCATCCTCGCGCTCACCTTCTGGTATCTCATACACACCCTGCTCAGGCAAAAGACGCTCGACGAGATGAAGACCGACTTCACCCACAACATCACCCACGAGCTGAAGACACCCATAGCCGTGGCATACGCCGCCAACGACGCCCTGCTGAACTTCGCACAGGGCGAAAACGCCGCCACCCGCGAGAAATATCTGCGCATATCGCAGGAGCAGCTGCGGAAGCTCGGCGGAATGGTGGAGCAGATTCTCTCGGCAAGCATGGAGCGGCGCAAGAACTTCGCGCTGCACAGGGAGCCGATTGACGTGGGCGCCACCATAAAGCCGCTACTGGAGATGCAACGGCTGAAATACAAGAAGCCGATGACGCTGACGATGAGCACAGAGCCGCAAGGCATAATCCTCAGCGCCGACAGGACTCATTTCTGCCAGATGATTGACAACCTGCTCGACAACGCCATAAAATACTCGGGCGAAAAGGCTGACGTAAAGGTGGAATGCCGGCAGACCGACGACGGCACCGTGACTATATCGGTGACCGACCGCGGCATAGGCATCAGCAAGGCGCAGCAACAGCACATCTTCGAGAAGTTCTACCGCGTGCCCCACGGCAACCTGCACGACGTGAAGGGCTACGGACTGGGACTGTACTACGTGGCAACGATGATGGCGATGCACGGAGGAACAGTGACGGTGGACAGTGCGCCGGGGAAGGGAAGCACGTTCAGGCTGGAGTTTTGAAATTACGAATTACGAATTTTGAATTACAAATTGTTCTCGCTTCGCTGCGATGAAGAGTTATTAATTTACAAATTGGGAGGGAAGATGACTTGTCGGACCAGTCGGACGTGTCAGACCCGTCGGACTGGTCCGACAAGTCCGACAAAACCAATTATGAAACGAAGCTCGGCGAAGCCAATTATTAATTATGAATTGTGAATTATGAATTATATAAACGTTTTACTGGTTGAGGACGAGGAAACCCTCGCCCTGATAATAAAAGACACGCTTGAGACGCAGGGATTCTCGATACGCACGGCACGCGACGGCGAGGAAGGCCTGCAGATGTTCTTTGCCCAGACGCCCGACGTGCTTGTTGCCGACGTGATGATGCCGCGCATGGACGGCTTCGAGCTTGTGCGCCGCATACGCCGCAGGGACAGCCGCACGCCCGTGATTTTCCTGACGGCGCGCACCGACACCGACGACGTGGTCAGGGGATTTGAAACCGGAGCCAACGACTATCTGCGCAAGCCCTTCGGCATGAGGGAGCTGATAGTGAGGATAAAGAACCTGGCAGGCAGGGGCAGCACGCCGGAAAAGGAAAAAGAAGAGCTGCAGACGCGCTTCGTAATAGGCAACTACCAGCTGGACACGCTCAAGGAGCAGCTTGTGTTCTCTGCCGACGGCGGCACGCCCCTCACCACGGCACTCTCCCACCGCGAGTCGGAGATTCTGCGCCGCCTTGCCCAGCACCGCGGCGAGGTGGTGGCGAGCAGCGACATCCTCATCGACCTTTGGGGCGACGACAGCTACTTCAACACCCGCAGCCTGCACGTGTTTATCACCAAACTGCGGCACAAGCTGGCGAAAGACGGGTCGCTGAGGATAATCAACGTGAGGGGGATAGGATATAAGCTGGTGTGAGGGTAGGAATGGCAGGAGAAGTAAGAGGGGTAAGAGAAGTAGGAGGGGTAGGACTGGTAAGACAAGGAAGCCCAGCCGGACGGAACCGGCTGGGCTGAGTAGAAGGATTATTTTCCTGAGAAAAAGGATTACTTCTCCGCGAGTTTCTTCATCACCTCCTCGTAGTCGGGAATCCAGTCGTAGAATTCATCCTTGGGCTTCGCCTTCAATTCCTGCAGACGGTCGCCCACGAGCTTTGTGATAGCCTTATGCAGCTTTTTGTCCTTGCCGCAGTCGGGGCTGTCGGTGTAGTCCTCGCCGAGAGTGCCAATCATATATTCGGTAGCCTTGTACTTCTTGTCGTATTTCAGCACGTAGTCGGCAGCCAGCTTGAAGTTGCCGGTCTTCTGCGCCGCCTTGGCGCGCACGTTCCACGAAATTTTCTCGGCGCTCTCCACGTTGCGCTCCGCCATCTCCCTTTCCACGGCGGTCATAAGCGAGTCGCTGAAGTGATACTTCTTGTCGTCGCCCCAGTAGATGCTCTTTTCGGCGGTGTTAAACCACACATACCAAATTTTCCAGTCAACATCATCTTTGGGATAGTGCTTGTAAAGCTCATCCTTGTTGTTGCTGAAGAAGATGAAAGCCGGCGAGTCCTTGTCCTCGGTGAACCTCATCAGCGCGTTGTACAGTGCGGAGTCGGTGAAGAGCGCCTGTTCCCTGCCCCTAATCAGTTCCTCGGTCACAGCCTCGGCTTTCTTGCTCTGCATGGCGTCGTCGAGCACACGCAGATAGGCATAGATGAAAGCCGTGTCGCGCCTGCCGGCGTCATACTTGGCGTTCATTGCCGTAAGGCTCCCTTCGCCCAGTCCGCCCTTGACCTTCTCCACAAACTTGGCGGCATCTGAAGCAGCGCCCACGATGCGGTTTACCTCATTGCCAGATGCGTCGAGGAAAAGCATGGTGGGGAATGCCCTCACGCTGTACTTCTTCTGCAGCTCCACGCCCTCGCCCTTCTCCATGTCCTTTTTCAGACACACGAAAGTCTTGTTGAAGAAGTCGCCCACGACCTTCTGCGGGAAAATCTCGCGTGCCATTCTCTTGCAAGGCCCGCACCACGATGTGTAGCAGTCGATGAAAATCATCTTGCCCTCGGTCTTTGCCTTGGCGCAGGCATCGGCAAAGGTCACTGTGCTGTCCTCAAAGGCGATGCCGTCGTTGTTTTGTGCCCTGCACGCCGTTCCGGCGATGAGAGCCGCCAATGTCAGTAAAAATCCAATCTTTTTCATTATCTCAGTCGTTTTGTTTTATCAACGGGTTGGCATCAATCACGCTCTGCGGAATCTGCAGGGTGTATCTCGGACTGCCGGGCTCCAGCGTCAGCACTCCGCGCGATGTGGTGTGGGTGATGGTCTTTGCAAACTGCGGTTCGCGGTTCAGGCGGCGCAGGTCAAACCATCGCAGTCCCGTGAACATCAGTTCGCGGCGGCGCTCTTCGAGAATTGTCTTCAGCAGAGCGTCCCTGTCGGTCTCGGTAACGTCCTCATACTTTTCGGCATCCATGCGCTTCACCCTCAGGGCGTTCAGATATTTCCGCGCAGCCTCCAGATTACCGTTGCGTGCGGCGGTCTCGGCAGCCGTGAGATAGATTTCTCCCTTGCCCAGACCGAAGTTAAAGTCCCAGACACCGCCGATGCGCATGCCAAACTCGTCGAGATAGTCGTCATCGTACCACTCATACGGGGTAATGAAGATGCGGTAGCGCAGGTCGGCATCCTTGTCGAACAGGTTAAGCAAGTCGTCCGACACCGTGTAATAGTAAGAAGCGGAGCAGGTGGTGCGCTTATAGAACACCACGTCGGGGCAAGCGTAGCCGTCGTAGCTCGAAGTTATCCAGCCGCCGTCAACGCCGTTGTCGGGATTGTTTCCGTAGAGCTCCAGATTGTTGAAGTCGAAGGGTTCGCCAACCTTACCCGCAGCCTTCTCGGCATACCCGTAGCTCTTCTCATAGTCACCCATATATAAATATGTACGCGCGAGGAGAGCGTTCGCCGCAGCGTCCGATGCGCGGAAAGAATACCGCGGCATGTCGGGCAGCAGCCCTAATGCGGCAGTGGCGTCGGCTATCACCTGAGTGTAAACCTCCTGCACCGTAGCCCTGGGCAGCCGCAGCGACGGGTCGGCGTCGAGAATCAGAGCCACTCCGGGGTCTGTGGCGGCGGTAGCGGCATCGTAGGGCTTGGCATAGATGTTTACGAGCATCAGATAGGCGAAGGCGCGGTTCACCAGTGCGTTTGCCCTAACCTCGTTGCGCCTGTACTTTCCGTCACCGTCGGGAGCATCGTCGATGTTGTTGAGAATATGGTTGCAGAAGTATATCACCTTGTAGAATCCCGAGTAGTCGTAATCGTCGCCCGTAGGCTCGTAGAGCTGCTCGTCCCAGCAATAAGCCTTAAACTCCTGTTTGTAAACCTCCGACTCGCGTTCGGGAACAATCACCACGTCGTCGTCCATCGTCAGCGTGTTTGATGTTCCGTAGGCTATCTGGTTTCCCCACGCGCCTGTGGCATCGTCGAGAATCATCCCGAAGTCGTCCACCGTCTCGGGTATTATGGTGCCTTTTGGCGTCTCGTCGAGAAAATCGTTGCACGCCGTAAGCGCCAGGCACGCCCCGCTTACGAGCAGAGCCTTGATGTATTTCTTCATTTTCATGTCTGTTTTTTCTTAGAAGTTGATATTCAGGTTTACGATAAGACGCGCCTGGTTGCCGCGCATCTGAGTTACAATGCCGAAGAAGTCTTCGTAGACAGTGTCGGGGTCGATATTGTCGCGGTTGGCGTACCACGCCCACAGATTTTCGCCGCTCACACCTATCGAGCCGCCCCTGATGCCCAATGTGTTGAGCCATTTCGACATGTCGTAGTCGAGCCTGAGGCTCTTCAGCCTCACGGTGTTGGCGCTCTCAATCATCCTGTCGCTGTAGTTCAGACAGTTCCAGTAGTTGGCGGGCGCCCACGAGTCGCCGCCGTATCCGTTGTACAGCCTCGGCACCCATTTGCCCGAGTTGTCGGCTCCCTCTATCCAGCGGTTTGCCTCGCACGCCCATTCTGTGTAGAGCCCTCCGCTGTACTGCGGGCTCGGCAGGCGCATCTTATGCCCTAACTGATAGGTGAGGAAGGCGCTGAGCGTAAACTCGCGCCATCGCAGCGACGTGCTCAGGCTGCCGAACACCGGCGGCAGGAGCGAGCCCTCCTCCTTCAGGTCGGCATACTCAATGTTGTCTATTTCATTCCAGCCGTGCCGTGAGCCGTCGGCTTTCAGGAAGGTAGGCTCTCCGTTGTCGTCCAGCCCGCCGTAGCGCAGCGACGTGAGCTGACGGTAAGGCCTTCCCACGAGAATGGTGCTGGAGTGTATTGCCGAGCGCGGCGTGATGTCGTATTTTCTGTCGGTCACCTTGCTGTGGTTGTACGAGAAGTTCAGCGCGGCATCCCACTCCCAGTCTTTGTTCTTTATGATTTTTCCCTGCAGCATCAGCTCCACGCCGCGGTTATACATGGATGCCGAGTTTGTGTAGAACGAGGTCCAGCCCGTGGTGGCGTCGTTCTTGATGCTGCTGAGCAGGTCTTTCGACCGGCGGTTGTAGAAGTCGAGCGTCATGTTCATCCTCCCGTTCAGCAGCGTGGCGTCCAGTCCGATGTTGAAGGTGTATGTCTTTTCCCAGCCCAGCGAGGGGTTTGCAGGGTTCTTCACCTGCAGGATGTTGAGCGAGCTCACGCTGTATTCCTTGCCAAACTCGCCCACCATGTCGGGCGTGGTGCTCTTGTCGATGTTTCCCGACAGTCCGTAGGAGGCTCTCAGCGCGAGGCTGCTCACGATGCCGTTCTCTGGGAAGAACTTCTCGTTGGAGATGTTCCACTTTCCGCCCAGCGACCACGACGGGTTGTTGCGGAACTTGCTTGCGTTCACCAGCATGTTGGTCTGGTCGAGACGCATGCTGTAGAACAGGTTGTAGAGGTCGCGGTATGACAGCGAGGCAGTGCCGAACCACGACACGTAGCGCTCCAGCTGCGCCGTGAGGTCCTTGTTCGAGTCGTAGTCGTAGCGCGACAGCTTCTTCGTCTTGCCGTCGAATCCCTTCACGCCGTTGTACAGCGCCGCCAGGTCCACGTCGGTTGCCGTCTGAAACTTGTCGTTGTATCCCCAATAGCGCAGCCCGTGCGTGTCTCCCTCCAGCGAGTAGATGTCGTTGCCCGCCATGAGGCGCAGGTTGAAGTCCTTGATGTCGGTGTCGTAGGAAATTTGGTTGCGGAAGGAGTACGACTGCAGGTTGGTGTTCCTTATGTCCTTTATTCCTCCCTCCACGGGCAGGTGATGCGCCACAATCTCCGAGGGATAGCCTCCCGTGAGCGCCACCTCGGTGTATGTGTTCACCAGGTTGCGCGTATATCTGTGGTCGGGCGAGTAATAGTCCGTAGCCTCGGTCTTGCCCGTCTCGTAAGTCCCCGTCGACTGCAGCTTGAGCCCTTTCAGCGGCTCCCACTCCAGCGTCAGCGCCGTTGTGAGGTTGTAGCTCTGCGTCTTCTTGTCGTTCATGCGCTGATTCTCCAGGGCATTGTTCCTGAAGTCCTTGAATCCCAATGCCAGACACGCTTCCTGATAAGTTCTGTTCACCGACAGATGACTGCGGTCGCAGTATGTTCCGTCGTCGTTGAGTATCCGCTCCCACGGCTCGTACTCCAGCGGTGCCGTTGAGCCGTTGCGGTGGTCCCACTTGTCGGTGGCGCGTATGTTGAGCTTGGCGCGGAAGTTTTTTGTGAAGTTATAGTCGGTGTTGAGCATGAGGTTTATCTTGCGGTAGTCGTTTCCCACGAGGCTCGCCTTGTTTTCGTCGAAGTTGAGCGACAGATAAGTGCTGCTCTTCTCGCCACCCGCCGACAGCGACAGGGTGTGCTGCTGGGTGAAGTGGGTGCGGTAGAAATTATCCCTTATCTGGCTGCGGTTGCTGAAGGCTCCCACCCTGTTAATCTCCGCCAGCGCCTGGTCGTAGGTCAGTTCGCCGTCGTCATAGTAGCGCGAAAAGATTTTTTCAAGGTCGTTCAGCTCTCCGCTCGCCTTTCCGCTGGTGTAGGGATTGTCGTTGTGGAAATCCTCAAACTTCAGCCGGGCATACTGGTCGGAGGCAAGAATGTGGAGGTCGTCGATGTCCTGCTTTTTCTGCCAGGTCAGCGTGGTGCTGTAGTTCACGTTTATGCGCTTGTCCCTGCCGCCGCGCTTGGTGGTGATTACAATCACACCGTTGGCGGCGCGTATACCCCAGATACTTGCCGATGCCGCGTCCTTGAGCACCGTCACCTGCTCTATGTCCACGGGGTTGATGTTGAGCATCGAGCTTTCCACGGGATAGCCGTCCACCACAATCAGCGGGCTGGTGTTTGCGTTGAGCGAACCTATGCCTCGGATGGTGATGTTGTTGTCGGCGTCCACGAGCAGTCCCGGCGTTGTTCCCTCCAGCTTCTGTATTATGTTGTTGGAGTAGATTTTGTCCATGTCCTTGCCGGTGAGGATGGTGTACGAACCCGTTGCGCGTCCGCGCTCAATGGTCTGCACTCCCGTGGCAACCACCTCGCTGAGCATGTTCACGTCGTCGTCCATGCGTATGGTCACGTCGCGCGTGTCCTTGCGGCAGTTGAAGAAATACCTCACGCTCTTCATGCCCAGAAACGAGAAGTCGATGTTCTGCCCCGTGCCCTCGGGCAGTGAGATGCTGAAGTAGCCGTCGTGGTCGGTGACTGTGCCCGTGGTGGCTCCCTCGTTGCGCACGGTCACGGCGGGTATTCCCTCGCCGTTGCGGTCGGTCACGCGCCCGCTCAGCGTCACCTTGCCTCCCCTTGCCGCCGGCGCAGCCTGCGCGGGCTGTTTCTTTATGGTTATGAAGCTGCCTGTGCGCTGCCAGCCCACGGGCAGCCCGGCGAGCACCTGATTGAGCGCCTCCGCGAGCGACTTTGCCCTCACCGTGGCGCTCACCCTGCATGCGCTGATGTCTTCGTAGGCAAAGACAATGCGCGTGCCGAAGCGCTTCTCCAGCTCCTTCAGCACGTCGGCAAGCGGTTTGTTCTTGATTACTCTCTCCATCTTCGCGCTGCCTGCCTCCGGCTGAGCCACAGCCGCAGCACTGCCGCCGGCGAGCATTATCGCCATGCAGACAGCCGTTAAGAACATTTTTTTCTTTTTCATCGTTACTAAAAGTGTTTGTTATTGTTTACATTTTGCCTTGTTTCATACATTAATGACGTACAAAAACGAAACAAGGTACCCCTGTAAAGCAACAAAATGAAACTTTTAGTCCCGAAACTCCTTAATCTATAAAAATCGTGCCGTTTTCCAGCCTCACCTCGGCGTCGGAAACGTCGTTGAGAAGCTGCAGCGCCTCCTCCAGAGCCGCGTTGCGGTTGAACACGTAGTGATAATGGCGGCCGAGCAGGGCTTTGTCGCGGCAAATCACGTTCACGTTGTACCAGCTGCCCAGTTCGGTGAGTATGTTGCGCAGCTGCTCGTGGTCGAAATACACTATGCCCTCGCGCCAGCAGGTGAAGTCGTCCACGTTCACGTCTCTCACGCTCAGCCTGCCGCCGCTCAGCGCGGCATCCTCGCCCGGCTCTATCCTCACAAAGCCGCCGTCGCCCGTCTCCGCCACCTCCACGCTGCCGTTGACCAGAGTGACGTGGGGCTCGCCACCCGAATAGCTGCGCACGTTGAGCTCGGTGCCAAGCACGCGCGCCCTCACCGCGCCGGCATCGATTACAAACGGGCGGGAAGCGTCGTGCGCCACCTTGAAGTAGGCTTCGCCCTCAAGCCTCACGCTCCTCACGCCGGAGCCAAGCGAGGATGAATATTCCAGAGTGCTGTTTGAGTTGAGCCACACCTCCGTGCCGTCGGCGAGCTCCACCTTCTGCGTCTTGCCGTAGGGCACGCTCACGGTGCAGGTGCCTTCAGTCTCACGGGGGTCGTATATCACCTTCGCGCCCTCCGCCACGGTGGATACGCCGCCGTTGGTCCTCACCTCGGTGCTCGCCTGCACGTCGGCGGCGCGGTAGAGATAGCTGTCGCTGTCGGCTCCGCGAAGCAGCACAACGGCTATGACCACCGCAGCAGCGGCTGCCGCCGATGCCAGCCACACCGCCGCGCGGCGCACGCCGCTCCTGCGCTCCATGCCGTGGCTTTGGGCAAAGCGCTGCCACTCCTGCTCCGCGTCAACCGCGCGCCCCCACTTGCGGCTGGCGGCTTCCGTCATGTCGCCGGCGGCAAGCAGCAGTGCGTCGGCGCCGTCCTCGTCGAGAAGCTGGCGCAGCTTATCGTCGCTCATGTCGCTGCCGCCGTTTTGAGCGGTGCTGCCGACGCCATTCACGCCGCTGCCGCCGTCAGTCACGTCGCCGCCGTCATTTTCAATGGCGTCAATCAGTCTGTATGTCAATTGTTCAGGTTGTTTCTCTTCCATAGTCTTTTTTCTTTAAGTCGTTTCAGTGGCGTTTTCGGGCACCTACTCATCATCTAAATTATCTGTAATTTTTCTAAAATAAGCCAATGCCCTCATCACGTGCTTCTTCACGGCGTTCTCGCTTATGCCCAGCTCCGCCGCCACCTGCCTGTATTTCTTGCGCTCCATGTAGCACGCCCTCACCACTTCCTGAGTGCGCGGCGGCAGTTGCTCCAGAGCGGCGCTGACTGCCGCCATGCGCCTCTCGTGCTCCCGCTCGTAGGCGGCGCCGTCGGCAGCGGCGGTGTCGGCATCTCCCATCGCCATCCTCATCCTTACATACTGCTCGCGCACTTTTTTCCTGCGCAGATGGTCGAGGCACTGATTTCTAACCGTGGCAAAAAGATACGACTGCATGTTACGGGCAGCGCCGCGCCTCACCTGCATGAGCAGAGCCTCGAAGCTGCTGCTCACAATGTCGCGGCTGGCATCCTCGTCCTGCGTTATTCGCAGCGCGAGATAGTATGCCCGGGCATAGTTGTCGCGGAAAAAGTCTTCAAATGCAGTCATAATCTCTGCAAAGGTAAGGTTTTTATTTCAAATAACGGACATTTTGCCGGTTATTTTGCAGAAAAAAAAACGCGGTGCGGGGAGTTTCAAAAAAATCTTGCGCATGATTCAAAAAAATTATGTACATAATTTTGGAAAATCTTGTACGAGATTTTTTTGAGCCTCCCGGCAGCAGCTTTTTTTCGCGGCTGTCGGACTTGTCAGACCCGTCGGACAGGTCGGACAAGTCCGGCGAAAAAAACATCACCTCAGTCGTTGAACCTCTTGTAGCTGCGGAGCACGCGGCGCGTGGCGGCGATGAACTCCTGAGTCTCCTGAAGAATGTTGAGATAAATGATTGTGGTGTTGATGTTGCTCTCGTCCTCCTGCAGGTAGTCCATCTGTCGCTTGCGCAGGGCGGAGATGTGCTTCTTGTAGTTCTCCTCCTCGTTGAGAAGCGTGTCGATGGCGGTTATGTTGTCGGCTTCTATCGCGTCGATGCTCCTTTGCAGAAATCCGTCCACGGTGTTCTTCACCGGCAGCAGCTCGGCTATCTGCGCATTGTTGAGCGGCGTGAAGTTGTTGTCCACGTGCTCCTTGCAGGGAGTCGCCATGCGCTTCATGCAGTAGATTATCTGCTCGTCGGCGTTCATCGCCAGGTGGAACCAAGTGTTTTTCTCCAGCGACAGGGTGCGGTCGATGCGCCTCATGCCCACGAGCATCCTGCGGCGCGTCTTGATGCGCTTGTCGTTATGCCGGTCGAGCGATTTCAATGACTTGCGGAGCAGTTTCAGATCCTCGTTTATCATTCCTCCGATGATGGAGTTGAAACAGCCGTTGGCGTGACGCAGGGCATCAGCCTGCACTATCTGCATGTGGCGCCGGATGAGAGTCCAGCGCTCTGCCTTGTCCTGAGTCTGCATCATCTGACGGAACACCTCCTCGTCGGGAGTCATCACGTCCTTTGCCTCGCCAGGCATGTTGTTCTTCACCAGCAGCACAATGGCAAGCACTATGAACGCCGTCATCACCACGATGCCGCCAAAGTGCATGAGCAGCACCACCGTGCCGGCGGCTATGAACGCCGCGCCGGCGGTGATAAACCATCCGCCTATGACGCTGAGCATGCCCGTGATGCGGAACACTGCGCTCTCGCGGCTCCACGCGCGGTCGGCAAGCGACGTTCCCATTGCCACGATGAAGGTGACGTAGGTGGTGGAGAGGGGCAGCTTGAACGAGGTGCCTATTATAATAAGGAGTCCGGCGAGCACGATGTTGACAGAGGCGCGCACAAGGTCGAAAGCCGCGCCCTGCTCCATGATCACCTCGTCCTTGCAGAAACGGCTGTCTATCCAGCGGCGCACGCCCTGGGGAACAACCCTCACAGCCAGCTCGCCCACGCTGTTGAACGAGCGCACCATGCTCCTCGCCACCCTCGACGAGCCGAACATCTCCTCGCCCTCGTCCTGGCGCGACAGGTCGACAGAGGTCTTAACCACATTGCGCGCCTTCTTCGACGTGGCGAGCGACCACACCATTATCATTCCCGCAGCAACGAGGAACAGGAATGGGGTCTTGGCGCTGCCGTTGAGCGAATCCATCATAAACGCCGAGGGATTGCCGGCTCCGTGGGCGGAATAGTCGACATAAGAGCTGTAGCCTGCGAGGGGAACGCCGATAAAGTTGACGAGGTCGTTGCCCGCAAACGCCATGGCGAGGGCGAAAGTGCCGATGAGCACTATCACCTTGAACACATTTACCCGCAGAATGTGGAGAAGCTGCATGAGCAACGTGAATCCAAGGAAGCCGAAGCCCACTATCGCAGCCGTACTGTCGGCTATCCAGTCACGGAACTCCTCGCTCATGAACGCCGACTTGCCCAGCCCCTTCACCAGGATGAAGTAGCCGATGGCGGTACACGCCACGCCGCCGAAAAGTCCGATGGTCCACTTCAGCCGCCGCGTGTAGTTGAACGTGAAGATGACTCGCGCCACCCACTGCACCAGCGTGCCGAAGAAGAAGGCGATGGCCACGGAGCAGAAGATGCCGAGAATCACCGACAGGGCTTTCTCGGTGTTGAGCAGCCGGGCAAAGGTGAGCGTGTCGGTGTCGTCCGCCATAATCTTGAGCAGAGCCAGCACGAACGTGCCGCCCAGCAGCTCGAACACCATCGACACGGTGGTGGAGGTGGGCATGCCCAGGGTGTTGAAGATGTCGAGCAGCACCACGTCGGTCACCATCACCGCGAGGAAGATGCACATAAGGTCCTCAAACGAGTACATCTCGGGGCGGAAGATGCCGTGGCGCGCAATATCCATCATGCCATTGCTCATCACGGCGCCCACAAACACTCCAAACGACGCCACAATCACTATGGTGCGGAAGCGCGCCACCTTGGCGCCCACCGCCGAGTTGAGAAAGTTCACGGCGTCATTGCTCACTCCCACCATCAGGTCGAACACGGCGAGAACGAACAGAAAGATAACGAATCCTAAGAAAATTGTTTCCATAACTTCATTTAATGTGTTTTTGTTTTATCGAATCTGTCTCTTTTATTTTCTCATTTTTTCTTGTTGTGGCGCATTTGCCTCTTGTTTTCGCCTGCAAAGTTAGCTTATAGATGTTAAGAAACTGTTACAACCGTGCTACAATGCCGTAACAGACGGCGGCGGAAACGGGAAATGTACAACGATTATTATTTTTTTGAACAGTAATGTCCGGAAATAAACCGGTAATGTCCAATAATAATTTAATGGTGGCGTTGCCACAAAATGAAAAAAAAATTATTTTTTATTATTTGCTTTAGCAAACAGATTATTTCTGGACATTACTGGTTCATTTCCGGACATTACTGTTCAAAAAAAAACAGGAATTTTGCAAATGTAACATAAATGTAACGCCGCAAAGTTTCGATTTTCGCAAAAATAATCGTAAATTTGCAGCGAAGTTAAACCAATACAATGAAACTATGAACAAAAAGATTCTTGTAGTTGACGACGAGGAGGACCTGAGGGAGATACTGCAATTCAACCTCACGGCGGCAGGCTACACGGTGGACACGGCGGCATCGGCGGAAGAGGTGCTGACGATGAACCTGTCGGATTATAGTCTGATGCTTCTCGATGTGATGATGGGCGAGATTAGCGGCATGTCGCTCGCCGCCATACTGAAGCACCGCCCCGAGACTGCCGATACACCTATTATATTTATTACGGCACTCTCGGCCGAGGACGATATGCTGCGGGGCTTCGACACCGGAGCGGACGATTACATCACAAAGCCCTTCAAGATGCGCGAGGTGCTTGCCCGTGTCAATGCGGTGCTGCGCCGTGCGGGAAACACTCAGAGCCGGGATGCCGGTGCCGGAACAGTGGAGTTCGAGGGCATAAGGATTGACACCGTGAGCAAAAGGCTGACGGTTGACGGCGAGGATGTGGCGCTCACGAAGAAGGAGTTTGAGATTCTGCTCCTGCTCGTGAAGAACAGCGGCAGGGTGTTCTCGCGGCAGGAAATATTGTCGAAGGTATGGGACGACGACGTGTATGTGCTCGACCGCACGGTGGATGTGAACATCACAAGATTGCGAAAGAAAATCGGACGATACGGCGAATACATCCAGACCCGGCAGGGATATGGGTATTCGTTTAAGAAGTAATTCAAAACCCAAAATTCGTAATTCAAAATGCAACATAGAAAATCATTAAGCCGGCAGATGTTCATCACGGTGCTGCTGTTGCTGTCGGTACTCGTCATAGGCTTCATCTCATATCAGTATCAGAGGGAGAAGCAGTTCAAGATTGGAATCCTGCACACCCAGCTGAAGGACTACAACCACCAGCTGGCAGAGGCGGTGGGCGGAGCCGGAGAAATATCCGACTCCACCGTCAGCGCATACATCGGAAACCATCCGCTGAGGGGGCTGCGCGTAACGCTGCTCAACACCAAGGGCAGAGTGCTCTTCGACAACGGCAGCCGCCACTACGCCACGCTGCCCAGCCACCTGGAGCGCCCCGAGATAAAGATGGCGCTGCTCACCGGAGAGGGCTACGAGATAAACCGCCACTCAAGCACCACGAACGAAAACTACTTCTATGCCGCCACATATCTGCCGCGGCAGGAGCTGATAGTGCGCACCGCCCTGCCCTACGACTTTGAGCTGGCGGCGCATCTTCAGGCCGACATGACATACATCTGGATTACGCTCGCCGTGAGCCTCGTCATCATCTTCATGTTCTGGCTCTACACGCGGCGGTTGGGCAAGGCGATTGCGCAGCTGAGGCATTTCGCGCAGGTGGTGGACAAGGGCGAGAGCTACGACGCCGAGCGCGAGGCGGCGGCGTTTCCCGACAACGAGCTGGGCGAGATTTCGCAAAACATCGTGAGGCTCTACAAGCGCCTGCAGCAGAGCCAGGACGAGCAGCTGCGCCTGAAGCGCCAGCTCACCCAGAACATCTCGCACGAGCTGAAGACTCCCGTGGCGAGCATCCACGGCTATCTCGAGACCATCATGGAAAATCCCGGGCTCACCGACGAGCAGCGGCAGAACTTCATAGAGCGCTGCTACGCTCAGAGCAACCGCATGATAAGTCTGGTGCGCGACATCTCGTCACTAAACCGCATGGACGAGGTGCTCCACTCGCTCAGCCTGCAGCTCACCGACATCGCCGCCATAGTCCACGACATTGAGCAGGAGGTGGCGCTGCAGCTGGAACAGAAGCGGATGACAATCACAAACACCCTCGACACCGCGCTGCCAATCATGGGCGACCAGTCAATGCTCTACTCCATCTTCCGAAACCTCATCGACAACTCCATAGCATACTCGGGCGAGGGAACGGCAATCGTAATCCGATGCCGCGAGGAGCGCGACATGTATCATTTCCGCCTGTCGGACAACGGCGCGGGAATACCTGCCGAGCACCTGCCCCACATCTTCGAGCGCTTCTACCGCATCGACAAGGGGCGCAACCGCAAGTTCGGCGGCACAGGACTGGGACTGGCAATCGTAAAAAACTCCGTGATGCTTCACGGCGGCACCATCAGCGCCGCACCCGTGGCAGGGGGCGGCGTGGAGTTCAGCTTTACGCTGAAAAAGAACAATTCCTAAAACGCCATCACAAACTGCGCTCCTGCGCCCACCTTGCTGCTCACGGTGAGGTCGCCTCCGTGCTGCCTCATAATCTGACGGCTGATGCACAGCCCCACTCCCGTGCCGCTCTCGCGGGTGGTGTAGAACGGCTGGAATATGTCGGCGATGATATCTTCGGGTATTCCCGTGCCGTTGTCGGTCACGGTGATGTACGGTTTGCCGTTGGGCGTTGAAGCTACGACTTCAATCACTGGTTGTACGGTATCAGCGGTGGCTTGCAGGGCATTCGTTATCAAGTTTATCAGCACCTGACTCAGCAGAGCCTCATCGCCGTCGATGGTCATGCCGTCGCCATAGCTGAACCTTAGCTCTGCGCCCAGCCACTCGGGCTTCTGGAGCTCCTGCGTGAACAATTGCCTGATGTGCGCCAGCATCTGCCCCACGTCGATGGTGCTCATCTGCGGCTGCGGCAGGTGCGTCATCTCATAGTATGAGTCGAGGAAACGCTTTATGCTCACACAGCGGTCGTTTATCACCTCAATGCCCTCGCGGAGTGTCTCTCCCTGATACACATTCGGGCGTTTGAGCATGTCATCGCTCAGCGACACGATCGGCGTGACGCTGTTGCGCAGCTCATGACTCATTATCTTAAGGATGCGGTCGTAGTAAAACCGTTTGGTCTCTATCTCCGTCTGGTTGTCGCGGTAAAGCGCTATTATGTCGTTCATGGTGCTGAACATCTCGCACAGCTCGCGGTCGTCGCTTTTCGGAAAGCGTATCATAAAGTCGCTGTTGCTTAGGGCGCTGACGAAGAACGACATCTGGTGAATGAGCCTCCACACCATCTGCATCAGCCTTACTAACATCGCGGCAATGACTGCCGCAAGCAGAATCTTAGGTACGGCGTGTCCTCCGGCGGCAAGCAGCATCCCGAGGGCTGCCGACGCGGCTATAATCACAAGGACGGTGATAATTATGTTAAGTCTGAAGTGGCGCATAGTTTTTCTTCACTCTTCATTGACTTCGTCGATTTATCAATTCTTCATTTTCTTTATCTGGTTATAGAGTGTCTGGCGGTTTATGCCAAGCCGCGCGGCGGCAAGGGTGAGGTTTCCGCCGCACTCCTTCACCACATGGTTTATGTGGTCGGTCTTCAGTTCCTCCAGCGTCATGTTGCTATGTTCTTTCGCGCGTACATTATTTATATGTGCCTCTGCCACGGCTGCCTTGTCTGCCATCCGCTCCCTGCGCCTTGCCATTGCCTTGTGCAGCTTGGCTATCAGCTCCTCGTTGTCCCACGGCTTGGTCACAAAATCCTCGGCTCCGCGCTTCATAGCCTCAACGGCTAACGGAACGTCGCCGAATGCCGTTATCAACACCACTGCCGGGGCATCATCGCGCTCTTTTATCCTTTCAAGCCAGAACAGCCCTTCGCTGCCGTCGAGCTTACGGGCGTCGAAGTTCATGTCGAGCAGCACCGCGTCCACATCGCCGGCACTGAGCAACGCCGGCAGCAGCTGCGGATTGCTGACAGTCACCACGCGGTCGAACACGCCGGTAAACACCAGCTTCAATGAGCGGAGCACCGCCTCGTTGTCGTCAATAATCAATAGTTTCATTACGCTGTCGTTTTTATTCTCAGCTGCAAAGGTAGCAATA
>JAUNSB010000167.1:0-3123 GCA_030539375.1 Prevotella sp.
CCTCACTCCACACTCCTCACTCTTCACTTTATTTATTCTCACGCTGTTGGGGCACGGCTGCTCCATGCCCTCCATAAACTTTTGCCAACGCTCCTCGCCCATTATCCGGCGGGTGTATTCTGTAAACTGTATGGGAAGTTGCTTCATAAATCCTAACTGAACACAAAATTAAACACTGAACTCTGAACACTAAACACTGAACACTAAAACTCCATCCCGTAGGTGGTGCGCAGCACGCGGAACTCTGTGCGGCGGTTGAGCTGGTTGCAAATCTCCTGCTGGTCGGCAGGCAGTTTGTTGATGAAGTCCTCGGTCAGCTCGTCGTTCTCCTTCAGGAAGGGATAGCGCTCTGTAAGGCGTTTTCTTATCTTTTTCACGCGCTCCTCGCCGTAGCCCACGGGAGTGAGCCTGTCCTTCTTCACTCCGTGCTCGGTGAGATAGCTAACCACCGCCTCGGCACGGCGCTGGCTCAGCGCCTTGTTGTATTGCTCCGAACCGCGGTAGTCGGTGTGTGCGCTCAGCTCTATGGTGACGTTGGGATTGTCGTTGAGCAGCTGTATCAGACTGTCGAGCGCCACGGTAGACTCAGGACGGAGCGTGGCTTTGTCGAAGTCGTAAAAAATGTTGTCGATGAGCACGGGCATTGTGATTGATGCCAGGGGGAACTGCAGCACGTGCTCCACGGTCTCCGCAGTCCTGACCACCTTCAGCTCCTCCTTATGGTTGAGATACCCCTTGCAGGTGCCGAGAAACAGATAGTCAACGCCCGGCGTAAGCTCTGCGGTGAACGAGCCGTCGCCCTTCACGCTGTATCGCTTGTTTGTGCCGTCGCTGCCCACCATGTAGACCTGCGCCGATGGCAGTTCGTAGCCGTCGCGCTCATACACCCATCCCTTCACCGTCTGCATTATCTCCTCTTTCTCAAAGCTGTAGATGTGGTCCCAGCCCTTGCCGTCGCCGCGGTTGCTTGAGAAATAGCCGCGGTTGTGAAGACCCTCGAAGGTCATGCCGAAGTCGTCGCCCTGCGAGTTGAGCGGATAGCCGGGATGCTCTATCTCCCATCCGTCGCCTCTCTCGTTTGGCTTGGCTATGAAGATGTCCAGCCCGCCCATGCCGGGGTGTCCGTTGCTTGAAAAGTAGAGGTCGCCGTTGGGGCGGAACGTAGGGAACTCCTCGTCGCCCTCGGTGTTCACCGGCGCTCCGAGATTCTCCAGTCCCACCAGTCCGTTCTGCGTTATCATTATTCTCCAGATGTCCAGCCCGCCCATGCCTCCGGGCATGTCGCTCGTGAAGTAAAGCCAGCGTCCGTCGGGCGACACAGCCGGGTGGGCGAAGCTCGACAGCGTGTCGCGCGTCACCTCCAGCGGCGTGCTCTTTCCCCACGCCGCGTCGCTGCGCCGCGAGGTGCTTATCTGCGCATAGCGGGGATAGCTGGGGTCGGTCTTGCATTGCGTGAGATACATCGTGAGTCCGTCGGGCGTTATGCAGCAGGCCCCCTCGTCGTCGTCGCTGTTCAGCTCGGTGTCGATGGCGTGCGGACGCTGCCATTTGCCCTTCTCGTCTTTCACCGCCATGAATATGTCGCCGTTCTTGGTTCCCGTGATGCCGCTCAGCTCATCGCCGCGCGACTGGTTGCGGGTGCTCGTGAAAAACAGCTGTCCGTAGTCGTCGCCCGCCAGCACGGGACTGTAGTCGGCACGGCGCGAGTTGAACAGCGCCTCACGCTTCACCGTGTAGAGCGAGCCCTCCTCCTTCCACCGGGCGGCATTGCGCGCCGAGCGCAGTCCTGCCTTCACCAGCGGCGTGTCGCCCAGCGAGTCCCTCGCCGCGAGAAACTGTTTCTCGGCTTCCTTGTATCTGCCGTTCTTCATCAGCTGCTGACCCAGGCGCAGCGCCGTCAGGCTGTCGTCCTGCTTATATCTCATGGCGTTAGTGTAGGCGGCTATCGCCTGATTGGTGTAGTTCATGCGGCGGTAGCACTCCGCCAGCTTCGCGGCGCGCTGTCCGCGCGCCGTGCGCTCCTTTGCCGGAGTGGCGGAATAAGCCTTCTTATACTCCGCCGCCGCGTCGAAATACTCGCCGATGGCAAAAAACTTGTCGCCCTTCTTCACGTGCGTGTCGGGACCGCAGCCCGCAAGCGCCATAACGGCAGCAAAAACCACGGCGGCAAACAGCCTGCCCGCCCATTTATCTCTCATCATCCTACGTCCTTCGCGTTTGCTGTACATATACTGTTATATACATTTTAATAATAATTCTGCAAATTTACACAAAAAAACGGTTAAAACGGGCAAAACGGTGGAAAGTTTAATTTTTTTTCAATACTCGCCCTAACGTTTTCCCCAAACCTTGTGGGTGCCGCAGCCCAGCTCCGCTATAGGCGAAGAGGGGTCGGCACAAATCTTTTTCAGCTCGGCGGATGCGGCGGAGCGGCTCATACTGTTGATCCCGGCATAGCCCGACAGCGTGATCCTTCCCTCGCGACCAATCACCTCCAACGCCCTTGCCATGCGCTGCTCCAGGGTATAGCGGCTCTTCTTTATCACCTTCACTCCGCTGCACTGGCGCTCAAACTTGGTTCTCGCCTTCAGTTCCTTCAGCAGCCTGGGGTCGGCCTTGAAATTCACGTTGCTCACCTCCACCCTTCTGTATTTCATTTCGTCGCCGTCGTCCTCAAGCTCCGCGGTCTTGCCGTCATCGAAGGCAATCGACAGCGAAAATGTCCCCACGCCGTCAATCTTTACGTTGTAGCCCTGCGACAGCTCCAGCATCAGCACTTTCGCCATTGACATGGTCACGGCCTCGAGCACGCCACGGTCGATGGCACGCTGATAGGAGTACAGAATATTTAAAAACTCCTCATTTTCTATAAGCTGATAGCGGTCCAGCTTGGGATAGACCTTGCGCTTGCCCTCATTATTCATGTCGGGCATCTCATGTAACCGGTACTTTGGCATAACTCTTCTGTTGTTTATATGGTTGCTTAACTGTAATTGTCCTCACCCACGGCATCAGTGTTTTCATTCCTTGCAGAAATCTTCTGAAGTCCGTTCAAATCTCTATCCAAAGGCTTTGCATACATGTTCAAAGACTTTGGAAATATATTCAATGGCTTTGGATATA
>JAUNSB010000082.1:0-19147 GCA_030539375.1 Prevotella sp.
TAACAAATTAAGTTTAACTCTCCTAAAAGTGACAACCTTTTTCAGTTAAGGTCAGTGTGTCGTAAATCTATGGCGCATTCTCTTTTTCTTATATTCTTAATGTCCGTTTTCACGGTTCAAAACGATTCGTTTACAACTCGAAAGGATTCGTTTACGATTCTAAACGTATCATTTACGATTCTCGATAATAGCTTTTTGCCGCAAAATCGGTGATTCGTGATCCTATAGGTAATAAATAAAAATCTTCAGCCGTTGTGACTGAAGATTTTGAGGTACCTAGCAGAGTCGAACTGCTCTACACGGTTTTGCAGACCGTTACCTAACCGATCGGCCAAGGTACCATTTCCTGTTTTGCGAGTGCAAAGGTACTAATATTTTTTGATATGACCAAATGTTTTTGCTATTTTTTGTCGCAACACTGTTTTTTTTCTGATTTATTGTCACAATTGTGGCATCCGTCGCATGAAATACGCTTGTTTTTGATAATGCCAACACAATGACGGATGGCGAAAAATACGGCGGCTGTCACGATGATTGCTACTATTACTGTCTGCATGTGTCATATAATATAATTATAAAAAAGTATCCCAAAATCTTTTTATTAACAGAAAAACCTTTGGTATTCCGATTCGAAGTTTGGGGTGAACACATCCTTGCCCATGTTGGCAGCTATTTCCTCTCGGCTCCAGAACCGGCCTCCGTCCAGCTCCTCGGCATTGGGTTTCACAGATCCGTCGTATGTGGTTTTGTAGGCATACACCAATTCTTTCTCGACCTTGCTTTCAAACACATAGTGTCCCAATAGCTCGGGAGTGAAATCGGTTATACCCAATTCCTCGCGAACTTCGCGTGTCAATGCCTGTTCCACATTTTCGCCCAAGTCAATGTGTCCTCCGGTTGCGGTGTCCCATTTACCTGGCTGTATGTCTTTCCACATGGGGCGGTGTTGCAGGTACAGCTCACCTTTGCTGTTGAACACGTGCAGGTGTACTACAGGGTGGAGAGTTTTTGTTCCATTGTGTGCCTCACCTCTTGATATTGCTCCTATGATCTTGCCGTTTTCATCAACGGCGGGAAACATCTCGTTCTTGTTGTCCATATTTTCTGTCTTACATTTTTGTGAGTTTTTTCAGCAACACTTTATTCAGTGCCTGAATCCTTCTTCCTTGCTTTTCAATATCTTCACGTACAATATTTATATTGTTGAAGAAGTCACTGAACACATTGAGCATTGCATTTGGCTGCAGTTCCACCTCTGTTATATCAGGGTTGGTTATTATCCTTATGCCTTTGGGTTCTATGTGTACGTCGATGTCCTTGCCGGTCATTATGGGGTCACCGTCGAAATGTATTGCTCCGGACGATGTGCGCTGAATGTGTATGCTCTTTGCCTTGAAAGTCTTTATTTTTGAATTTCTGTCAAGTGTTTTGTTAAACATGTCAATGCTTATCTGGGGTGCCTCCAGCACGTCAAACGGCTCCATGATTATCACGTCCATCAGTCCGTCGGTCATAGTGGCTTTAGGGGCTATATATGCATTGTTGCCATATTGTGACGCGTTGGCGCAGGCTATCAGAAAGGCGTTGTATTTGTGGGTGCCCGTGTCGTCTGTCACCTCGTAGATTTCGGGCTTGTATTTAAGACCCTCCTTTAGCACATTTTCGAGATAGGTAATGGGGCCGCGCTTTCCGGCAGTCGAAAACTTATAGCTTATGAATGCGTCAAATCCCATTCCGCAGGTACAGAAAAAGGGGAGGTTGTTGATCACCCCATAGTCCAATTGCTCTATGTTGCCGTGGTTTATCACCCGTATGGCGCGCTTTATGTCGAGCGGTATTCCCAAATGCCGTGCCAGTCCGTTGCCCGAACCGCACGGTATGATGGCAAGTGCCGTGGCAGTGTGCACAAGTGCGCGGGCAACCTCGTTCACGGTGCCGTCGCCGCCTACTGCTGCCACAATGTCGATGCCGTCAGCCACACATTGGCGGCAAATCTCTACAGCATGTCCGGCATACTCTGTGAATTGCACGCTGTAGTCGAAACCCTCCTTGTTGAGGCTGGCTGCAATCAATTCGGGAATTTCCTTTTTTGCCTGTGTGCCCGAATTGGGATTTATGATGAATACAATTCTTTTCTTTGTCATTTGGTTGCAAAATTACGAAATTAGTATGAAAAAAACATTGTTTGCACCATAAAAAATAACTAAAATGAAGAATATTTTTCATTTTATTGCACTATTTCATAAAAAATGTGTACCTTTGTAGCCGTATTTTGAATATAATAAAATAAGGTATATACCCAATGGGACAATTACAAGAAAAGTACAAACATTATCGTGAGCCCCAAAAATATATGGCGGCTGACGTTTATCCATATTTCCGTGAGATTACCTCGAAGCAGGGCACGGAGGTGGAAATGGGCGGTCATGAGGTTCTTATGTTCGGCTCAAATGCTTATACAGGTCTTACAGGCGACCAGCGTATTATAGACAAGGCAAAGGCAGCTCTCGACCAGTATGGCTCGGGATGTGCGGGAAGTCGTTTTTTGAACGGAACACTTGACTTGCATGTTAAGTTGGAAAAGGAACTTGCTGAATTTATAGGCAAGGACGAGACGCTTTGTTTCTCTACCGGATTCTCTGTCAATGCCGGTGTTCTGGCTGTAGTGGTGGGTCGTAACGATTATATCATCTGTGACGACCGTGATCATGCAAGTATCGTTGACGGCCGCCGTCTGAGTTTCGCCAAACAACTTCACTATAAGCACAATGATATGGAAGACCTTGAGAATATTCTGAAGACTCTTCCTCACGATGCGGTGAAGTTGATTGTTGTTGACGGGGTGTTCTCTATGGAAGGTGATCTTTGCAAACTTCCTGAAATTGTAGAGCTGAAGCATAAGTATAATTGCTCTATTATGGTGGACGAGGCTCACGGAATTGGAGTGTTTGGCCGTCAGGGCAGGGGAGTGTGCGATCATTTCGGACTCACCGACGAGGTAGACCTCATAATGGGTACATTCTCTAAGTCGCTTGCAAGCATCGGTGGATTTATCGCTGGCGACAGTGACACCATCAATTTCCTGCGTCACACTTGCCGCACATACATCTTCAGCGCTTCCAACACTCCGGCTGCTACTGCCGCCGCCCTTGAGGCTCTGCACATCATACAGAATGAACCCGAGCGCATAGAGGCTCTCTGGAAGGTTACACGCTATGCCTTGAAGCGCTTTGCTGAGGAGGGATTTGAGATTGGTGACACTGAGAGTCCTATTATCCCTCTTTATGTACATGATGTTGAGAAGACATTCCTGGTTGTCAAGCTGGCGTTTGATGCAGGTGTGTTCATCAATCCTGTGATTCCTCCTGCATGTGCTCCTCAGGACACTCTCGTGCGTTTTGCCCTTATGGCAAGCCACACCGAGGAACAGGTTGAGCGTGCTGTCATTGCCCTGAAGAAAATTTTTGTGGAGCAAGGCATCATCAAATAACAGCAGTTATAGCAGGATATAGCAATGCCTATTATATATAAGGTACGCGCACATAGCGCGTACCTTTTTTATTTATGATATAAGGATTTTTATTTATGGTATAAGGGCCGTTTTATGGCAATTATGCAATATGTATTTTGTGTAATGTAAATATGCAGATAACAAAAAACCAAGCATTTCGCTTGGTTTTGTCGGGGCGACAGGACTCGAACCTGCGACAGCCTGGTCCCAAACCAGGAACGCTACCAACTGCGCTACGCCCCGCTTGCAGAATTTATGATTTTCATCATATTTTTCTCTGTTTGTGCTTTGTGCAAATTCCCGAATTCTTGCGGTGCGTACGGGACTCGAACCCGTGACCTCCTGCGTGACAGGCAGGCATTCTAACCAGCTGAACTAACGCACCAAAATCGTTATTTCTGATTTGCGAGTGCAAAGGTACTAAGTTTTTTTTGAACCACCAAACAATTCGCGAAAAAAATGCAGAAAAGGGCTAATGTTTTCGGCTTTCTTGACGAAATGCGTTTTTTATGTGCTTCATACGCTCATCAGACTGTTTGTTCTGCCGTTTTGGCAGAAATCTGCCATTTTGTATTGCCTTTTACCTGCGTTTGCTAAAATTATTAAAACTTCACGTTTTGTTTTTTTCAACATTGCAGCGTAAAATTTAAATAGCCGTTAAGCGTGATATTTGAATTGTTAAAATGCGAGAAAAATGTACGCCAAATGATTGTTTTTCCAATTTTTGCTATTATTTTTGCAATAGTTAAACAATGAAATTAACAATAAATAAAACAGATATGAAAAAAATTGCAAAGTATGTTTTTCCAGCTTTGAGCTGTGTTGCCATAGCATTTTCTGTGGCTACTTTTAACAAGGTTAACGCTTCTACTCCGACTCCCGCGGCAGCGGCACAACCTGTAGACCTGACTTTTGCTGCCGAAAAGGCATTGCCTTCGGTGGTGCATATTAAATATGTGCAAAATTCAAAGATACAGACCGTGGATGTGCAGTCGGATCCGTTCAGTGATTTCTTCGACCCGTTTGGAGGTTTCTTCGGACGTGGGCAGGGCGGCACGCAGAAACGTCAGGTGCAGACTCCAAAGAGAACTGCCACCGGTTCGGGCGTAATTATCTCTGCCGACGGATATATCGTGACTAACAATCATGTGGTTGACGGTGCCGATGAGCTGACGGTGACCCTTGATAATAACAAGGAATATTCGGCACGTATTGTTGGAACAGACAAGAACACCGACCTTGCGCTAATAAAGATTGACGGAAGTAATCTGCCGGCAATAGCAATAGCCAACAGTGACGATATAAAAGTAGGTGAATGGGTATTGGCAGTGGGTAATCCTCTTGGACTGAACAACACTGTGACTGCCGGTATTGTAAGTGCAAAGGCGCGCAGTCTCGGTGCCAATGGTGTGGAGAGTTTCATACAGACCGATGCAGCCATCAACCGCGGCAATTCTGGCGGTGCGCTTGTCAACACCCGCGGCGAGCTGATAGGCATCAACGCCATGCTTTATTCTGAGACAGGCTCGTATGCCGGATATGGCTTTGCTATTCCTACAGCCATTATGAACAAGGTTGTAGAGGACTTGAAGCAGTATGGTACGGTGCAGCGTGCTGTCATCGGTATTCAGGGCGGCGACGTTAAGAACTTCGTTGATGCCGAGAAAGAGAAAGGCAAGGAGGTTGACCTCGGTACAATGTCGGGCATCTATGTTGCCAAGGTTATTGAGGACGGTGCTGCTGCCGATGCCGGTTTGGAGGAAGGCGATGTGATTGTTGAGGTAGACGGTCAGAAGGTTACAAAGATGGCAGAGCTTCAGGAGATTCTTGCCAAGAAGCGTCCCGGCGACAAGGTTACAATCACATATCTGCATAATAAGAAGAAGCAGAGCAAGAGTGTTGTTCTGAAGAATGAGCAGGGCAATGTGAAAGTGGTGAAGAATGCCGACCTTGATGTGCTTGGTGCAAACTTCCGCGAGGTGACCGATGCTCAGAAGAAGCAGCTTGGAATATCTTACGGTCTAGAGGTTATAAAGGTTAACAACGGCAAGATGAAGGAGGCTGGCGTTTCGCCGCGGTTCATCATACAGCGCATCAACGATGAGAGTGTGAAGACCATCGACGACCTGCAGAAGATTGTGAAGAATGCTTCGGTGAGCAAGGATCCTGTGCTTTACATTCAGGGACTTTATCCAACGGGTAAGAAGGCTTATTTCGCTGTGCCGCTTCAGGATTAAGACAATATTGATTAACAAGAGAATAGGGTGAGCCGACATTGTTTGGCTCACCCTATTTCTTTGTGTGATGTAAAAGTGTTTTGCAGAACGGAGGTGTGTCATGTCCCAACCTCCTGTTTCCTTTAGGCACTGACTACACGGAATGCTGAGATTAGTGAAAGAAAAAATCTGTGGCCGCAAAGTTGATGAACTCTTATAAAAAGAGAACAATGCGTGAATAAATCTGCGTAATCTCTACAGCTCCAGGTCGCCGTCGAACACTTCGTGCCAGGGCAGCCCTTGCTTGTTGAGCTGCTCCATGAACGGGTCTGGGTCGAACTCCTCAACGTTCCACACTCCCGGACGCTTCCACAATCCCTTGAGATACATCATTGCGCCAATCATGGCGGGCACACCGGTGGTGTAGCTTACGCCCTGCATACCAGTCTCCTTGTATGCCTCCTGGTGTGAGCAGTTGTTGTAGACGTAGTATGTGCGCTCCTTGCCGTCCTTCACACCGCGTATGCGGCAGCCGATGGAAGTCTCGCCCTCGTAGTTTTCGCCGAGGTCCTGCGGGTTTGGCAGCACAGCTTTGAGGAATTGCAGCGGCACAATCTTCATTCCGTTGTAGTCGATCTCGTCGATGCGTGCCATGCCGATGTTTTGGATTACGCGCAGATGGGTGAGATATTCCTCGCCGAAGGTCATCCAGAAGCGGCCCTGCCTGATGGTGGGGAAGTTTTTCACCAGGCTCTCCAGTTCCTCGTGGTGCATGAGGTAGCTTTCGCGCGGTCCGATGTTGGGGTAGGTGATTGGCTGGTGAATCTCCAGCGGTTCTGTCTCAATCCACTCGCCGTCCTTGTAGTAGAGTCCCTTTTGGGTTATCTCGCGGATATTGATTTCGGGGTTGAAGTTTGTGGCGAATGCCTTGTGGTGGTTGCCGGCGTTGCAGTCAACGATGTCGAGACAGTGCATCTCGTCGAAGTGGTGCTTTGCGGCGTATGCGGTGTAAATGCCGGAAACTCCGGGGTCGAATCCGCAGCCGAGTATGGCTGTTAGTCCGGCGTCCTCGAATCGCTTCTTGTATGCCCACTGCCATGAGTACTCAAAGTGAGCCTCGTCCTTTGGCTCGTAGTTGGCAGTGTCGAGATAGCTGACTCCTGCGGCGAGACAAGCCTCCATGATGGTGAGGTCCTGATAGGGCAGCGCCACGTTGATGCAAATCTCCGGGGCGTAGCTTTTCATCAGGGCGGTGAGGGCGGCGGTGTCGTCGGCGTCCACCGCTGCTGTTGTCACGTTTGCGCTGTATTTCTTACGCAAAATCTCTGCCAGTGCGTCGCACTTCGACTTTGTGCGGCTGGCAATCATTATTTCTGTGAACACATCCTGGTTCTGTGCCAGTTTGTGGGCTGCCACGGTGCCTACGCCTCCGCAGCCGATAAGCAATACTTTACTCATAATATGTTTTTTGTTGTTTGTTGTTTTTTTCTTCAGTAGGAGTTGTAGGAAATGTAGGAGTCCTCACTCCAGATAGGTGTATCCGTATAGTCCCGAGCGGTAGGTGCTGAGGAACTCCTTTCCCTCCTTTGAGCTGATTTTTCCCTGTTTTATGGAGCGTGCCACCCATGTTTCGAGCGAGCGCACCATGCGCTTGGTGTCCCAGTCGACGTATTCCAGCACGTCGTCCACGGTTTCGCCGTCGATCATCTTGTCGATGGTGTATCCGCTGTCGTTCACGGTGATGTGTACGGCGTTTGTGTCGCCGAAGAGATTGTGCATGTCGCCGAGAATCTCCTGATATGCTCCCACGAGGAACACTCCGAGGTAGTATGGCTCTCCGGGCTTTATGGCGTGTACTGGCAGTGAGTTGTTCATGTTGTTCGAGGTGATGTAGCGTGTCACCTTGCCGTCGCTGTCGCAGGTTATGTCCTGCAGCGTTGCCTGCCTGTCGGGACGTTCGCCGAGCCTTTGCAGCGGCATGATGGGGAACACCTGGTCGATGCCCCATGAGTCGGGCAGCGACTGGAAGATGGAGAAGTTGCAGAAGTACTTGTCGGCAAGCAGCTTGTTGATTTTGTACAGCTCTTCGGGCACTCGCTTCATGTGCTGCGCCATGTGGGCTATCTCTCGTGTCACGCTCCAGTAGAGTTTCTCTATCTGTGCCCTTGTCTTCAGGTCGATGATGCCGTGCGAGAATAGTTCGAGCGTCTCGTCGCGTATTTGCTGCGCGTCGTGCCAGTGCTCCAGTGCCGAGCGCTGGTTGATGTTGTCCCATATCTCGTACAGGTCTTTCACCAGCTGGTGGTCGTTCTCGCTTACCTCCCATTCCTCTGGCATCTCGGGCAGGGTGGCTGTTTCCAGCACTTGTGTCACCAGCACCGAGTGGTGGGCGGCGAGTGAGCGCCCGCTCTCGGTTATGATGTTGGGGTGGGGCAGGTTGTTCTTGTCGGCGGCCTCCATTATTTGGTAGAGCACGTCGTTGACGTATTCCTGCATCGAGTAGTTTACGCTCGACTCGCTGCTGGCGCTGCGCGTGCCGTCGTAGTCCACGCCCATGCCGCCGCCTGCGTCGATGTATTCTATGTCGAATCCCATGTTGCGCAGCTGCACGTAGAACTGTGATGCCTCGCGTATGGCGGTTTTTATGTGTCGTATGTTCGTCACCTGACTTCCTATGTGGAAGTGGATGAGCTTCAGGCAGTCGTCGAGCTGCATTTCCTGCAGGTGCTCAAGGCATTCAAGCACTTCGCTCGATGTGAGCCCGAACTTGCTGGCGTCTCCGCCGCTGTCTTCCCATTTGCCGCTTCCGCTGCTTCCCAGCTTTATGCGCACTCCGATGTTCGGGCGCACGCTGAGGCGCCGTGCTATTCGTGCTATGATGTGCAGCTCGTTCATTTTCTCTATTACGAGGAATATGCGCTTGCCCATCTTCTGCGCCAGTAGCGCCAGCTCGATGTAGCTTTCGTCCTTGTAGCCGTTGCAGATTATCAGCGAGTCGGCGTTTACGCTTGCGGCTATCACGGCATGGAGCTCTGGCTTTGAGCCGGCTTCAAGTCCGAGGTTGAATTTCTGCCCGTGACTGATTATTGCCTCCACCACGGGGTGCATCTGGTTTACCTTTATCGGGTATACCGAGTAGCACTGTCCCTTGTAGTTGTACTCGTCCTGTGCTTTTTTGTAGCACGTTGCCATGCTCTCAATGCGGTTGTTGAGAATGTCGGGAAAGCGCAGCAGCACAGGGGCACTGATGTCTGACAGCGCCAGCTCGTCCATCACTTCGCGCAGGTCTACTTCAATGCCGTCTTTCTTGGGAGTTACCACGATGTGTCCCTTGTCGTTGATTCCAAAATAGGAAACACCCCAGCCGTGTATGTTGTACAGGTCGGCTGAATCTTCAATATGCCATTTCTTCATTTTCTACGAAACAGTAGGTTGAGATGCAGTTTTTAAAATTATCAATTATTATTTGTTATTTGTTATTTTCGTGCAAAGGTAATGTATTTTTGTGACATGGCAAAGCTTTTGCGCTTTATTTTTGCCTTTTGGGCTGTTTTTTAGCCGTGATGTCAGCACTGCGGGAGGGCTGGGGCATTGCCGGGGCTTGGGGAAAGGAGAGGCGGCGGGCGGAGACTGTGAAAAAATCTAGCGCTACGGAATTTATTTTCTAGCGCTATAGAAATTTTTCTATAGCGCTACAGAAAAAAAATATAGCGGACACGGCATAAAAATTCTGCCGATAAAAATATTTATTTACACTTGCAGTAAATTAATGCCGTTATTAAAAATTTTTTCCTAATGCTTATAAATAAGGTTAATGACAGAAAAATAAGTATGGTATAATTTGCAATTCTCACTCCACACTATTTCACCGCCTCAACGCTGTATCCCGCGCCGCGTAGCAGGCTGAGCACTCCCTTGTCGCCGGGCAGATGTCCGGCTCCCACGGCAAACAGCGTGGATTTCTCAGCCATTATCGCCGGCATCTTGGTGAGCCAGTCGGCATTGCGGCTGTCGATGAGCGCCTCGCTCTCGGCGGGCGTCGAGTCGCAGGCGTTGTTCTGCTTTTCGTCCATCAGCGCCTTCACCTTGGCAAGGTCCTGGGCGAAGTAAGCCTGTGCCAGTCTCTGTGTTTCGCAGTCGTAAAAGCCGGCGTTGTCCACAAGACACATTAGGAGCTGTTTCTGACGCTCAACCGACATTCCCTGAAATAGCGTCTTGATTTGGAAATCCACGGTCTCCAGTCCCTTCACCGGCTTTCCGCCCTTCGCCGCCTCCTGCTGGAAATAGCTGTCGATGAGGCTGGCGGGATTGAAACCGCTGGTGTGCTTCATATACATGAGCATGGTGAACTGTGTGGTGAGAGCCTGCGGAGTCATGCGCCCCATCTGCTGCTCCACCATCGCGTTGGTCATGTCGGCACCCACCAGCTTGGTCATGAAGGCGTTGAGGCGGCTCTGCTCCTCGGCTGTGAGGATGTCCTTCAGCGTCTTTCCGTCGGGCAGCATCATTGCCTGCATCAGTTTCTGGCTGCCCTCGGCGCTCATCATCTGCTGCATGTCGAGCTCGCCGCACACCTGCTCGGTCTGCGCCATTGCCTCGCGCATTCCGGCTATGGAGTCGGCAAAGCTTGCCTGTGCCAGATGAAATGTGCCCACGATATACGACGGTTTCTTCAGGTTGCCGCCCGACACCTTGTACAATAACTGCGCGTTTACGCTTACAAACACTGCTGCGAGCAGCATGACGATAGTTGAAATTCTTTTCATTTCTGTTTCTGTTTTTTAATTGTTGATGTTATTTTGTTTCTTGTCTTTATCTTCCGTCTTTCCGTTTTTATTTCCCACCTCTCATTTTTTTCATTCTGTCCGTTAGACGCGTCAAATCCGCATTTACTACAGTTTTTTTCAAAAAAAATAAAAAATCCAATCCATAAGCCATCGGCTTACAGATTGGAATAAAATAAAACGGTGGATTTCGTTACACTCTCAATTCAGGATGCTGTTCCAAAATCTCCTTTGCCGAAACATACTTCACACCTCCGTTACCGTCGCTAACCACAATGCTGGAGTTGCGCATGGCATGTTCTTTCAACATCATCTTCTGCGACTCGTAGAGTCCTTCGTCTATAAGTTTCACAAACTCTTCAGCTTCTTTCTCTTCCATAGCTCTTTATTTTTTCAAACTTTGTCTTATCGTTAATTTTCAAAGGAAATCGCGGACTGCCGAATGCAACTCTAACACTCTGGTTGTCGCTATTGTCCAACAACACCCATACATCGACAGCTTTCATGTACAGACTGAACAAGTTGCGTATTCCGGCATAATATCTACGCTCTATCACGTCTTCAGGAATATTGTGACCGCCATTTGCGACACGGGCAGCCACACGCTGTCTTGCCAAGTCAACCCCGTCAAGCCAAAAAAACAGCAGATGTACGAGGTAGCCTTGCCTTTGTGCCCGTTTCACAAGATTGATGTACGATTTTGTTGCCAAAGTCGTCTCGATAGAGAACGATTCATTGGCGTTGAGCAATTCATCTATGCGTTTAAGCATCAGGCGACCGGCTTCAATGGCAACGCCTTCAGGATTAAACGGCGACAAACCATGTGCAATTTCGTCGGCATTGACAAACTCCTTCACAAGCAGCGACTTGGGAAGGATTGTCTGCGATGCGGTGGTCTTTCCGGCTCCATTGCATCCTGCTATTATGTATAGATGTTTTGCCATTGGGCACAAAGGTACAAATAAACAGGCGCAGGACAAAATAAAAGAAACATTTTTATGTTTTTTTATTATTGTAATAAAAGCCGCAAGCGGAATGTCGCTTGCGGCTTTCTCTATTTATACATAAAATATACGGGAGTATATAGCGTTACTGCGCATTGTAGGCAATCCACTCGTAGATGCAGCTGCAAACGCCGAAGGCGGCGATGCCGGCAGTGCAGAGGGCGAGAGCCAGACGCGAGCTGCAGTCGCTCTTGAACGTAGGCATTGGATTGTCGTTGGGTCGGATGTACATTGCCTTCACTATCAGCAGGTAGTAGTAGAGACTCACCACGGTGTTGATGAGGGCGATGAACACCACGAAGTAGGCTGCGAACGAACCCTGCTGGGCTGCCGACATGAACACGAAGAACTTGCTGAACATACCTGCAAACGGAGGGATTCCGGCAAGTGAGAACAGTGCCAGTGTCATGAGGAACGACAGCTTGGGGTTGGTCTTATAAAAACCGTTGTATGCGCTCATCATCGTGCCGCCGCCGTTGTTCTCAACAAGGCTGATGACGGTGAACACGCTCATGTTTGCCACCACGTAAACGAGCACGTAGTAGGTGAGAGCCGCCATGCCCACCGACGAATTGCCGATGACGGCAAGCATGATGTAGCCTGCCTGCGAGATGGAGCTGAACGCCATGAAGCGCTTCAGCTCGGTCTGACGGATGGCGAAGAGGTTGCCCACGGTGATGGTGAGCACAATCACGATGTACATCATCATGTTCCAGTACTCCACCATTGGCGCAAACACCTTCATGAAGATGGTCATGAGGGCGAAGGCTGCGGCACCCTTGGAGATTACGCTGAGATAGCCGGTGACGGCTGTGGGAGCGCCCTGGTAGGTGTCGGCGGTCCAGAAGTGGAACGGCACGAGAGAAAGCTTGAAGCCCAGACCCGAGAAGAAGAACACCAGACCCATGATGCTGAGCGGAGTGGCAGCGATGCTGGCATCGGCAAAGTAAAGTGTGCCGCAGGCTCCGTAGAGCATCGAGATGCCGTAGAGCATCACGCCGCTTGAGAATGTGGCGGTGAGCACGAACTTTGCAGCGCCCTCGGCGCTCTCCTTGCGGTAGCGGTCGAGAGCCACGAGGCACGCCATGGGCACGCTCGCCATCTCAAGACCGAGGAAGAACAGCAGGAAGTGACCTGCCGACATCATCATATACATACCGAGCAGGGTGGAGATAATGAGCATGTAGAACTCGCCCTCAGTGTCGGCAATGCCTTTCTTCGTGAGCCACGGCTGAGCCATGGCTATGACGATGAACGTGCCGGCGGTGAGGATTATCTTCATCACGTTTACAGCGTCGGTGGCGACATACATGCCCGCAAACGCCTCGGACGACTCAGCCACGAGACAAACGCCGGTCTGAGCCAGCATGAGCACGCCCGTGAGGATGCTGAGCACCTTGTGCTTAGACTCCTTGCCAACCATCATGTCGGCGAGGAACACGATAACGAGGACAGCCATCAGTGTGGCTTCGGGCAACATATTGAAAAATTGACTGTAATCCATTTTTTCCTTAACATTTAGATTTTACATATTACATCCAATATCGGAGCCACGCCGTTCTCGATGACCTTGCTTGCCCAGAGCGGGGCGCAACCGAGGGCTGCAACGCAGAACACAAGGCAGCACACGGCGAAACGCTCGTCCCAGGTGGCATCGGTGAGCTCCTCGTAGTGAGGATTGGTGACCTTTTCGAAAAGAATCATTCCCACGGTGCGGAGGATGTAGACAGCCGTAATCACGATAGAGCAGCATGCGATGATGGTGCAGACGCGACGGAAGGTGTCGGCATTCTCAAACGAGCCCACGAAGATGGTCATCTCAGCCACGAAGCCCGAGAAGCCCGGCAAACCAAGGTTGGCAAGACCTGCAATAACGTAGCCCACAGAGAGGAACGGCATGATCTTCATCAGTCCGCCAAGCTTGTGGATGTCACGGGTGTGGGTACGTCCGTAGATCATACCGATGAGCGCAAAGAAGAGTGCGGTCATGAGTCCGTGAGAAAGCATCTGGAGAATGGCTCCCGTGCAAGACGTCTTAGTCATCATGAGCAGTGCGAAGAGCACCAGACCGCAGTGTGACACCGACGAGTAGGCGTTGATGTACTTGAGGTCGGTCTGCACGCAGGCAGAGAAGGCACCATAGACAACAGAGCATGTGGTGAGGATGAGGAACACCCAAGAAAGCTCCTGTGCAGCCTCGGGCAACAGATACATAGCAATGCGGAAACAGCCGTAGCCTCCAAGCTTCATCAGCACTCCGGCATGAAGCATTGACACGGCTGTAGGTGCGCTGGCGTGACCGTCAGGGCTCCATGTGTGGAACGGGAACAGGGCTCCCAGCACTCCGAAACCGATGAAGATGAAGGGGAAGAATACCTTCTGCACCTCAACAGGGATGGCGTGCATGGCTGCGATGGCATTGACGTTCATGGTGGTTGCGCCGCTGAAGAAGTAGATGCCGAGGATGCCGATAATCAGCAGTGCCGAACCGCCCATGAGCATGAGCGTAAGCTTCATTGCGGCATACTCCTTCTGACCCGAACCCCACACGCCGATGAGCAGATACATGGGGATGAGCGCCACCTCATAGAACATGAACATTGTGAAAAGGTCGGTGCTGATGAAGAAACCATAGACACCCGACGAAAGGAGTGTGAACCAGAGGAAATACTCCTTGGTCAGAGGCTTGAGCTGCCAGGAGGCAAATGTGCCGGTGAACACGATGATGCTCGAAAGCAGCAACATAACCACCGAAATGCCGTCGACGCCCACTGAATATGCTATATTGAGCGGAGCAAACCAAGGAGTGCTGTAAGTAAGCAGCATCTCGGCAGTGTTGCCCGCCGCGCGCTCCTGTATGAAATACACTGTCAGCCACGCCGACAATGCCAACAGGCAGGTGGAACCAACCACCATCACCCCACGCACCTGATTGAGGTTGCGGGCAATCCAAAGACCCAGCAACATCACCACGGGGATTACTACGAATAGACTTAATATACTCATTGTTTTTATCTTTCTTTATTGTTTATGAGTAGCCGGCATTTATACCAATGCCAACAATATTAACGTAAGGGCAATGACACCGGTGAGGAACCAGCCGGCATACTTGCGCACATCGCCGCTCTGCCATGGGCGCAGCGACTCTGCTCCCTCGTTGGCACCCCATGCCATGAAGTCGAACGTGCCGTCGATGACGTGGCGGTCGAACCATGCAATAGGAGTGGACACGCAGCGGAAGATAATCTTGTGGGTGACAAACATCCAAACCTCGTCGAGATAGAAACGACGGTAAGCCGCACGATGCAGTGTGGGGAAGGTCTTCGCCAGCTTGTCGGCAAGCGGAGTCTCCTCACCTTTATACATATATGTGGCGGCTGCGATGCCTATCAGTGCCAGCACGGTGCTGCTTGCAGCCACAGCCCAGTTGGTGTGGGTGTGGAAACCAATACCGTTGCCGCTCACGAGAGTACCGAACTCGAAGATGTGGAGCGTGCCGAGAATACCCACCACCATTGTGATGGCACTCAGGAACACCAGCGGACCGGTCATCACGAGCGGTGCCTCCTCGGGAGCGCACTTGCACTTGTCCTTATTATTCTCGTAGTAGCTCTTGCCCCAGAAGATAACGTAGTAGAGGCGGAACATATAGAATGCCGTCATCATGGCGATGCCGCTCATAATCACTCCCATCACGGGCGAGAAGTTGTAGCATGCCACAAGAATCTCGTCCTTGGAGCAGAATCCCGAGAAGAACGGAATGCCGGCAATGGCAAGACACGAGATGAGGAAGGTGGCGTTGGTCACCGGCATGTACTTGCGCAGACCTCCCATGTAGCGCTTCTCGTTGGCGTCGTGGGTGTTGGCATAGTGATGCACGGCGTGGATGATGCAGCCTGCGCCGAGGAACAGACAAGCCTTGAACATGGCGTGGGTGAACAGGTGGAACATTCCAGCCATGTAGCCTAATGCGCCAGCGTCGGCGTATTCCTCAGTCATAAACTCAGAAACTCCAGAGGCAGGTGTGCACACGCCGAGTGCAACAAACATAAAGCCGATCTGAGAGATGGTAGAGAATGCCAGCACGCGCTTGATGTCGCTCTGGCAGCAGGCAACAGCCGCTGCGTAGAATGCGGTGAACGCTGCAATGTAGGCAATCCAGTGAATCTGCTCAGGAGCATACATCATGAAAATCGGGAACAGGCTTGCCACCTGATAAACACCGGCAACCACCATGGTTGCAGCATGGATGAGGGCTGACACAGGGGTCGGACCTTCCATGGCGTCGGGCAGCCAGATGTGCAGAGGGAACATTGCCGACTTACCTGCACCACCGATGAACATGAGGAACAGCGATGTGGGAAGAATCCAGCCCAGCTGCGGCAGGCGCATGATGCTCTCGGCAGGCATGAGCGAACCGTCAACGGCTCCAGGCACAAAGTAAGAGGTGCAGTCGAAGTTGAAAGTTCCCACATAGAAGCTGAACATCAGGATACCGATGAGGAAGAACAGGTCGGCAAAACGTGTGGTGATAAACGCCTTCTTGCTGGCTGCCACCGCCGCATGGAGCGGATAGTAGAAACCGATGAGCAGGTAGGACGACACACCCACAAGCTCCCAGAACAGATACATCTGGAAGATGTTGGTGGCAACCACCAGTCCGAGCATCGACAGGGTGAAGAGGCTCAGGAACGCATAGTAGCGCTGAAAGCCCTTCTCGCCGTGCATATAGCCGAATGAGTAGATGTGAACCATGAGGCTCACGGTAGAGATAACGATAAGCATCATCACCGAGATAGGCTTCAGCACGAAGCCGAGGTTGAAGGTGAGGTGCATGCCGTTGATGATTCCGAAATCAAGCCAGGTGAAGTTGAACGCCGAGATAATCGGGTAAATCTCACCCGCCCTGCCGTTTACAACAAAATATTGTATGGCAGTGTAATAACACAAGATGGTGACAACCGACAGCACCGCAGTGCCGATGAGTCCCGCCGCCTTGTGCGACATCTTCATGCCCGCCAGTCCCAGCACGAGGAACGAAAGCAACGGCAGAAGTAGTATCAAAAATACATAACTATAATCCATAACCAATTATTACATTTTCATGTTTTCAATACTGCTTACCTGGTCACTCTTGAAATGGCGGTAAACATTAATAATAATAGCGATAGCCACGGCGCTCTCGGCTGCGCTCACTCCGATGGAGAACAGGCTCATGAACATGCCTTCAAGCTGTCCGGGGAAGAGCATGCGGTTGATTGCCGCAAAGTTGATGTCGACGGCATTGAGCACCAGCTCCACGCTGATAAGCATCGCAATGAGGTTGCGACGGGTCACGAAACCGTAGACACCGATGAAGAACAGCAGTGCGCTGAGCACCATATAACATTCTACAGGTACCATATTTACTTAACCTCCTTATCTTTACGTGAAACAACAAGCGCTCCGATGATGCAAGCCAACAGGAACACCGAAATAAACTCGAAAGGCAGCACATACTGATACTTGTCGCTGCCGAGCAGGGCTGTACCTATCTCCTTCATAGGCACCTCCTTGTCCTCAACGCACACAGCCGAGCGGAGCAGGCTGTTCTTCATCATCACAGCCACCGTAACCACAAGGCCGAGGGCTGCGAGCAGCGCTCCCTTGACTGCCAGCGAACCGCTCACACGCACGGTGAGTCCCTGCAGCGTGCGCTTACTTACGAGCTGGATGGCGAAGATGTAAATCATAGTGATACCACCGGCATAGACGCTGATCTGTGCAGCTCCGAGGAACGTATAGTCCATGAGGAAATACAAGCCTGCCACTCCGAAGAGCACCACCAGCAGGAACGTGGCGGCACGCATGATGCGCGTTGTCATGACACACATCAGGGCAGACCCAAGGATTACTACAGCCAGGATGCCAAACATAACTAAATTTGCCATATCTTTGTCTCCTCCTTATTTCTTTGCTGTGTTAAACTTGCCGATGGTCTGCTCCGCACCTCCGTCGAGGATGTTTGGCAGAGAGCTCTCGTAGTGCTCCTTGTCAAGATGCAGCTTGAGCTGCCCGCGGTCGAACACGGCGTTTTCAAAATCGTTAGTAAACTCGATGGCGCCAAAGTTGCAGGCATTCACGCACAACTGGCAGAACATGCAGTCGCCAAGGTCGTACTGATAGTCCACAAGCTGGCGCTTCTTCTTGCCGTCCTCGGTGGTCACCATCTCTGAGAGAATCTTGATGGTGCCGTTGGGGCACGCCTTTTCGCAGAGTGTACATGCGGTACACTTCACCTGGTCGTTCTCATCGCGGAGCATGACAAGACGTCCGCGGTGGCGCTTTGCCACATGGAGCGTGGTCTTGCGGTTTTCAGGATACTGCTCTGTGCTCTTAGGTATGAAGTACTCCTTGAGAGTTACCTTCATTCCAGTGGCAAGAGTCTTCAGTCCTGCTGCGATACCGCCGAAATATGATTTGTTTTCCATATTTGCTATTTACTTTTTTACCTTAGTTTATTACAATGTGAGGCCCAGTGCCACAACCACTGTCATAAGCACTAAGTTGATGAGACACAAAGGCATGAGATACTTCCATTCAAGTTTCAGTATCTGGTCGATACGCAGACGTGGGAAGGTCCAGCGAATCCACATCAGCAGCCACACCACGGCAAATGCCTTGCCGAGGAACCAAACGATGCCGGGAATGTAGTTCATCACGGTGTCGAATGCCTCGATGCCGATGTTCACCGGCGCCCAGCCTCCGAGGAAGATGGTGGTGGCGATGCCCGAAATCACAAACAGGTTGAGGTACTCAGCCAGATAGTAGAAGCCGAATCCCATACCCGAATACTCGGTGTGGTAGCCGGCGGTAAGCTCGCTCTCTGCCTCGGCAAGATCGAACGGTCCGCGGTTTGCCTCGGCGTTACCTGCCACGAGGAACACGAGGAATGCAATCACTGCTGGGATGTGTCCCTGGAAGATGAGCCAGTTCCACGGTCCAGTCTGGAAGTTGACAATCTCGCTCACCTGCATCGAGCCTGTAAGAATCACGGCTGTGATGAGGCACAGTCCGAGCGACATCTCGTAGGAAATCATCTGCACCGCGCCACGCATTGCCGACACTACAGAATATTTGTTGTTACTACCCCATCCGGCGAGGAACATACCCACAACGCCGATGCTTGACACGGCTGTGATGAGGAACACGCCCACGTTGAAGTCGAGCACGTTGGCACCGTTGTTCCACGGCAGAAACGAGAACGTGCCCACCGAGGCGATGATCACAAGGAACGGAGCGATGTAATAGAGCACCTTGTCCGCCTTGTCAACAGCGAAGATCTCCTTGATGAGCATCTTCAGCACGTCGGCAAACACCTGAAGCACGCCCCAGGGACCCACACGCATAGGGCCAAGGCGGCACTGGAAATAGGCACACACCTTACGCTCCATGAATATCAAGATGATGGCGAGCACGGCATAGCCCACAAGCAGGCCGAGCCCCACAAGCACACACTCGATAAGAATCGACAGAAAGTCGCCGAGACCGAGAGTCTCGCGCAGCAAAGCGTCGATCCATGTTGTTACTATTTTGAAATCAAACATGTTGTTTAAAATTTTCTTGAAAATTTTAAAAATGAAGAATGAAGAA
>JAUNSB010000083.1:0-19122 GCA_030539375.1 Prevotella sp.
TGCCATAAATTACACAAAAGAGGGCATGTCACAGGTTTATGACACACCCTCCTCATGTAAATAAATTTAGGAATACTGCTTGCGCGATAGTCCTTTATCACTTATTTAACAACGATTTTCTTGCCGTTGTGAATATAAACACCTTTCTGAGCAGGCTTTTCAACCTTCACACCCTGCATGTTATACCATGCTCCGCTGTCGGCTGCGCCAGAAGTGATGTTGCTAATGCCAGTTGCCTCGTTGTAAGCAGCCTCAGCAGCCTTCAATGTTGCTACAGCCTCGTCAATTTTCTCCTGCGCCACAGCGGCTGCGAGAGTTGTCTGTGCCTCATCGATGGCAGACTTAAGAGCTGCGCCCGGTGTGCCTTCCTCTGTTGACGCATCGCCGAGAAGCTCTGTAGCTGTTGTGATTTCTGACTCAAGAGCAGTCTTGTCGAGAGCAACGTACTCTACCAGCCAGCGTGGGTCACCAGCCTTCTCCTTAGCCTGCTGTGTAGATGCGCCGATAGTGAAGTCACCCTCTGTAGCATTGACAAATGTCGGGTCGGTAATGAGAATTGTACCGCTCTTGTCGTAACTTGCCTCGCTTGCCGACATGTCTGCGCCGTCATTGAAGTAAGTGTTGTTAGCGAACACCTGAGGTGCGTTGCTACCGAAACGACCGCCAGCCATACGGCGTATGATGTCTTTACCGCAGTTATACCAGATGTTGTTCTGAACATCAAACTTGATGTAGTTCTGTCCGGCGATGGCGCTGTAGTTACCCCACTGTCCGTCAGCCTTGAGCAAACCATAGAATGTGTTGTTCTGATAGTTCATTGTCTGGAACTCAGTCTCCTTGTCAAATCCGTAACGGTCAAGACGTGCAGAGTTGTTGTAGCGAATGAAAAACTTGGCTACAGCGTTGTTTCCGTAGAAAGTAGAGTTTGTAATGTTCACATCCTTTGCTCCACCAGCCTGGAATGAGATGAGAGCATCATTCTTAACTTCTTCTGTCAGGAGCTCAAATACAGAGTTGTTGGCAGTAAGGTCAACAACGCAAATCTTCACATTGTTGTCGTAGAGGATAGAGTTCTTGAGCCCCTTGACTGTTACACCGTCAATCTTTACGTTGTCAATTCTCTTATATTCGTTTCCCTCCACAACATTTCCATCGGTCAAAACGATGAATGGAGCTGCAAGAGCCGAAGCGTCGATTGTTGCACCGTTACCGTTGATTACGACAGATGCAGGAGCTTCGATAGACGAGTTAACAGTATAGGTGGTACCGGCTTCGAGGTTGATGGTGATGCTGTTAATCAAGGAAGTTTCCGCTATTGCAGCGGCAACAGCTGCTGCAATGTCAGAATTTGCCTCTGGAGCAACAACTACATCCTTAGCCACAACTTTCTTTGTAACTGGGCAGGTGAAGTTTTCAAGATACTCACCGCCGTTAAACTTAATTCTCTCGAACTTTATCTCAGAAGTCTCAGCAAGACTCTCGTCAGCCTTAACTTTGAAAGTAAAGAGAACACCGTTCTTCAATGCCTTTTTCTTCAAATCAAAAACAACAAGTGTCAACTTCTGAGGGTTATCCTCAGAGATCTTTTCTGAAGCCTGATGGTTTTTTGTAGCGCTCGAGCCCAAAGTCATGACAACCTCTTCCTCATCCTCATTCATTGCCTTAACAAAAGAAAGACCTTCAGGCAGGATAACGTCAACCTGGAATCCTGAACGCTCCACCTCACTCTCATAATTCACCGTCACCTCGGTCTCCTCGCCTGCAACCACAGTGACAGGCTCCACAGTCAGCTTCTCAGGATTGGCTTCCTGTGCTGCAGCCATAGTGAATGTGCTCATAAGCAAAGCCGAGACAACAGCCATTTTTGATGAAATGATATTAAATATTTTCATTGTTTTATTCTTTATTTATAGTAAAACTTACCTTATTCCATTATTTTCTCAATTGCCAAATACAGGTCATCAATGTCAACAACATCATCACCGTTCAGGTCACAAGTTGCGTCATATCCCGATGTTGTTATCATTTCAATGACAGCATAGACATCGTCGATGTCCCACACACCGTCGCGTGTAGGGTCGCCGGCACCATAGAGAGTAGTTGTGAGAGTGCCCTCAAGGCTGTAGGAGATACCGTTGACGCTCGACACCTTGATGTCAGAAATAGTGACATCACCCTTGGTAAAGCCCTCTGCAGCGGCAAGGTTCAGAGCAAACAGGTTGCCAGATGTGCCTGTGAACACGTCGCTTGTGAGCGATGAAACCACGAGAGTGTAGCTGCCCGGCTGCCCCTCAAGCGGCTCAATGGTCACTGTGGTATTGTCCGACAGACGGTCGCCGTAAGTAACCTTCTCGCCGTTCTCGTCCTCCGCGAAGCTTACGCCCTCAGGAAGAGTAACCACAGCCTGCAGACCAACGATGTTGATAATGTTGTCGAGCGATACGCCCACCTTGGCAATCATGCCAGGAGCAGCAGTAAGCTCAGCGTCGTCGGCTGTAGCATCACCAACATGCACGCCTGCCTTAACAGTCACTGCCTCCATGTCGATGCGCTTTGGAACGTACTTGCCGTTCTCGTCCTTGTTTGTCTGGTCACTGCCGATAATGTCGGAAATCACGATGTCACCGCCCTTATAGCTGTTAGATGCCACTACGTCGATGGTGAGAATCGCTCCGCTGTTACCCTTCACCGGTGAGTTCTCGATAGTGGAAGATGTAGAGAGCATGATTATTCTGAACCCGTCGGCACCCTCATCCTTCACACCGATGCTGTGGCTTGAGCGGGTCACGCGGCTTGTCACCTTTGCAAGGCTGTTGTCCTTATACTTCAATCCCTCAGGAAGAGTCACGAGCATCTCAAGTGAGGATATAGGATCCTCATTTTCGAGAAGAATCTCAAGAGTAGTTGTTTGTCCCGGAGCAGTGACGAAGTCCTCTATCTTCACAGTGTTGTTGCCGGCAAATGCAGAGAAGCATCCCAAGGCGAACAAAACAACTGTGGCAGAGAGCCTGCCAGCTATTCCCTTCAGGAACATGTTTATATTATTCTTCATAATTTGTCTGTCTAAAAAATTAATCTTTTCCGTAAATTGTGTATTTCGCTCTTAACTTTTGGGCTTGGGCATGCTGCGGAGTGACCCGCAACAGCCCTTGCCACAACATTAAAATCTTAACACCTATTACTTGTTGACAACCTTCTTGGTCTTGCCGTCCTCACCCACGATGATGTTGATGCCCTTCTTCACGGTCTTCATCACCTGACCGCCAACAGAGTAGATGCGCTCCTTCACTGTCGCTGCCTTGATGTCGCCGATACCGGTAGTACCACCGCCGTTTCCTCCAGTAGATGACATACTGTAGCTACGTCCGGCAGCGTCAGAGAAGATGATGTTGCCGATAGAAATCTGACCACCGTTGAAATCACTTCCAACCTCTACATCGAGATAGATGAGGGCACCGCTGCGGCCATTGAACTCGTTGTTGTCGATTGTTGCCGCTACGATACGTGTCACGCCGTTGCCAAGATCGTTGGCAAAGATGTCGTGACCGTTAGCTCTGTCTGACATACTCTGACCGGCAATCTTCATTCCCTGTGGCATAACGATGTCCATCTGTCCTGCAGTAAACGCCTCGCTGTGAGTGAGGTTGATTGCCATGCGCACAGTCTTGCCGAAGATAGTTGTCTCCTCGCCCTCGTTGGTGATGCTGATCTCATCCTCTACACTTGCCTTGGCACGTGTCTTGGCAGGAGCGGCATTCTCTGGCATCCAGTCCCACTGACCATGGAAGATAATGTTAGAAACGCCAGTCATATCAGCCACGGTGAACTCCTTGTCTCCGTTGCAGTCGCCGGCATAGCGCTTAGCCTCGTCAACATCCTCAAACTTAGTAGCAGTGAGAATCCAGTTGCGAACCTCAGAGTAGTCGTTCACAGTCACACGCTTGTCGTTGTCGGCATCACCTGTGATGTATGCGAGGTTAACAACATCCTTAGCAAGCTGCTCAGCATCTGCCTTCATCTCAGCGATACGTGTCAGAAGAACATTCCATGCCTCGGTGTTGTAGTCGATGTGCATTGCATACCAATAATCACCTATCTTTTCTCTTACATCATTGCCGTCAATATCATAAGAAATACTGCCGTCTTTAGCATCATTGTTATAATTATCAGCCTTAGTCAAGAGACCGTTGATTCTGTTGTACTCATCTGTGAGCTTAGCCTGACGGTCACCACCATACTGGCTCTTGTTAACAGTATCGAGAGAAGCATCAATGCTATTCTTGAGATCTCCGATACTGCCCATAGCCTCATAATGCTTGGCATCACGCTCAAGTTCATTGATCTTGCTGATGAGATTGTTTATATCATTTTTGATAGTCGCTGTCTCAGTCAGCTCAACAGCCTTGTGCATTGTCTCCAAGCTCTCACCCAAAGCAGTTAAAGCGTCCTCGATATTCTGCTTGGTTGTATCAATGACATATTTCTCATCCACACCCTTCTGCTTGTGCTCGAAGTCCTTAATCTTATTGTATGCGTCATCAAGAGCCTTAGCATCGGCTGTGAGCGTAGCAGAAAGCTCGTTATAGACATTGTCATTTGCAACGTGCTTGTTGTAGAGAGCCTCCAATTCGCTACCAGTCTTAGGAGTGTCATTGAGCACATTGCCAAGTTCGAAGAGAATGTTGTCCTGATAGAACAGAAGCTGTCCGGCAGCATTCTTTGTCTCGTAGTCGGCCTTGATAAGCTCCAGCTCACCACGCAATGCCTGAACGTCAGCCTCAGCAAATGCCTTGGTAGCCTCGTTATATCCAGCCCATGTCTCTGCCTGAGCAACAGCAGTCTCAGCCTTATCAATAGCTGCGTTAACAGCAGCAACAGCATCAGCGGTCTGAGTGTTCTCATACTTGCTGTTGAGATCCTGATTGAGAGCGGCAATGGCAACCTCCTGCTCTGCAAGAGCGTCTACAGCTCCACCGAACGCAGCATCGAGACTCTTGCCTGACTCCTTGTCAAACTTAGCCTTGATATCGGCAACAGCCTTGTAGAGAGCCTCAATCTTAGCATCGTACTCCTTAACTGCATCAAGGTCTTCCTTAGCAGCCTGGTTGTACTCTTCCTTAACCTCGTCAATCTTTAAGACAAGCTGAACATCCTCATCGGTTACGGCAAGTCTCTTCAGTTCGTCAACCTTCTGCTTAAACTCTTCAGGAATATTGCTATTGAAATACTCCTCCATTCTTACGCACCTGGCATTCTTCTTCCAAATCTCAATACCGTCCTTTGTTTGGGCAAGATAATCAGAAATTTCCTCAAGCTTGCTGTATGTTGTACCACTCTGATGTCCAATGATAAGCTTTTCAACAGAAGCCCGGACATCATCGAAGTCGCTGACAAGCAGACCAACGGCCTCAACCAATCTGTTGTATGCCTCGATGTTCTCCTGCAGCATAACCGACTCATTGTAAGCATTGGTATAAACGCTTGAGTGACCAAGCACATACTTACCGTCCTTATCCAATGAGTAAGTTGCATATTCCTCGCACTTGGCAATGATTATATTAATAGTATTGTCGAGTGAAGGAACAGTACCCCTAGCCACATCAATTGTTGACTCCTTCAAGTCATCAAGCTTCTTGATATAATCGGCATTGTTGATTTCGCCAAATCCTTCAATCTCAGCACGCTCCGAATTATAAAGAGCCTTGGCATCCTCAATACGCTTTGCCTTCTCTGCCTCGCAAGCAGCGTCACGGTCAGCCTCAAGCATATCGTCCACGCTATCGAGTGTCTCAAGCCACTTGTCCATCTTCACAGCATAGAACTTATCCTTGATAGTACCGTCTTCGTCAATAGCACCAGCTGCCTTAGCCTCATTCACAACATCCTCAACATCCTTGAATGCTGTTGCCTTACCGTCATAAACGAACGACTCAATAGCACGCTGTGCCTTTCCAAGCTTGCTTGCCGCGCTCTTGACATTCTGATTATACGCCTCATACGCAACCAGATTCACAGCATCCTGATAATCCGTAATCAGCTTATTAATCCCACCTGTGAACTTAGCAGCCTCATCAATCCATTTCTTTGCATTGTAGATGTCATCAACACCATCGGTAACGTCGTTCACATACTTTGTATAGTCAGCCGACTCCTTAGACTTAAGGTCGCGCAGCTTGTCTGCGTATGCATAGATGTCATCATGAGTCTTAATAAGACCATCAAGAGCCTTATTGACAGCCTCATTCTTGATGCCGCTGAACTGGTTGAGAGCCTTAACAGCATCAGAGAAAGCAGTGTTTGCTGTCTTATATGCAGCCTCGAAGTTAGAGTGCTGGTCGGCATTTGTAGCATCTACGTTAGCATCGTAGTTATCCTTTGACTCGTTGCCAATCTTAGTGATTGCATCCTCGATGGCCTTTCTGTCAGCCTCGATGTCTGCCTTCTGTTTAACCGACTCGACTTTGGCAAATGCGTCCTCAACCTTCTTTTTGAGGTTGTTGATAGCCTCTTGCTGCTTGGCAAGATCCTGGAGATAGCCGGCAGCAGCATCTGACAAGTCTTTGTTAGAAATTGTGTCGTATGTTTTCTGCCATGCTTTCTGCAGGTCATCAACAGCCTTCACCTGATCTTTATGAGCATTCTCATTAGGCTGTACAGCTGCCTTCAGATCCTTAGCGGCAGTCTCAATACCTGTGAGCTTCTTCTCTATCTCACCCTGCTTTTCAGCAGCCTTAATCTGACCGTAAGCAGTCTCCAGCTCTGTTTTAGCAGCGGCGATGTCCTGCAGCATCTTTGTAATCTCAGCGAGATAAGTATCCTGAGCCTTGCCTGTGGCAACTGTCATCACGGTGTTGTCACGCACATCCTCGACAAGCTTCTTCAGGTCATCTGCCTTCTTGCTTACAGCATCGTAAGCCACCTTGTTTGCCTTGGCAGCGTCTGCCTGTGTCTTAAGAGCGGCAACAGTCTCCTCCATTTCTGCAAGCTCCTCATTAACTTTAGCAAGCACAGCTATAGCCTCTGCGGCAGCAGCCTGTTTCTTTGCTTCATCCGTCACAGTCTCAAACTTTGTCTTAGCATCGTCACGTGTCTGCTTTACTTTATCAAGTGCGGTCTGAAGTTCACCCTTTGTCTTATTGATAGCCTCCTGCTGATTACCGAAGTCACCAGTTACACTGTTGATGTCCTTCTGTACAGCATCGATTCTGTTTTGAGAAGCCTCAAGAACAGCGTTAGCGGCATTAACTGCTGAATTTTTGTCATATTCAGCCTTATTTGCCTCATACTGCTCTGTAAGACCGTCAATATCCTCCTTAACAGTCAGTTTTGCAGCCTTCTGGATAGCTGTAAGATGTGCAGCGTCCTTAACCTTAAGAGCAGCGGCAATAGCGTTGTTGATGGCATCGATTTCCTTCTGGATATCAGCCATTGTTGTCTCGTAGCTTGTGCCAGTCAGACTTCCGTCAACAGTGACAGTTGGATCAGCCACCTTCTCTTTAAGTGCATCGAGTTTTTTCTGTGCGTCGGCTGCCGTCTTCTGAGCCGCGTTGTAAGCAGCAAGAGCTGCGGCAGTATTTATCTTATATTTGTCGTTGCCAGTTGTGACAGGAGAAAGCTTGCTTGCAAATGTCTCGTTCTGATATTTAACGGCAGTCTTTGCCTTGTAAGCATTATCCACAGCACCAGACAGGTCATCAATATTCTTCTGCACATTGGCAAGGTCGCCGGTGAAGTAATCGGCAGCATTGTACTTTGTGTCATCTGAAGCCTTCTTTGCAGCAGTCTCATTATCATTTAATGTCTTCTGAGCAGCGGCGATAGACTTGTTCATATCCTCCTTAGCGTCATAGTTGTCGATTACGTCTGCATAAGAATGAGGAGGATTGCCGTTGTCGTCAATCTGGTTTGTCGCTCTCTGAATTTCTGTAACCTTACCGGCATATTTGTAACCATAAAGCCCATGCTTCTTGTACTGTCCGTCCAACTCAGCGTTCAGGTTGTCGATGCTTGTCTGAACAGCAGCGATGTCCGCGTCACAATCAGTCAGCTCGCGGTCTGCGAGTTCCTTCTTAACTACGTTGAGTGCGTCCTGAAGATCTTTTACAGCAGCATCAGCATCGGCTTTAGCGTTCTCCTCATTCTGCATGTCAGCCAAATATCCGTCCACGATATTTGCAATCTCAGCTGCTGCAGCATTGATTTCATCCACATATTGTCCCATTGCTGTTGCAGACTTGCCATCAGCATACAGAGCCTCGTCAGCCTTCTTTGCATCGTTGATAAGACGATACTGCTCATTGAGTTTTGCAACTGCCTCATTCTGCCAATCCTTATATACATCTGAAGGCAGTTTTGAGATGGCTTCCTGAAGCTGAGTATTGTAATCTGCCTTAGCTGCATTATATGCGTCAACCACAGCTTGGTGAGCTGCATCATTGTTAGCAACAGCAGCCTCGTCCTCCGCAATTTTGTCTGTAAGGTTCTTAATAGCAGTTGTTGCAGTCCTGATGGCTGTCTCAACAGCATTCCGCTCGTCAAGAATAGTAGTCTCTGCGGGGTTGTAAGCATCTATTTGATTGCCAAGAGCCTCTACACCAAGAGCCTTAAGAGCTTTAACTTTGTTTTCGCTGACATTAGGATATTTTGTCTTGTCACCAGCAATTGCAAGCCTTGCGTCATACAATGTCTTGAGATTTTCAAATTCTGTCTGAAGTTCTTTCTTAGCTGTGTAAGGCTTCTGAGCTTCAGCAGCTCCAGTCTTTGCAGCGTCAATACCTGCAGTCCAAGTGTTTTTCTGATCCGCTGTAAGATCTTTGGTGTTGTCATCATAAAGCGCATTCATTTCAGCGGTAATCTGGCTGAGCTTAAGAAGATACTCTTCTTTCACATCTCCAGCCTTAGACTCGATTTCGTTTGCAGCAGCATTCAACTGTATGCGCAACTCATCAATAGCCTTTTGCTTAGCTGCAATCTGATCTGGTGTTAAATCGGCGGCCTGCACCTGGGCAGGAGCGACGATTGCCGTCAATGCGGCAGCAGAAAGTGTAAGTTTGTTCATAATCTGTTTGTTTAATGTTAATATATCAAGTTTGTTTACATTCTACACATTAATATTATATATGGGTAGCAGACATATTTTCCAAAGCTGCATTTCCATAAATTTCCGACAAAGTTAAGCATTTTTCAAATAAAAGGAATTCATCGCAAAGGTGTCTTTCGTGAAACCGCCATTTTTTTTCGTGAATTTATCAGCCGTTCATTTTTTCTATTATATTGCGCAATATCGGCTTGGGCAGCGACACAGAAAAGTTATTGCCGTTGCTGTCGGTCAGCAATACTATTTGTTTCATGGTATTGACATGAAAAACATGATTCATGTTGATGATGTATTTGCGTCCAAATCTAACAAGAAACTTATTGTCGGGCATAACAGAATCAATACGCTTTTCCAATTCAGACAGTCCGAACGGAACAAGAAACTTGGCTCCCGACAAATATACAATGTGAGTATAATGATCGTCTGCCTGCATATACAGCACACGCTCACAGTCAATGATATACATTTCATTGTGCAAACTCAGAACAATCCTGTTATTCATAGTGTCATATTTTCATAAGATTTGTTGTTGAAATAATTCTTAATGACACAAAAAAGAAGCGTGGTTGCTGTCATTGTCCATTCCACCTGCTGAGGCTCTCGCATTGCCTATATCCTGTTGAACAGACAACGTCAGAGCCCCACGCCGATATGAATAATACAACCACAATATACCTGCAAACACCACAAAATGCCTTCAAAAAAAGGCACACTGAGGGTTTACAAATATTTACGGAATGTATATAATCACATCCCAGGGCATCTACCGTTGCTAGGTTCAAGACAGGGTTACTGTAATTTGCGAGATTATCAGCAGGTCCCGAACAAAGCGCATAGTAAACGCCTTCAATATGTCACGAATGTCATACCCAACCCAACCACTGCACATGAGCCAAATTATATAAACAATTAGCCTTAGGCAGTCCGGCGTAGAGCAAAGACCATACTCTCACATTCATAAACGAAAGAGCAGGCACTATGACAATCCAACTGCAAAATTAAAAATAATTATTGATACAAAGACATATTTTTACCATAAATTTACAAGACATGGCTAAATTTTTAAAATATTAACAGGCTGTAAAGACGGTTAGGTATATCATTACAAGTACACTTTAGAGTCGTTCATTGCGCATAAACAGACAGTTCCATACGTATGAAACGACTTGTCCACATGTATGAAATGACCTGTTCCAAGCGTATGGAACAGCTTGTACATCGGCTTTGTACAGTCAATACATGCTGTATGTACAGACAGCAAAACAACTATTAAGAGTTAACACACACCATGGCTCTTTACTCTATATGCAGATTAATTCCATAGTCATGCTTTATCTCATCCATGACGAACGTGCTCTCTATTGATGCCACGCTCTCGATGCGCCCGAGGGTGTTGAGCAGAAACTGCTGATATTGCTTCATGTTGTACGAATGGATTTTCAGCAGATAGTCAAAATGTCCGGAGATGTTGTAACACTCGGTTATCTCTGGTATCTGCATTATCCGTTCCGTAAAGTCGTTGGCAATATCGGTGTTCAGCCGGCGCAGTTTCACCTGACAGAACACGATAAATCCCTGGTTAAGTTTATCTGCGTCGAGTATCGTCACATACCGCTGGATGATACCCTCACGCTCCATACGCTTCCACCGCTCAAACACTGGCGTGGGAGAAAGATGCACTTGTGCTGCAAGTTCCTTGTTGGTGAGCCGTGCATTGTGCTGCAAAGCCTGCAGTATCAGTAAGTCTGTCTTGTCAAGACGTTCGTTTATTTCCATTTTTACCCTCCGAAAATTATTTTATGATTTTCAGCTGCACTCGGCAAAGTTCAAGCAAGCTTGGATTTGCTCTCGCTTGCACGAAAATTATTCTGTTATAATTGGTATTTACTTGCTCTAACATCAGTATTTTTCTGTAAATCATTGCAAATATAGTGATTTTTTCTATAATATCCGTTTTGCTTGGAATAATTTAATTTATTTTATAACTTTGCATACAGAAACGTAAACGTCAACAAAGAATATAAACAATAATAAAGAAAGGTATTAATTATGAGTAAGAACAAGTTACACTTTGAGACACTTCAACTGCATGTAGGACAAGAGCAAGCCGACCCGGCTACCGATAGTCGCGCAGTACCTATTTATCAGACCACCTCGTATGTGTTCCACAACTCACAGCATGCCGCCGACCGTTTTGGGCTGCGTGATGCTGGAAACATATATGGACGACTGACCAACTCCACCCAAGATGTTTTCGAGAAGCGCATAGCCGCTCTCGAAGGAGGAGTGGCCGCACTGGCTGTGGCAAGTGGAGCTGCCGCAATCACATACGCACTACAGAATATTGCCCGTAACGGTGACCATATCATTGCAGCCAATAATCTTTATGGCGGCACATACAACTTGCTGACCCACACACTCAGCACACAAGGAGTTGACACCACCTTTGTCAATCCCGCAAACTTTGACGAGGTGGATGCGGCATTCCGTGAAAACACTAAAGCCGTCATTGTGGAGACATTCGGCAACCCTAATGCAAGCGTCACAGACATAGAGCAGATAGCCGAGATAGCCCACAAGCATAACACAATATTAATAGTAGACAATACCTTTGGCACTCCGTTCCTTATCCGTCCAATAGAATATGGTGCGGACGTGGTGGTGCATTCCGCCACAAAGTTCATTGGCGGTCATGGCTCTTCACTGGGCGGAGTGATTGTAGATGGCGGAAAGTTCAACTGGAAGAGCAACGCCGGTAAATACCCGTCGTTGGCACAGCCCGACCCGAGCTATCATGGAGCAGTGTTCGCAGACGTTGCCGGAGCGGCAGCTTTCGTAACCCGCATACGTGCCGTGATATTGCGTGACACCGGAGCAGCCATCTCTCCATTCAATGCATGGATATTGCTACAGGGACTTGAGACATTGAGCCTAAGGGTTGAGCGCCATGTGTTCAACACATTGAAGGTCGTTGAATTCCTAAGCAACCATCCCAAGGTTAAGCGTGTAAACCATCCGTCTCTTCCGTCGCATCCCGACCATGAGTTATACAAGAAGCTTTTCCCGAATGGCGGTGGCAGTATCTTCACCTTCGAGATTAATGGTGGCGAACAGGAGGCATGGCGTTTTATCGACCATCTTGAGATATTCTCATTGCTGGCAAATGTCGCCGATGTGAAGAGTCTCGTGATTCACCCTGCCACTACGACACACTCACAACTGTCGCCAGAAGAACTGGAGGAACAGCACATCTATCCTTCAACCATACGTCTTAGCATCGGCACAGAGCATATTGACGACATTATTGCTGACCTGAGTATGGCGCTGGATTTACTTTAAAAACCAACCTTCTACGTTCCTTGTAGGCACGGATTACGGAATGCACAGATTAGTGAAAGAAAAAGATCTGTGACTGTAAAGCTGATGAACTCTTATAAAAAGAGAGCGATGCGTGAGTAAATCTGCGTAATCCGTGCCTAATTTTTAAGTTTGACATACAAAAAATTTTGCCATCTCAATAACAATGATTACCTTTGCAGGACAAAAAAAGGACACAACAAATTATATTTATGCAGTTCAGAACTAAAATTGAGATAGAACGGGCAACGTTCACCATCATGCCTCAGCATGAGCTGATGCTCGTGGGTTCGTGCTTTGCCGACAACATCGGTCAGCGATTCGCCGACAACTGTTTCCGCACAGTGAAGAATCCCTACGGGGTGATGTACAATCCGGTGAGCATACTCCACACGGTGAAACGGTGGCTTGGCGGAGAACCTGCCGCCAACGGCAATGGCACAGCTGGCACTATTCCCGATATTGTATTCCTCACTCTTGGCACCAACCATGTGTACAGACTAAAGGAGACGGGCGAGATTGTGGACAACTGCCGGAAACGTCCGCAGCGTCTGTTCAGCGAAGAGGAACTGTCGGCTGATAAATGTGCTGAAGCCCTGCAACAGACTGTCGACATGCTACGCACGGTACGTCCCGAGGTGAGGATAGTAATCACAGTGAGCCCAATACGTTATGCGAAATACGGATTTCATGGCAGCCAGTTGTCGAAAGCCACTCTGCTGCTGGCAACCGACATGGTGGAAAGAGCTAACGGCTGTGTGAGCTACTTCCCTGCCTACGAGATAATGAACGATGAGCTGCGCGACTACCGTTTCTACACTCCCGACATGCTGCACCCATCGCCCCAGGCTGTGGACTACATTTGGGAAAGACTCTCCGAAACATATTTCGGGAAAGAGACGATGGAGTTTTTAGCTGAATGGCAACCAATAAAAGATGCTCTGAATCACAGACCTTTCAATCCTGATTCAGAGCAATATAAGAAGTTCTATGCGGAAACGCAAATGAAAAAAGAACTATTCATGAAAAAATATTATCTTGCTGCCCAGTAAGTGCCGCCATTGACAGCTGTACGCAACTCGTACATTCCCTGCTCGTTGAGCGACACATCCATCTGGTTGCCGTCGGGCAGTGTAGCCTTTACTGTACCGTCTGAATTGAAACGAAATATCTCTGTGCACTTGCCGTTCTCTATCTGCGACCAGGAGTCGTCGGTCTTGTTATACACAAACTTCATCATGTCGCCGTCGGGCTTGGTTATCTCATAACCGTCCTTCAAAGTTTTCACAGCATAATAGCGGCCGTCGGTGCCCATCACCTGCTTTGTCTTTCCCACATTGCTGGCAACAGGATTGCTACCGCTCCAAAATTCGATGCTATTGAGCACAAGCACATCGGCAAGACTCACCACAGCGTATGCAGGAGAAATAACGATGAAAATCAACTCGTTTAAGAACTTGCTGTTTGTAGCACTCTTGTTCCACGAAGCAAGTTTATTAAACAGTCCAAACGATCCCACACATGAGTTTGCAGACATCAACACTGCCAAGGCTAAGGTAGCCACTCCAATTGTTTTCTTCATATCCGTAAATGATTTAAGTAAATAATATAAATGGTTTAACCGCTACAAATGTACGCAAAAAAATTGAATCACATAACAATATTACTATTTTACATTATTCTTTAGCATACATTAACTATGGGCTTAGGCGATAAAAGGGCATAAAAAACATTAAAAACACCATCTCTCCACCATGATTCTTCATTCTTCATTCTTCATTTTTATTCGTACCTTTGCAGGCAAAATCATATTATATAAAATAAAAAAATGACACCAAACAAGTACATAGCAGCAGAATATCAGCTATACATCGTAGAAGGAGACAAAAAATCATTAGTTGAGAAAACCAATCCAAACCAGCCCTTTGTGTTTATAAGTGGCTTCGGCATTGCGCTCGATGCCCTGGAGGCAAAACTCTCCGACATGGAGGCAGGCAGTGAGTTCAACATAACGCTCACCAAGGACGAGGCGTTTGGCGACTACTATCCTGAGCGTGTGGTGGAGCTTGACAAGAGTATGTTCTTTATCAACGGACATTTCGATATGGAACACATCCGCAAAGACGCAGTAATTCCGTTGCAAAACGAGGACGGCACACGCTTCATGGGTGTGGTGATGGATATCACCGACACTGTTGTGGTGGTTGACCTAAACAGTCCTCTGGCAGGCAAAACCATCAACTTCGTGGGTAAAATTATCGAAAACCGCGATGCCACCAATGCTGAGATTGAGCACATGGTGAATATGATTAGCGGCGAAGGCGGTTGCGAAGGATGCGGAGGCAACTGCGAGGGCGGATGCCACGGTCATGGCGAAGGCGGATGCCACAATCACGGCGAGGGGCACTGCCACAGTCACGGCGAAGGTCACTGCAAACACAAATAACATCAACGCAACAACAGACACAACTATGGGAAATACTTTTGGAAACATTTTCACCCTTACCACGTTTGGCGAAAGCCATGGCGCGGCCGTGGGAGGCGTTATCGACGGAATGCCTGCCGGCATCGACATCGACATGGATTTCATCCAGCAGGAACTGAACCGCCGCAGACCCGGACAAAGCAAAATAACCACAAGCCGCAACGAGGCTGACAAGGTGGAGCTGCTCAGCGGTGTGTTTGAGGGAAAGTCTACGGGGTGTCCCATAGGATTCATTGTGCGCAACACCAACCAGCACTCGCAGGACTACGAGAACATGCGCAGCCTGTTTCGCCCGTCGCACGCCGACTACACCTACCATACTAAGTATGGCGTGCGCGACCATCGCGGAGGAGGACGTTCATCAGCGCGTATCACTATTAGCCGCTGCGTAGGCGGAGCATTGGCAAAGCTGGCACTGCGCAGTCTCGGCATCAACATACAGGCATACACATCGCAGGTGGGCAACATTGCCTTAGAGCGCAACTATAAAAAATACGATCTTGACCTTACCGAAACCAACGCCGTGCGCTGTCCCGACCAGGAGACTGCCGCACGAATGGAACAGTTGATATCGGAGGTGAAAGCTCAGGGCGACACCATCGGCGGAGTGATAACCTGTGTGATAAAAGGATGTCCCGTTGGACTGGGTGAGCCTGAGTTTGACAAGCTCCATGCCGCACTCGGTGCCGCAATGCTTAGCATCAATGCCGTGAAGGGCTTCGAGTATGGCGAGGGATTTGCAGGAGTAACAGCCCGCGGCAGCGAGCAGAACGACGTGTTCGTAAACAATGGCGGCAACGATACATCTGAAAACAACATCGGCACTGTCACCACGCTAACCAACCACAGCGGCGGCATACAAGGCGGCATCAGTAACGGTCAGGACATATATTTCCGAGTGGCGTTCAAACCTGTTGCCACCCTACTGATGCAACAGGACACCGTGGACATTAACGGCAATGCCACCACCATCACGGCACGCGGCCGCCACGACCCCTGTGTTCTGCCACGCGCCGTACCAGTAATAGAGGCAATGGCGGCAATGACTATTCTCGACTATTGGCTTTTGAACCAGAGCGGAGGAATGATATAATAAACCACTCCCAACAGACAAAAACGTTGGGAGTATTTTTATGTACATATTTAAGATTCCTGCATCAATATTTTATTCTGAAATAATCTAATATTGCTTTGTAATGGTCCTGCGCCGTAAGACAAATATCGGTGAGATAACCGGGAATGTGCAACCACTCACGCAGTCCACGGTAATAAAACATTTTCAATTCGTCGGTAATGACAAACGGGACAATTCCATGATGCAGACACTCCTTGAACATGAGTAAACGCCCCACTCTGCCATTCCCGTCTTGAAAGGGATGGATAGACTCAAAACGCTGATGGAAATCCAAAATATCCTCGATCTGTATCACAGCCTTTGCCTTATACTCTTTAAGTAAGGCACGCATAGCCATGCCTACCTTCTCAGGCGGCACGGTCTCCATTCCTCCCACTTCATTAGGAAGCCGCTTATATTCACCCACAGCAAACCACTGCCTTGAAGCATCCGACGTGCCAGCCTTGAGCAATTGGTGTAACTGTTTTATCATACTTTCTGAAAGAGGTTCCGTTGCATGGTCTATGATAAAATCAATACACCGGAAATGGTTGGTTGTCTCTATGATGTCGTCCACTTTGACTGCCTCATCAGTTATTCCTATTGTGTTTGTCTCAAAGATATAACGTGTCTGTTCTTTTGTAAGACGGCTACCCTCAATATGATTAGAATTATAAGTAAGGTCTATTTGCGTCCTGTGGTAAATGCCCCCTTTAATCTTGCTTTCCCTTTGTTCACGCAAAGCCATCAAAAGTGGCGAAATTCTGTTTTGCGCATTTCTGCGCTGCGGCAATGGAGCATCAGCAGGCAAATGCCAAGTTTTACCTACAAGCTGTGCACCGGTAATTTTGCCCAATACACAATAGTTGCGCACAGTACGTTCTGCCAAACCATGAGCCGCTGCATATTCTTTAACTGAGATGAAATCCATATTTATCGGCATGAATTTATATAATTACCCTGCAAAGATACACATTTTCTTGCCGTTATCGGCAAGAAAACGCACTTTTTTCAATATTTTTATGAGTTTTACGTATCAAGCTACCATTAAAATAAGCTTATTAGAGACTACAAATCAAAGCATAAGACTTTTTGTAATAATAGTAAACATCAAAATTACTATTTGAGCTATTTTTCGTTTTTGTGCAGAAAATTCAGAAAAACTATCGACTTCGATTTTCTCCTTTAATCCAATCCCTCCTACTATTGAGCCTAATGCTATTTATGTTGAAGAAAAGGATATAGATTGCTTTGATAAAAAGCACTATCAGAATACAACACTTTATGTTCCTAAAATAGCAGTGGAAAAATATAAAACAACATATCCATGGTCAAAATTTCAGAACATTATGGGCTATGATCCATCAGGAATAAACGACATCAGAATAGACAGCAACGCCAAGCAAAAGGTTTATTATGACATCAACGGCAATAGATTGAATTTCCCAAGAAAGGGTCTGAACATAATAAATGGAAAGAAAGTAATTATAAGGTAAAAGAATGTCAACCGATAAGATGAAATACCGGCTGGTGAAGATGGGCACCGTCGAAATCAGGGCTTCTCATTTCTTCTCACACACCATATGCGCCTACAAATTATCACTATCCAAAGCCCATTCCCATAGCGGCATAACCCGGACATCATCCACTTGCTCCTTTTGGTTGAAAGTGACAATCGTTTTTGTCTTGACGGGAGTCTGCAACACGGCGAAACCGCCGTACTCCCGCTTACGGTTTGCATCGCTCAACTCATAACATGCCTGAAAAGCGTAGGCGCAATCATTTTTCCATGCAATGAAATCACATTCACCTTTGCTGTTGTCAAAAGAAATGTTATTGTATCCTTTGTTTATCAGCTCATTAAACACGACATTCTCGAAAAATCGCCCGATATCAGGTGTGAATCTTGTTGAGTTGGTAAACATCAAGCCATTATCGATACAATAACATTTGTGCTCCGAGCGTTTGGTTTCCTTTTGAGAGAACGAGAAGTTACGGATATCCTGACAGATATAGCTATCGCACAAACTGTTAAGATAAACGTTCATCGTATTCTCATTGCTTCCCATCGCCTTACCAAGCTGCTGCGGTGAGAACCGATTGCCCACGTTCTGAAGCAGATAATTTACTGTTTTATAAAACAGATGAGGGTCACGGATGCTATTATATAGAATGCAGTCTTTCTGCACTATTGACTCAAAATAGCTGCGAAGCAGTTCCTGCCTCACCTCATCGTCCATTCTGCCCAATACAATCTCAGGGAAAGAGCCGTTGCGAATTATTCCGTTCACAAGACGCAACACCTTAGGAGTGTCTTGATAAGCATCGAGCAGCGATTTCACACCAATCGTGGCAAGCGTCTCCTCAATGTCAAACGGGCGCAACTCGTTGGCAAAATACCGCCCTGACAACATTGATGAGAATCTGTTTTGAAGCAGATTGGAATTGGAGCCTGTGATATATATCTTGTCAAACATCTGTGTATCGTAAGCAGCCTTTACAAACACCTCCCAATCCCTCACTTGCTGTATCTCGTCTAAAAACAGAAACCTCACCTTCGTGCCGGTAATCCGCTCGGCTGTCTCTACAATTTGGCGAATCTGCTGCGCATTGTCCCAATATTGTATGAATATCGGAGCATCCATATTCAAAGCCAAGATAGATTTGGGTTCCGTCCCTGCTGCCAGAAGCTCGTTTATCAACAGTTTAAACACAGTTGACTTACCACACCGGCGCACACCAGTGATTATTTGTATATGCGGCATGTTTTGTTTCTTCAGCAAAATCTGCATTATTTTCCTGTCGATCAAGCTCTTGAAAGGCTTTCCCTGCCACTGTCTGTTTTGCTGTACTAAAGTCTGCTCCATATTCCATTATTTTATATTTTTACGATGCAAAGGTAATAAAATTCTGCGAAATTACGAAATATAATTAGCAAAAAACAACATTGAAGCTAATTATAATTAGTAAAAAATCACAAATCGTACCAAGTTATTTTTTTATCATCACTAAACAATGACCTTAACTGAAAAAGGTTGTCACTTTTAGGAGAGTTAAACTTAATTTGTT
>JAUNSB010000084.1:0-18685 GCA_030539375.1 Prevotella sp.
GTGAAGAATTTTCGTATTTCTTCACTTCTTTAACTTCTAAAAACTATAAGATTAAACATGAAAAGAACTAAAGTTGTAGATGCTCTTTGCTGTGAGGACTACGGCAAGGATATATGTGTAAAGGGGTGGGTGCGTACCCACCGCAGCAGTAAGGCTGTGGACTTTATTGCTGTTAACGACGGAAGTACAATAAAGAATATACAGTTGGTGGTTGAGCCTGCGAAGTTTGATGCAGATTTGCTCAAGCAGATAACAACAGGCTCGTGCATCTGCGCCACTGGTAAGCTGGTGGAAAGCCAGGGCGCAGGTCAGACATCCGAGATACAGTGCGACACTCTTGAGTTGTATGGAGGCTGTGGAGCCGATTACCCAATGCAGAAGAAAGGACAGTCGTTTGAGTACATGCGTCAGCATGCCCACATGCGTCTCCGTACCAACACTTTCGGTGCCGTGATGCGTATCCGTCACAACATGGCTATTGCCATCCACAACTATTTCCACGAGCATGGATTCTTCTATTTCCATACTCCTATCATCACTGCAAGCGACTGCGAGGGTGCAGGTCAGATGTTCCAGGTGACAACCAAGAACCTCTACGACCTGAAGAAGGACGATGAGGGAAAGATTGTTTACGACGATGACTTCTTCGGCAAGCAGACCAGCCTCACAGTTTCAGGACAGCTTGAGGGTGAGCTTGGTGCCACCGCGCTTGGTGCCATCTATACTTTCGGTCCTACATTCCGTGCAGAGAACAGCAACACTCCGCGCCACCTTGCCGAGTTCTGGATGATTGAGCCAGAGGTTGCGTTCCTCGATCTCAACGACCTTATGGACCTTGAAGAGGACTTTATAAAGTACTGCGTGCAGTGGGCACTCGACAACTGTAAAGATGATTTGGAGTTCCTCAATAAGATGATTGACAAGACTCTTATCGAGCGTCTCAAGGGTGTGGTTGCAGGTTCGTTCGAGCGTCTGCCTTACACCAAGGGTATTGAGATTCTTGAGGAAGCAGTTAAGAACGGTAAGAAGTTTGAGTTCCCTGTGTCATGGGGCATGGACCTTGCAAGCGAGCATGAGCGTTATCTCGTGGAGGAATACTTCAAGAAGCCGGTGATAATGACCGACTATCCAAAGGAGATAAAGGCGTTCTACATGAAGATCAACGAGGACGGCAAGACCGTTCAGGGCACCGATGTTCTGTTCCCGCAGATTGGTGAGATTATCGGTGGCTCAGTGCGTGAGGAAAACTACGATAAGCTGATGGCTGAAATCAATGAGCGCAACATTCCTATGAAGGATATGTGGTGGTATCTTGACACCCGCCGCTACGGTTCTTGTCCTCATGGTGGTTTCGGTCTCGGTTTCGAGCGTCTTATCCTGTTCGTTACAGGTATGCAGAACATCCGCGACGTTATTCCGTTCCCGCGTACACCGAAGACTGCAGAATTTTAAGCTACTTACTTCATCGTCCAGCGGTCGCTGGACGGTGAAGTAAGTTAACTTAAAAGGCAAAGTAACATAGCTTCTGCCACCGTCCGGCGGCCGCCGGACGATGGCAGAACTTTTATTTCTGGTATTCAGAAGCTGTATTTTGTTTATACTAAAGCGATATCGTCATTCCAAGTGATACATTCCCGTTAAGACTGGTAGGAATCATCTGTGGATTTACTTTGAAGAACAGATAATCGCTGCCGATGAAAATTGTTGTGTTTTTTGATGGTGATACTGTTGCCATCATGCCAAGTGACATCCCGAATGTACTTATGGCAGGACTCAGTGCTCCACTTAGTGGCAGATGTTTGGGTATGTAGGTTCCGTTTATTCTCATTTCGGTCCAGCTGAATTTTCCATCGAGTCTGTGGGTGAGTATTGTTCCTAATGTCATTCCCACTTTGTCTTTTAGGTCATATTCTGCTGCTGTAGTGAATGTTGCGCCCAGCATCTGTGTGTGACTATTGTTTCCAGACTCTTCCAAATGCGCAAGGTCTTTCAAGTCATCGCTTATTGCGTCCCATTGGTTTTTTAATGAATTCTCATCGCCTTTTTCCACCTCTACATCGTGGAATCCTCCAAATGTAAATGAATCCTCGGCATTCTGTGCTTTATGGTTGCCAGTCCATGCTATTAATCCGAGGTCGGTTATGGCAGCACTGAAGGTCCATCTGTTGTTTAATTTGTATGTTGCGCCCAAGTCTATTGCCAAACCGATACCGCTGGGCTTTAGACCGTCCCATTTTACACCGTCCACTTGTTGATATGTACCAGGCCGTTTGCTGTATGTCTTTTCTTCTGTGGTGTAATTTAGTCCCGCCACATTGGCTTCGGCTTTGCCGCTTGCCATCCATTCTGTATCGCCGCTGGTATTGAGACATAGACCGTTAACTTTCACGTCGGCGTTCATCAGCCCCACCAGTAGCTTTGTCTTTGCTCCTATGGTCAGGTGCTCGTTTTTACGCATAGACATTCCTGCTGCCAGTTCTACGTATGCCGTAGCACGGCCTCTCACGTCTCCAATGTTGTAGTTTCGGTTTTCCACCTCTTTCATGCAGTCGAACAGTCCTTTGGGTAACCATGTTTGCGCTTTGCTTTTTATGCTCATGCTTGCTGTCAGATATTTGTCGGGTGTTATCCTTTTGCCCATGCTTAGTAGCGTGAGTTTAAAGTCGGCATTTGTTTTTGCCCCATTGCCTACTTTTTCCATGAGCTTAGCCTTGCTTATTGTGCCTTTGCTCATAAATGTAGTCAGTGATCCGTCAGCATTTTCGAATAGTATGTCGCTAAGCGCCATTGTCGACTGTACACCAATGTTTGTGCTTCCCAGCAACGGCAGTGACATATATCCACTGTCGGGCTGCAAGGCTGGGTTTATTTCGTGACTCAATGCATAACTGTCTATGAAATAGCCTGTTCGTGTCTGTGCACTTGATTTATTTGGTGCCATGCAGACGGTACACATTATTATATATATATATAGGACAGTATGTCTTAATCCATTTAATTCTTCATTGACTTCGTCTAACTTGCGTTTCTTCATTTTTCACTCTTCATTTTAGTATGCTGTAACTCTAATGTTGTCGAACCTTATCGCCTGATTCTCGTTTAGCGGCTGTCCCGCCATTGTCTCGTTGCATTCGGCGTATGCTTTCAGTTCCACGCTGTACATCTTTTGAAAATCATCGGTGTTGCCTGTCAGGGTAAGCGTGATTTTGCTTTCAGCCAATCCTTCTATTGTCTGGCTTTGCTCCAGTCTTATGTTTTCTATAGGATTACCCTGTTGGTCCATTGCTTTCATTGTTGCTGTAAGGTCAAGTGGAATGTTGCTTGTGGCATTTGTCGTGAACGTTATTTTGTTTACCTCCAGTTTTTTCAGTTTGTCGTGTAGGTCATCCATAGTTTTTGTGTATACCAGTTTCATGTTCTTGCCCATTACTAATGGAGCAAATAGTTCGTATGTGGGGTAAACATGATATTTCTTGTTCAATCCCATGGTCACAACCTGGCTTGAGTCCGTGTGTGCCCATCCGTCAATCTCAATTTTGTCGGGCATCACCTTAAGCAGGTTCATCATTTCTGGTATCACAACATTGCCGTTTACAGTATCGGGTATGGCGGTGGGTATTCTGCTTACCCACACAGTCTGTTTCGTGCCGCCTTCAAACTTTATGCTGTCTGTGCCGTAAGCCTCTCCGATTTTCAGACTGGCTGTCTCTTTCCCGTCGCGGTAGGCTTTCAATGTAGCGTTTATCAGTGCGCGTGCAGGCACTTCGTTGTCTACTGTCAGCCTCACCACAGGGTTTTCAATGTCTATCACCACCTCTTCATCGTTTATCATGTCGGGCAGGTTCTCAAATGTGATAGGCTCCACCTCCACATATTCGCTCTTCTCAAAACGTCCCTCCACTTTGTCTGTGGTCAGTGAGCCTATGGTGGTGCGCATCTGTATGAATGGATCTTTTATCTTTTGGTATTCGTTCATATATGCATAGTCAATGGCACACTCCATCTTTATCTCCCCTTTGAATGTTATCTGCCCCGTTTTATTATTATAGCTCGCTACCTCACCATTTTTCAGTGCAGCCTTGAAGTCCACTCCTTTACATCTTATCCTATGATAGTTGAAAGTGTTTGTCTTGACATTTTTTTGTGTCAGGTCGCTTTCGTCTTCTATATCATAATATGACGGCACTGTGTATCTAATTTCGGAAATATACGGTGCAAAGTCGGCTATGTTGTTGTCTAAAAATTCTATGACTATGTCCATAGGCGTGTGTACGTAGCATAGTTCTCTTACATGCTGTCCCAGTTTATCTGGGGCATACGGGGGCTGCACCTTTACAGTAAACTTCATTGTGTTTATGTTGTATTCGGGGTATCTCACACTGGTTTCTAACGTTGGGTCCTTTTTAAAATAAAAAGTATAGTTTGTTTCCGCGGTGTTGCATATAGAACCGTAGCCAACGCTTATTATAGTCTCGTTGGTTGTTGTTCCTGTTTTGTGAAAATAATAATTGCCTGCGGCATCGGTTTTCAGTTGCCCGTTTTCCTCCAGTTCCATCACCTGGCTGAGTTTAATGTCGCTTGTGCTGCTTGTTGGCAGGGTGATTCCGTTCTCAGAGATTCCCAGTTTTATGTCAACATTCTTGCCGAGGTCGTATTTGTCATCAACACAGGCAATCATAGTCGAAACCATGGCAATAATGCATAATTTTTGTGTCGTCAATTGTATTTCTTTCATTGCAGATAATTTTTTGTGCAAAAATATAAAAAAAATCCCATAAAACTTTGGTGTTTACTATTTTTTTTCTACCTTTGCATAAATTTTTTAAGACGAAACATTTTTATAAACAAAATTATTGAGAAAATTATGAGAAAAGCACTGGCTTTAGCCTTCAGCCTTTTATGCAGTGTTACAGGATTTGCTCAAGGAGGCAAAATGACTTTCGATGGTGTGGAGTCAGAATATGAGATTCTTTCCGATCGTCGTATCGGACCGGGAACCAAGTACACCGAGTATTATTTCAATGATATTGGCTCGCGCCATTATACTATGCGTGCTCTTGTTGTTGAGATAGACAATGAGAACGAGTACACTTACCAGTCGCCGTTTATGGCTGGTTATGACGAAAATCAAATATATCATAGGTCTACAACAAAGGAAGCTGAGTTCAAGTGGCAGGATGACCATTTCAGCACAATTGAAAGACGCCCTGTCGCCTCTGTCATGAGCGGTGGCTTCACACAGGACGAGCTTCGCCCTTTAAGTGTTATGATGGAGGTTTCAGGCGGACTTGTCTGCAACGGTATCATGCACTATATGCCTGTCAGCAATACTGAGCACTATTATGTTGATGGCGAAGGCAATGTGAGAATTGGAAAGCTTAAGTGCAATCCTACTGTAGTTGCAGCCAATGCCGGTGAGTATGCTATCAGCAATTTCAACCGTCTTCGCTCTAATGCTCCTGCAGGCATCACCCTGTTTGCCAACGGTTATGGCATGAAGGGCAAGTTCCAGACTGCTGACCTTGAAAGCGCAAAGGCACTCGGTACAGAGGTGGTCATCACTCTTGACAATAATACAAAGACTATCTGCTCAGGCAAATACACCGGTAAGGTGACAGAGGTGAAGAGCGGTTCGTTCAACACCTACAAGGAAGGTCAGGTAGTGCTTGCTTCTGTTAATGGAGCTGGTGAGGAGTGGCTTAAGTCACTTGCTGTTGGTGAGGCAATCACCCTCAACCTCCAGTATTACGATGCCCAGGATGTTCCTGTAAAACTTCAGGCATCTGTCAAGGCTTTCGCTGGCTACGCTGTAAAGGCAGGTGTTGCCCAGTCAAGCGGTGCGTATGGTTATCCTCAGGATGCTCTCTGTCTGTCATCCGATAACAAGAAGTCATACTATATACACCTTGACAACAAGGCTGATGGTGACAAGCCTTCAAATGCGCCTATCGCAATCTTCAATCAGTTCATCCAGCAGGTTCCTGGTGTCTACGATGCTATCCTTATGGATGGCGGACCTTCTGCAGAGATGTATATCAGAAAGAGCCAGACAGCGGGAGAGTGGGTGTCACAGAGTATCGGACGCTTCGTACCGGCTTCAATGATGACTTACTCTACAGCAAAATATTCTAATCTGGCATTTGAGGCAGATTTTGCTGACTATTCCCAGAAGCTGTATATAGGTAAGGAATATACTCCAGACTTCTATTACTATAATAGGTATGGTGATATTGCGAACCCAAGCACAAGTCCTGCTGTGACATTGTCTTGTGATCCAGCTGACCTCGGAACCTTCTCTGAGGATGGCAAGACCTTTATCCCAGCCAAGGGTGGCAAGGGTTATCTCTGTGCAACCTATAGAAACCGTGAGGACAGAATGTACATCGAGGTTTCTGATGCTGTTGGACTGAGAGTTGAGCCAGAGACTGTGGTTGACGCTGAGTCGGGCTATTCTTTCAAAGCCGCTATATATAAAATAGGTGCAGATGGCAGCGAGACGCTTGTTGACAATTCTTTGGTTACATGGTCTACTAACAACTCGAGTGTTGTGTATAGCTGCAAGAACGGTGAGGTGATCTTGTCTTTCCCTGGACTTGCTGAGATATATGCAGACTATGAGGGAATGCGTGCCACTATCACAGTTAATGTCATCGATGGCATTGAGCAGATCGAGGCTTCAGCCCCAGTGAGTGTAAGCGTTGCCGAGAATGTTATCAACATCACAGCTGATGATGCTTCAGTGCAGGCAATGTCTTGCCAGATGTTCACAGCCGACGGCAAGCTTGTTGGCTGTGCATCAGCCAACGGCAGCAGTCTTAAGGTTGTGCGTCACGGCGCAAGCTCTCCTGTAATCATCATGCTTACTATTGATGGAAAGAAGTATATTTATAAGTTGATTTAAAATAAAGTTACAAGCACAGGAAATGAAAAAGTTTACTTTGAACATCATCACAACTTTGGTTCTGATGATTGGAATGGCGCTGAATGTCAATGCTGCCGGTATGTTTGAGAATCTTGAAGAGGCGCAGGCTGAGTTGGATAAGAACATACATCTGGCTAACGACATTGCGTTGAGCGGTACTATGGACGCTGCTGTTTTCGAGAAGCTGCAGGTTGCAATCATTGAGGCTACAGCCGTATGGGACAGCGACCGTGTTAATGATATTAATGAGATTAACAACGTTATGCCAGTCTTGCTTAGCGCTATGGATGAGGCGCAGGCATCTATTGAGAAGTACAAACCACTCGATGAGGTGATCAACAAGTACAATGAAGATATGCTGGCTGATATCCTGGCAAAGTCTGACGAGCTGGAGTTTGAGTATTGGGAAGACGAGGAGATGTGGGATGCTTTATCTGCTGCACTTTCTAATTACAGAAGTATGGTTGCTGACGCTCTCACTGAGCTGAAGGGTTGTGCGACAGAGGAGATGCTGACTGCGGTTTCTGAAGGAAAGGCTGACGTTGCCCAACTTCTCAAGGAGGCCGGTATCGTTCTCCCTTCACTTGATGAGTATGTGAACAAGGTTATCACAGGCATTGACTCTGTAGTTGCCGCTCCATCGAAGAACGGTGCTGCATACAGTCTCAATGGCAACAAGGTGTCTGAGGGTTACAAGGGCATCGTAATCAAAGGCGGTAAGAAATTTGTGGTGAAATAAGCCACAGACAACTCTCAGAATACAAAAAAACACCCTGAAACCAATCCTTACCTCGCTTTATGTGAATGTAAGGAACGGTTGAGGGTGGACTTTTGGTATTGAAAAGCTGTTCCAGTTGCATCAAAAATGAAAAAATATCGAAATAATCCTGCAAAAGGGTAAAAAAACGTTTTTTTTGAAGCTAAATCGAAAAAAAAATATAAGATTATTTGTGTGATTGGAAAAAAATAACTAAATTTGCACAGAATTTGTATCTCTGTGGGTGCTTGCCAGCCGCATGAGGTGTGAAGAACGTGATAATACATTATTTAAAATAACATTAATTAATTAATTTTTATCGTATGAAAAAGAAATTTTTAAGCTCATTGCTTTTCGCAGCACTTGTAGGTGGTGCGGTAAGCACATTTACGGCTTGTAAGGATTACGATGATGACATTAACAACATTCAGAAGCAGGTAGACCAGCTTGAGGCACTCAAGGCTACCCAGACTGCTGTTGATGAAGCCATCAGGAATCTGAAATCTCAGCTCGAGGCTGCTGATGCCCAGCTGAAGACTGCCCTTGAGAACCAGATTGGTGACAAGGCTGACAAGACTGCTTTGGCAGCTCTTGAGGGTCGTGTTGCTACTCTCGAGACAAAGGTTGCTACTCTGGAGGGCCTGAAGTCAGAACTGACAGAGATGATCAACAAGAAGGCTGACAAGGAGTATGTTGATGGTCTTTATGCAGGCTTGATTACTGTTGACGGTAAGCTCGGCGAAAAGCTGCTTCCTCTCGTTCAGAACGAGGTTGACGCTTTGAAGAACGGTGCTGTTAAGAACCTTGATATGCAGCTCGAGGCTATCAGCAAGATGACAACCGCTGAGGGTGTTTCTCCACTGGTAGACGCTATCAACGCTTTGAAGGCTAATATTGGTGAGACTGATATTCAGCAGTTGGCTGTAGATATGCAGAATCTTTCTATCGAGATTGATAAGTACAACGCTGAGCTCAACTTGCTGACAGTTCTCTGCAAGCAGGGTCTCCGCAGCCTCGTGTTCCAGCCAAAGGCTTACTATTGGGGTGTTGAGGCTACTCGCCTGTTCACACTCGACAATAAGAAGTACACCTTGGGTGGTACCGATTGGGACAAGTTCGAGACAATGAGTCTTGCTTACAATGATGTTAAAGACTATGGTTATAAGGAGTATGAGCGTTGGCCATCTAAAGACTTCTCCAAGGTTCTTGACTTCCAGGCTGTTTACCACATGAATCCTTCAACAGCTGAACTTGACAAAGCAAAGAATCACGATGTAACTGTTACTTCTGAGGATAAGGAGTTCATTACACGTGCTACTACTGCCGCTGGTCTCGGTGTTGATAGCTGGAAGACAGAGAACGGTAACCTTATTGTTAACCTTTCTGTTGAAAATAAGAACGAGATTAAGACTATCGCTGACAACCAGCAGATTACAGTGTTCGCTGCACAGGCTCACATTGGTGACACTGTTATCACTTCTGACTATGCTACTATCGTAAAGAAGAATATCAATGATGTTAAGATTTATCATAAGGTAGCTGACGTTGCAAAGGCAAAGGATCAGTATGGTACTTATACTCAGGCTATCACTGTTCACCCAATTACAAAGCAGCCAGTTGACGCTAAAAATGGTCAGGTACTCCACAACCCAGCTAACAACACTATCGCTTGTCCTAGCGCTCCTGCTGCTTCTACAGGTATTCCAGAGTGGAATGAGGAGATCACTGAGGGTGTAAAGACTCGTTCTTTGACAGCTCTGACTCGTTCTACAACTCTCGGTCCTGTTCTCGGTACAGTTAAGCAGTCTTTCGACTACTTCGCTCAGGATTGGGTTCTCTACGACTGCGAAGGCTTCGACCTGAAGGAACTCGTTTGTGTACGTGTTTGGGATGGCGAGACTCCTATCGAGGTTGACCCAGCAGAGCTTGGTCTGAAGTATAAGTTCGAGCTTACAGCTCTCCACGTTCTGGATGGTAAGATGGTTGGTAACGATGCTGCTGCTAAGACAAGTGAGTCTGCTCACGCATGTCTGAATGGTGACATCTTCCGTCCTCAGATGGTAACAAAGGATGGTAAGCAGGCTGAATTTGGTGCTGCTCAGGATAAGCAGGAAATTGGTCGTACCCCAGTTGTTCGCGTATCTCTTGTTGATGATGAGGGCAATGTTTACGACTATGGTTATATCCGTCTGCTCATTGTAGACAAAGAAATAGCTGAGATTCCTGCTGAGCCTACAAAGGTTGAGTACACAGGTGATGACTGGAGCTATGGTTACGAGTGCGAAGCTAATAGCTTTACATGGGAGAACAACTGGTCTATGGTAGAGTATGACCTCTATAACCTCGTTGGTTTGACCCGTGACGAGTTCGTTACAAACTATTACAACGCTACACTTGGTACTGATGGTCCTGTTTTGAAGACAGGTTCTAGTGTTGAGTTCCAGCAGTATGTTAAGGGTGCTGACGGTCAGTTCACTGAGCTTGCTGATGATAAGTTTGTTGGTGTTGTAACACAGACAAGCGGTCTCTCTTCTACTGGTGAGGAGACAAGTACCTTGAAGTGGTATGTAAGCGGTGATCAGGCTCTTAAGAACTTCAAGAAGGATTCTAAGCCAGAGATTGCTGTTAAGTACAGATCACTCGATTCTAAGTATCCTGATATCTATGTTGTTATGAAGCCAGGTAATATCACTATCTATGATGCTCCTGTTGCAAACATCAGCTGGGATGCTCTGAAGAACCCATCTTACTGGTATGCTAACAATAGCAATGTATCTATCAATGGTGGTACTGCTGTTGCTGATGCAGTTGAGATGCACAACAACGTTCTCACTCCAGAGGATAACACCGATGGTACTTTGGCAAGAAACTTCCGTCAGACTGTTTCTGCTACAATGCTGAACAACACTATTTCTGGTGCTAAGCTCTTCGTAGATTGGGCTACAGCTCCTGCTAAGCAGGCTGCTGCCGACTATAAGGCTGCAAACTTCAAGGGTGACCTCGTATTCTCTGCTAAGAATGAGGATAAGGTATATAATGGTGAGAGTGGTGTATCATATAAGATGACTGTTTCAGCTGATGGTAAGACTCTGAAGGCTTACAAGACAACAGAGGCTAAGATCAACGCTAAGCCAGTTGCTCAGATTGTAGGTACAACTCTTGACGCACAGAAGATTGTTTACGGTGGTAACACTGTTGACGCTAAGGCTCCAACAAATCCTTATGACTTTAAGGCTTATCTGTCAGCTGATGCTACAGCTTGGGATTATGCTAAGGATCTGTTGAACTACAAGGCTCACGATGCACTTGACGACAACACTATCCGTGCTATCGTAGGTATCAACCTCACTAACGGATGTGATATGGAAGTTAAGCACAACGATGCTACTATCGATGTTCGCTTCCTCCGTCCAATCAACGTAGCTAACAACGCTAAGGAGATTGAGGATGCTAATACAACAGAGGTTCAGGTTGTTAAGATTACTGATCTCGTTTCATTCACAGACTGGCGTGATGCTTGGAAGAAGAATTCTTATCCAGCATACTACGGTATCAAGAGCATCAGCATTGATGAGTTGGAGAATGATGGCGATAAGCTTTCTGCTAACGAGAAGGTTCTGACTAACCAGAGTGGTAAGGTTGAGTCTTTGAGCAAGGTAAATGCTGCACTCGACTTCATCTACACTGCTCCTGCTGCAGGTGAGATCGCTGGTACTCTGACTTACAAGAACTACAGCTCTACCGTTGATCAGTTCTATGTTGAGATTCCTTTGACAGTTGAGTACTTCTGGGGTTATATCCATACTTCAGCTACTGTTACTGTTAAGAGAACAGCACACAATGCTCCTGAAAAATAATTTTAGAAATTAGTCTTTAATACATATTGGGGAGAGGAGTTGGCTCCTCTCCCCTTTTTATAATTTAATCTTTGATTATGAACAATAAGAAATTCTTTGCCATTGCTGCATTGGCAGCTGTTGTACTTACCGGATGTAAAGATAAGCCAAAACAAGTAAATTCTAATGAGTTGCTACGTCCGGCATCGATGTACTTCTCACATAACGACTCCGCATCTATTAAGGAACTTGTTAATACATACGTGGAGAATATGAGGAACAAGAACTTCGAGGCTAACGCTGAGTTGCTCTACACTGTACATCATGACAGTATTTTCCCATACACTGATGAGCAGAAGGCAAAGTACTTGGAGGCTTGCAGCCATTTCAACTTCTATGACTGCCGTTTGAAGTCACTGATCTTGAGAAGCGACAAGAACAACGAGGCAGCTATTCTTGTACAGATTATCAAAAGTGGTAGTCTCGACAAGGAGGAGGGAGTGACTACACTGTCTCTCAATCCTGTAAAAATTGGAGACTCTTGGTATCTCACACTGCTCGACAAGTATGCAGAGGGTGTTGAGGAGATATACAAATAATAAAAGTCATGATTATGAAACACCGGCTGGTGATTATTGTTATGATGCTTATGACCACTGCCATGGTGATGGCAGGAAACAGTCATGACAATAAGGCTGTAATGTGTGTCGACACTGTTGAGGTAGAAGTTGATACCATATACACAGATAATCCTTACCTGTCGTTTGAGATAGAATATTGGAACGGTGGCAAGGGAAAGCTGACAATCGACAGTGTGCTTACAAGCTGTCATTGTACAAAGGTGAAATATGAAAAGGTTGCTCTGTCGCATAATGAGCGTTCATGTCTTAAGGTAGATGTTGACAAGTCGATGGCTGCTACAGGACATTATTATAACGAAATCTATGTTTATTATAACGGCAGAAGAGAACCTTTAGAACTGCTTTTTGCGGGATTTTTACTAAGGAGGGAGAACAATCTATAAACGTTCCCCTGTTCCCGTAAACTTTAACTGAGAGATATTGAAGTAATATACAACGATAAATGAAAAGACTGAATTGTTTTAAGTGGCTTGCTGTGGCATTGTTGTCATGTGTCTTCGGGTTGTCTGCAGAGGCGGAGAACACAGATGATGCTACCACAGAGGGCGTTGAAAAGTTAATCATTGAACTTGTGTCGGGTGACACTAAGACTTTTGAGTTTAATGAGAAGCCTCAGCTGCTTTTTTCGGAAGATAAGCTGACAGTAAAGACCGAGCTTGTTGAAGCTGGACTGCCTTATTCTTATACCGAAATAAAGAATATTAAGTTTCATAAACTGGGTGATCCAACATCGGTTGATGAATTGAAGAATCTGCAGGATAAGACCGTATCAGTGAAATTTACTGATGCAAACACATTTGAGGTTTATGGCATTGACGGTAAGTTGGGCGTGGCGGTTTATGCGCTTGACGGAAAACAGATGCCTTTGGATGCTGACATCAGCGACAATGCTGTGGTGGTGCATTTGAATGCATATAAAAGTGGAACATATATAATCAAGATAGGAAAGCAGACATACAAGGTAATAAAGCGATGAAAAAGATATTTGTATTTTGTTTGGTGGCATTACTGTGTGCAACTTCGGTTGATGCGCAGATAAAAATGAAAGTTAAATTCACTGATGGAACAGAAAAGGTGAAACTCGTCAGAGATGTTGAGAGCATCACTTTCGATGAGATCGATCCTTTGAAAGTTTCTGACGGTGAGATGGCATCTGTAACCAATAATTCAGCTAAACTGGATTTCACCATATCAGGTTATTATGACGAAAAGGCTGTGGTAGGTATTGTTTACTCAGCTGATAGGAATAAGATTGATGATGTTGATGTGGTTGACGAGGGCGATTACGTTGAGACACCATCAAAGGCTGATAGCATTTCAGGAAAGATTACAGCCAGCAGTATGTATTTCGAGCTTACTGGCTTGGAGCAGAATACAACTTATTACTATAAGCTGTTTGTACAGAATGAGGGTTTTGACAGGTATTATAGTAAGATTGGCGAGTTCACTACTGCTGAAAAACCTGCCGAACCAGCATTTGTCGACCTTGGACTTTCTGTGAAATGGGCAACACGTAATATAGGTGCACCAGAGGGTGAGATTGCCCATTATGGAGGACTTTATGTTTGGGGTGACCCAACAGGAGAACTTACACTTAGTGATAACCTTTCTGGACTTTATGATATTAGAAACATTTCTGGTTTGGAAGACTATGATATTGCCACAGCTCAGTGGGGAAAAGACTGGCGTTTGCCAACAAAGGCAGAGATGGAGGAATTGAGCCGTCTTAAAGTAGAACGTGTGGAGGATTATAAGAAATCAGGAATTAGTGGATATGTACTCTCCGCCAAAAATGGTAATGAGATATTCTTCCCATCATCTGGATATATGAATTCTACTGGTAAGCATGTTGAGGGTGTGTACAGCTATTATTGGACAGCGGAGAAATCGCTCGATAAGTCAAATGTTTATTATGCCAATATCACTTTTGATGGTGCGAACATCAGAGAAGCTGGTTATGATAATCTCATGTTTGCTATCCGTCCTGTGTTTGTAGGTGAGGATCCTGCAGAACATGAGGGTGAGACAGAAGAAGGTAAGCTTGTTAAGCGTGTGAACCTTGGCTTTGACTTTGACTGGGCTGACCGTAATGTCGGTGCTGAATCGGAGATTGATTATGGTAATTATTATGCCTGGGGTGAGACAGAGACAAAGACTGACTATCAGGTGAAGACCTACGAGTGGATTGATCCGAACTATGAGGATATAACCAAGGTAGAGTATATTTCCATTGGAGAAGATATAAGCAAAACCGAGTATGACGTGGCTGCAAAGAAATTTGGTGGCAAATGGCGTATGCCTACATCCGAAGAGATGAATAGTCTGATAGGGCAATGCAAGTGGGTCTGGACCTGTAAGAATGAAGTTTGGGGTTATGAGGTAACACGTGATGGCTATAGTGGTTCGCTGTTCTTCCCTGCTGGTGGATACATGAATGGAACCTCGAAAAAGAATGTCGGAACAGCTCTTCACTATTGGACATCCACATTGCATGGTTTGCGTGAGGATGCTGCATACGACTTGCAGAAAGGTGACGCTACTACTGCAGAATTGTTACACTATAGCCGTGACAAGGGTCTGCTTATCCGTCCTGTAAGAGACAGATACTAACAGATAATAGATGTGAGAAAACATATAAAGTAAATAAATTACACTAAAAAAATTATTATTATGAAGTTTAAATCAGTTTTCGCAGCAGCGTTGCTCGCAATGGCGGCAACAGCAGCAAACGCTCAGGCCACTTATACAGATAAGGCTGGCAATGAGTATCAGTTTAAGAAGCATGCTTTCCTGCAGCTGCAGGGTGGTGCCCAGCACACTGTAGGTGAGGCTAAGTTTGGTGACCTGATTTCTCCTAACATTCAGGTAGGTCTTGGTTACCAGTTCAATCCTTGGTTCGGTGCCCGTATCGCTGCCAACGCTTGGCAGAGCAAGGGTGGCTACAACGGTGTGAACGTTGACGGTACAAGCATTCCAGGAAACGTGACATATAAGTATAAGTATGTTGCTCCTGGCGTTGACGCCATGTTCAACCTCTCTAACGCTTTCTGCGGTTGGAACCCAAAGCGTGTACTCAATGTAACTGCATTCCTCGGTGCTGCAGCTAATATCGCATTCAGCAATGACGAGGCTAACGACCTCGCTGGCAAGGGCTATCAGATGGAGTATCTCTGGGACGGTACAAAGGTAAGCCCTGTTGGCCGTGCTGGTCTTGGTGTAGATTTCCGTGTGTCTGATGCTGTTTCTCTCGGTATCGAGGGTAACGCCAACGTAACTTCAGACAAGTATAACTCAAAGAAGGCTGGCAACGCTGACTGGTATTTCAATGCTTTGGCAAGTGTGAAGATCAACCTCGGCAAGAGCTACACCAAGACTCAGAAGCCAGAGCCAGTTGTTGAGGAGCCTGCTCCAGCACCAGCTCCAGTAGTAGAGGAGAAGCCAGCTCCTGTTAAGGTAGAGGCTCTCCGTCGTGACATTTTCTTCAAGATAAACAAGAGCATCATCTCTGAGGATCAGATGCAGAAGGTGAAGGATGTAGCTGATTATCTTGCTAAATATCCTGAGGCTAAGGTTACTATCACCGGTTATGCTGATGCAGGCACAGGTAACAATAATATCAACGACCGTCTTGCTGCCCTTCGCGCAGACGTAGTGGTTAAGACTCTTGTACAGAAGTACAATGTGAGTCGCGACCGTATCGTTAGTGACTCTAAGGGCTCACGTGTACAGCCATTTGCAGACAACGACAGCAACCGTGTATCTATCTGTATCGCTGAATAATCAAAAGAAAAATTTACAGTATAAAAAAATCCGTGCAAGAAAGATAATCTTGCACGGATTTTTATAGATATCACTTATAAACTTAGTATTTCTTCTAATGGCAGGCTTGTCATATCCGCAATCTGTTGTAGTGACAACCCTGATTTTTTCATTGTCTGTGCGATTGAGATACGAGCTCTTCTATCTCCTTCTTCTCTTCCCGTCTCAATCACGCTACGCTGATACAGAACGGCATCCAGGTGCCTGTCGTATGCACGCTTTTCCTCATCTGTCAGCGCATCGTAGCGCATACACTCACGCACTTTTGCCAGTCCCGGTGCCTTTGCTGATGATTTCACCTCGTCGGTTTTCAGAAATTCAATCCATTCGTCGAGCGGAGTAGTTGCAACCTTGTCGAAATTGTTCACTTGAAACAGGTAATATATCGGGAATATGTCGCTTACAGCCTTGCCTGCCTTTTTGTTGCCGAAGAATTTCTCGTTCTGGCGCGGCGACAGCTTCAGCACGTCATTGTTGTCGTGCAGTCCCCTAAACTCAGTGGTTCCCCTGTACACATAATCCTTGCCCTGCCACAGGTCGAAGTACACGATGTTGATGGAGTACACCTTCTTGACATTGCTGTAGTCTTGACCGAGATGCATGTATTGTGTAATGACCTTTGACGTGCCGTAGAGTATGCGGTGGAAATAGGACAGCTCACGGTCATTCTGGATTTCAAAAATAAACAGTTGCCCTTTTGTGTCTTTGGCAAGTATGTCCACACGGTTGAACTTGTCGGTTTCTGATTCCATGTTGCTTTCCGACTCAAGAAACTCCTCAATCGTGAACTTTTCACCCAGGAGCGACTCCAATAGTCCCTCAATCACCTCATGGTTAGCCTTGTTGCGCAACAGGCGCTTTATAGCCCAGTCAAAACGAATTAATTTTTCCATACTGTAAATTTTTTCACAAAGATACTTCCTTTTTTTGTTCTGTACAAAAATAATGATACTTTTTAATTTTTTTTATGGCTATTCATAAACATAAAAAGTAATGCTGTTTATTTTCTGTAAAATAGCATTGAGTGTTCGTATAAATGTGAGTTTTAACAAAAAGTAACCGTGAAAAGCAAAAATTATAGGTTTTTATTTGGCTGTTACAATAAAAAACTGTAATTTTGCCGCATAAACATAACATAAAGATAAAACCTAAATTAAAAACATACTAAAAATATAATTACTATGGATGTACAGAAAATAATGCAGCAACTGGAGCAGAAGCATCCGGGCGAGTTGGAATACTTGCAGGCTGTACGCGAGGTACTCAATTCAGTAAAGGATGTGTATAACCAGCATCCGGAATTTGAGCGTGCAAAGATTATTGAACGTATAGTGGAACCGGAGCGTGTAATAACCTTCCGTGTGCCTTGGGTCGATGACAAGGGCGAGGTGCATGTGAATATAGGATATCGTGTGCAGTTCAACAGTGCCATCGGCCCGTATAAGGGCGGACTGCGTTTCCATCCCTCAGTGAATCTTTCCATCTTGAAGTTCCTCGGTTTTGAGCAGACTTTCAAGAACTCGCTCACCACACTGCCCATGGGTGGCGGCAAGGGCGGTAGCGACTTCTCTATCCGTGGGCGCTCAGACAATGAGGTGATGCGTTTTTGCCAGTCGTTCATGACTGAGCTTGTGAAGGTGATTGGTCCTGATGAGGATGTTCCTGCAGGCGACATCGGAGTTGGAGCACGCGAGATTGGCTATTTGTTTGGCATGTACAAGAAGCTGACACATAAGTGGAACGGAGTGCTCACAGGTAAGGGACTGGAGTGGGGCGGCAGCCGTATCCGTCCTGAGGCTACAGGGTTTGGTGCATTGTATTTTGTGAACGAGATGCTTCAGACCCACGGCATTGACATCAAGGGCAAGACCGTGGCTATAAGCGGATTTGGAAACGTTGCCTGGGGTGCCGCCAAGAAGGCTACCGAACTGGGGGCAAAGGTGATAACAATATCAGGTCCTGACGGATATATCTACGACCCTGAGGGAATCAGCGGCGAGAAGATAGACTATATGCTTGAGCTGCGTGCCAGCGGCAACGATGTCTGTGCTCCGTATGCTGAGGAGTTCCCCGAGGCAACCTTCTATCCGGGCAAGAAGCCGTGGGAGGTGAAGTGTGACATAGCACTGCCTTGTGCCACCCAGAATGAGGTGAGCGGCGAAGATGCCGACATGCTGTTGGCAAACAAGCCTCTGTGTGTGGCTGAGGTGAGCAACATGGGATGCACAGCCGAGGCTGTCGACAAGTTTATCGAGGCAGAGATGCTGTTTGCGCCCGGTAAGGCTGTGAATGCCGGTGGTGTGGCTACATCTGGACTTGAGATGACTCAGAACTCAATGCGTCTGACATGGAGCGAGGCAGAGGTGGATGAGAAACTGCACCACATCATGCACTCAATACATGAGCAGTGCGTGAAATACGGCAAGCAGCCTAACGGTTATATCGACTACGTGAAGGGGGCAAACATTGCAGGATTCATGAAGGTTGCCAACGCTATGATGGCACAGGGAGTGGTGTGATTTTTTAAATGAAGAATGAAGAAACGTAAGTTCGACGAAGTCAATGAAGAATGAAGAATCAACGAGCGGCGACCGAAGAGGAAACCGATTTTATAAATTTGGATTGAGGATTAAGGATTCAGTATCAAGGATTCTTCATTCTTCATTCTATACCAAAGATTCTTCATTGACTTCGTCGAACTTACGTTTCT
>JAUNSB010000085.1:0-18546 GCA_030539375.1 Prevotella sp.
AACGATTACGACATTATTTTAGGGTATTTTTATCAAAAATCACATTATTTCTTTGTACCTTTGCGCCCAAATTAAATGCAAAAACTAATTTTAATAACGTCAAAAACTAATTCTTTTAACACAAAAATTTATGAAGAAGAAATTACTTCTCGGTGTCTTTCTCATGCAACTGCTGTTGTGTATAGGAACCATTCCTGCATCAGCGGCATTCAAGGACATCAAAATTGATTTGACAAATGGTAATCTTCTGTCAGAGGAAGAAAAGACCAATGGCTCAAGTTTCTCGTTTGGTGTGGTCATCGGAGACGATGGCAGCGCAACGCGCGTTGCTGCCGACGATGCCACCGCAAACATTGTGCTTAACGGTAAGTTCCACTCCAATGAACATGGATGGGGCAACTTTTCGGCAACTGTGGCAGTTGAGGGACCTGTGAAGGTTTCCATGGGAAGCTGTGCATGGGGCGGAGACGTGACTGTTAAGAATGCCAGCGGCGAGACCGTGGCGACATTCAACACCAACAATGGAGCCTGCTACCATCAGGACAAGGCTGCCAACATCGTTTCTGCCTACTATAAGGGCAGCGATGCCACAACGCTCACCATCTCGGGCGGCGGCTACACCCCATACATAGCTGTGGAGAAGGCAGACCCGTCGGAGATTTTGGAGGAGACTACCGTCACTTTCTCACTCGGCGATGTCACTGCCGAGGGTGACCTGCTTCCCGAGGCTCAGAAGGTTGAGATAGGAAAGACCATGGTCATTCCTGTAAACCGTACTCTGTATGTTGAGGGCAAGACTCTCACAGGATGGACTGACGGCACAAAGACTTACGCCATAGGCGAAGAACTGACTGTAAGCGAGAATGCCACTCTTACCCCTGTGTTCACCGACAATACAGTTTCGCTGGCAGACCGCAAAGAGGCTGTGACGCTCAAATTTGACTTCCAGCGCAAGAATGGTGCACCAACAATGGCATACGAGGGCAAGTCTGGAATTTATGTGACTCAGGCTGTGGTGAACGGACAGACTATTGACGTGAAGTTGCAGTTTGCAACACAACCAGGCAAGATTGCCAACGGAAACTGGACTGACTGGTGCCAGATGAACAGTGGTACAACACTTATTATTCCATCGTGCAAGGGAGCTGTGGTGAGTCTGGAGGCATACAATGCCATCACCACTACTACTATTGACGGACAGACAGACTATACAAGCGGCAAAACAATCTCTTATACAATCGCAAATACTGCCGAGACTATAAACGTGGTTATCGGCGATGGTACTTATTATAGATATGTACAGGTGGTGCTGCCGGTAATACAGGCTGCCGGCGGAAAGACCTATACAAACGAACCTGCCACGGCAATATGGAGCTTCAACTCTGAAAACAATTTTGAATCGGCAATCACTACTCCAGAAGGCGGCTTCGCATCGGCTGTGGCAAATATTGGAGACATTACCTTAAAAGGTACAGGTACAGGTCAGGCCAAGGATGCTGAAGGAAATGCCGTGAATTTCTTGAAATTGAGACCTGCAGGAACAACTACAGCTGTTGAATGGGTTGTGAAGCCATCGAAGGGACTGACTTTCACTCCTACCAAAGTAAGTGCTTATATACAGCGTTTTGGTACTGATGCAGAAAACGGTGTGGTGGTAACAGCACGCCTTGCTGACGGAACTGTTGAAACACTTGGAACATTCACCGCTCCGCGTAACAACAAATCACAGGCAGACGACAAATTTGGCTCCAGCGCAAACTATACAAATCAGTTTGTGATTGAGCTTACTGAAACGCAGCGGAAGGCTCTTACCACCACAGAAGAGTTTACCCTGTCGGCAACTGTCGGCGTTGGAAGTTCTAAAGAAGGTGGTTTCAGCGATGTACACATTGAAGGATTGCTGAACGGCACCGCAGAAGATGTGGCTAAATACACTCTCACTGCAGCCGCAGTTCCTGCAGAGGCTGGAACAGTAACAGTATATCCAAAGGCTGACGAATATGAGGACGGTTCTGAGGTTACTCTTACCGCAACTCCTAACTTCGGTTATCATTTCGAGAACTGGACAGATGCCGCTGGCAATGAGGTTTCAACTGAGGCTAAGTTCAAGTACACCGTAACTGCCAATGCAGAGCTTACTGCAAACTTCAAGAAGGTGAACACTTACGAGCTTGCATACAACGTGGAGGGTGGCGCAAACCTCTATCAGGTTCAGCCGACACCGGCTCCTACAGTTGTTGACGGCAAGAACATGTATGAGGAGGGCGTTGAAGTGACTCTCACAGCTACAGGCAACGAAATCATCACCTTTACAAACTGGAGTGACGGACAGACAAACTCAGAGATTAAGGTGAAGATGACAGACAATGTGAATATCACAGCCAACTTCTCCGCAAAAGACTATATCGTGGGCTGGGACTTCTACAATGTCGGTAACAATGGTCGTGTGGCAGACTTCCACAGCACAGCTGACAACGAGGCAACATCGCTCATTCTCATTGACAATGAAGGCAACACACAGGGCTGGCTCGACAAGAGCACAGTTGGTGCCAACGGCTATGAAAGCATGGCAGGTGCAGCAGTAAACTGGAAGAAGCTCGGACAGTATCACTACCAGACAAAGATTAATGCCAAGGACTTCACCAACATTCAGGTGAAGAGCCAGCTGCTCTGCAACTATAACGCTTATTCGCGCGTTGTGCTCCAGTATTCATTCGACGGCACAGAATGGAAAGATGCAGGAGAAACAAAGCTTGCATCAACCAAAGTGGTGTATGACCTCAACGCAACTCTCCCCACAGAATGTAACCACGCAGAATCTCTGTTCATCCGCTGGATGCCGGATTTTGAGAGTGAAGTCGTGGGAACATCTGCACCTGATAATGACGGTACAGCAATAAGCAACATCTTCATACTGGCTGAGGCAGCCATCTATGACGACGGCAAGGCTCCCGCAATAGTCAGCAAGGTGCCTGTCGAAGGTGCCGACAACGCATCTGCAAACGGCCGCGTGGTTCTGACATTCGACAAGAAAGTACAGCTTACAGCAAAGGCAAAGGCAACTCTTGGCGGGAACGAGACAACGCTGACCGCAAGCGGCAAGACCGTAATCGCACAGTATAAGGGTCTCAGCTATGCCACAGAATATACATTCAAACTGTATGCCGGCTCTGTGGTTGACCTCTCGGGCAACAACGTTCTCAATGAGGACATAACCATCGTGTTTACAACAATGACAAAGCCTGTGGTTACAAAAGCCCTGTATGACTTTGTCGTTCCTACAGACGGCACATTCACTGAGGCACTTGCCGCTGCCTCTGCACGTCAGGACAAGAGCAAGCGCTATCGCATATTTGTGATGCAGGGCGACTACATCATTCCTGCAAACAACAATGTGATGGTGACTGGTTCAGACGGCAAGAGCTATCCGGATCCCAAGACATCGTTCAGCTCTCCAAATGTATCTATAATCGGAGAGGATATGGAAAAGACAACCATCGCCAACACCATGCCAAACGACCTTGCATCCAATCCTGATGCAGGAAAGGGGGGGCAGGCAAATCCTCTTGAGGGTATCCGTGAAAGTGGCGTGCTCTACCTTACAGGCAGTGCAACAAACACATACTTTGAGGACATAACACTGAAGACAAACACACCTGACGCCACAGGACGCAATGTTGTGCTCGTTGACGGCGGTGACAAGACCATCTGCAAGGACGTATGTCTGTGGGCTTATCAGGACACTTATGTAAGCGACCGCACACAGAGCACATATTATTTTGAGGGAGGTCTGCTTCGCGGACGTACCGACTTCCTCTGCGGTAGCGGTGATGTGTTCTACAACGGTGTTACTCTCCAGATGTGCGAGGAAGGCGGTTATATTGCCGTTCCACGTGACAATGTGAAGTATGGATATGTATTCAAAGACTGTACCATCAAGGGGGAAACCGAAAAGGTGAACGGCAACTACTATCTTGGACGTCCTTGGACAAAGGGTGCAGAGGTGTACTTTATAGACACCAAGATGGAAGCTGTTCCAAGTGCTGCAGGATGGACAAACATGAGTTCTGACGGATGTACCCGCATGGCTGAGTATAACAGCGTATCGGCAAGCGGCACTCCGCTCGACCTTGGTTCTCGTATAAAGGTTCTTGGCGGCAATCCTAACGAACCAGTCCTGACAGCTGAGGAAGCTGCCGAGATTGGAGACATGCACAACATGTTTGGCGACTGGGATCCAACAATCTATACCGAGCAGGCTTCGGCTCCAAAGAATGTTAAGTATACTGCAACAACCCTGACTTGGGATGACGACGACTACGCACTGCTGTATGCCGTTTGCAAGAATGGGAAAGTAGTTGGTTTCACAACTGAATCTACCTACACCATCGATGACACAACGGCTGAATGGTCGGTACGTGCAGCAAATGAGATGGGTGGTCTCGGTGAGGCTACTGTGGCTCAGGAAGCCACTGGCATTGAAGAGATTGAAAGTGCTGCATCGGCTGATGACAAGATCTACAACCTTGCTGGACAGCGTCTGAAGAAGGCAGGCAAGGGCATCAACATCATAGGCGGCAAAAAGGTTATCGTGAAATAACCATCGCGCTGCTTATCGGGACAACGGAGTTGGGAGAATGTTCTCTCAACTCCTTTTTTTCGTCATTAATTTGGAAGTGTCGGAAAAAATCACTACCTTTGCACTCTGTTTATATAACCGAAGAATAGAGTGGAACAAAAACACAACAGCCTATTAGGCAAAATAACCTATCCGGCAGACTTGCGCAAGCTGAAAGTTGACGAGCTTCCGCAACTCTGCGAGGAGTTGCGTGCCGACATTGTGAAAGAGCTGTCGGTAAACCCGGGACATTTTGCTTCCAGCCTCGGAGCTTTGGAAATAACGGTGGCTCTGCACTATGTCTACAATACGCCGGACGACCGGATAGTGTGGGACGTGGGGCATCAGGCATACGGTCACAAGATTCTCACCGGGCGCAAGGACCGGTTCTGCACCAACCGCAAGCTGCACGGCATAATGCCGTTCCCCTCGCCGCTGGAAAGCGAGTACGACACCTTTGTGTGCGGACATGCCAGCAACTCAATCTCGGCAGCGCTCGGCATGGCGGTGGCTGAAAAGAAGGCGGGCACCAACCACAACGTGGTGGCGCTGATTGGCGACGGGGCTATGAGCGGCGGACTGGCGTTCGAGGGACTGAACAATGCCTCGTCGATTCCCAACAACCTGCTTATAATCCTCAACGACAACAACATGTCGATTGACCGGAGCGTGGGAGGAATGAAGCAGTATCTGCTGGGGCTCAACACCAACAAGACCTACAACGACATAAAGTTCAGAATCTCGCGATGGATGAACCGCAAGGGAATGCTTGAGGCCGACCGCAAGAACGGCATACTGAGGCTCAGTAATGCCCTGAAATCGGCAATAAGCCATCAGCAGAACATCTTCGAGGGCATGAACATAAGATACTTCGGTCCGTTCGACGGACACGACGTGAAGGAGCTGGTGCGCATTTTCCAGCAACTGAAAGACATGGAGGGACCCAAGCTGCTGCATCTGCACACTGTGAAGGGAAAAGGCTACAAGCCTGCCGAAGAGGAGGCTACAATATGGCATGCGCCGGGAAAGTTTGACCCGGAGACAGGCCGCCGCCTCACTGACACCGACAAAGGAAAGCCTGCCAAGTATCAGGATGTGTTTGGAAACACGCTGCTTGAGCTGGCGCGCTCAAACCCGAAGATTGTGGGAGTGACGCCGGCAATGCCCACAGGCTGCTCGATGAACATAATGATGGAGGAGATGCCCGACCGCACGTTTGACGTGGGCATAGCCGAGGGTCACGCCGTAACCTTCTCGGGCGGCATGGCAAAGGAGGGGCTTATCCCGTTCTGCAACATCTACAGCGCATTTGCGCAGCGTGCCTACGACAACATCATCCACGACGTGGCGATACTGAAGTTGCCTGTAGTGCTTTGTCTCGACCGCGCAGGAATAGTGGGCGAGGACGGACCGACCCATCACGGAGCCTTCGACCTGGCATCGCTGCGCACCATTCCAAACCTCACGATTTCGTCGCCGATGAACGAGCACGAGCTGCGCCGGCTCATGTACACGGCACAGCTGCCCGGCAAGGGACCGTTTGTGATACGCTATCCCCGCGGCTGCGGAGTGCTTGCCGACTGGCACTGTCCGTTTGAGGAGATAAAGGTGGGCACGGGGCGCAAGCTGAAGGACGGCGACTCCACCGCCATACTCACGATAGGTCCGATAGGCAACGACGCCGCGGCGGCAATCGCCGAGGTTGAGGCGGAGAATCCCCAGCTTAGCATTGCCCACTACGACATGCGCTTTGTGAAACCGCTCGATGAGAATATCCTCAATGAGGTGGCGCGGAAGTTCAGCCACATCGTCACCGTGGAGAACGGCGCGCGTATGGGCGGCTTCGGCTCTGCCATACTGGAATGGCTTCAGGACAACGGATACAACACGCGTGTGACGCGTCTCGGCATGCCCGACAATTTCGTGGAGCACGGCACAGTGGCGCAGCTTCACAGAATCGTTGGCATAGACAAGGAAAGCATTAAGAAAATTTTGAGTTACGAATTGTCGGTCTTCGACCGATGAAGAATTATTCAATTATTAATTGGAGCGCAGATGTGGCGGCAAAGGGAAAAATTTAATTCAATGACTCGTAATTTATCCTTCCAATTCGTAACTCAATAACTTAGCATCGCAGCGAAGCGAGAACAATTTGTAATTCGTAACTCGTAATTCGTAATTAATAAAGATATGAAAATAATCATTGGCGGAGCAGGTGCCGTGGGAACTCACCTTGCACATCTGTTGAGTCACGACGACCACGACATTACGCTCATCGACAGTTCGGAAGAGCGCCTTGCCGGGCTCGACAGCAAGTTTGACATCATGACGCTGCCGGGCTCTCCCACAAGCATCAAGGCGCTAAAGGACGCCGGAGCCGAGAACGCGGAACTGTTCGTGGGTGTGACACCGGAGGAAAGCACCAACATCAACGCCTGCATAATAGCGCACGCCATAGGAGTGAAGAAAACCGTGGCGCGTATCGACAACTACGAGTATCTGGCGCCAGAGCTGGAGCCGTTCTTCAAGAAACTGGGCATCGACTCGCTGATTTATCCCGAGGTGCTTGCCGCCAAGGACATAATCAACGGGCTGAAGATGAGCTGGGTGCGCCAGCGGTGGGACGTACACGACGGCGCGCTGATTCTGCTCGGAGTGAAGCTGCGCGAGACAAGCCAGGTGCTCAACCGTCCGCTCAAGGAACTGTGCGGTCCCGACGACCCCTATCTTGTGGTGGCGATAAAGCGCGGCGACGACACCATTGTGCCAGGAGGAAATGACGAGCTGAGAAATCAGGACCTTGTGTACTTCATGACCACCCGAGAATATATTCCCTACATCAGGAAGATTGCGGGCAAGGAGCACTATGCCGACGTGAAAAACGTGATAATCATGGGCGGAGGCAAGACTGCAGTGAGAGCAGCCCTGACGGCTCCCGACTATATGAACATTAAGATAATAGAGCAGGACGCCAGGCGCTGCGAAAGGCTCAACCAGCTGCTCACCAACACCAACACGATGGTGATTGAGGGCGACGGGCGCGATGTGAGCCTGCTCATGGAAGAGGGAATAAGAAACGTGCAGGCATTCGTGGCGCTAACCACCAACGCCGAGACAAACATTCTTGCCTGCATGACGGCAAAGCGCTTGGGAGTGCGCAAGACCATTGCCATGGTGGAGAACCTCGACTATGTGACTATGGCGGAGAGTCTCGACATCGGCACGATAATCAACAAGAAGACCATTGCCGCAAGCCACATCTACCAGATGCTGCTCGATGCCGACGTGAGCAACATGCGCTCACTGATGATGGTGGACAGCGACGTGGCGGAGTTTGTGGCGGCACCTGGCTCGCCCGTGACGAAGAAGCCCGTGAAGGCGCTCGGACTGCCGTTCGGGGTGACCATCGGAGGAATTGTGCGCCACGACACGGGAATACTCGTAAACGGTAACTCGCAGATTGAGGCAGGCGACTCGGTGATGGTGTTCTGTCACAAGCACAACCTGCACAAAGTGGAGAAATTCTTCAAATCCAAGACGCTGTTATGGTAAACTTTCACATCGTATCAAAAATCATAGGTCAGCTGCTGTTTCTGCTCGCCTTCCTGATGCTTGTGTGCGTGGGGATGGCGTTTGCCTACGGCGAGGACGATGCCATGCCCTTTGTTTGGTCGACGCTCATCACCGCTGCGGGTGGACTGGCGCTGCGCCAGATGGGGCGCAAGGCGGGCAACAACCTGTACCGGCGCGACGCCTATCTCGTGGTGACGCTCACATGGATAATCTACAGTTTCTTCGGCATGCTGCCCTTTCTCATCGGCGGCTATATCACCAACGTTGCCGACGCCTATTTTGAGATGATGTCGGGATTCACCACCACGGGAGCCACCATCCTCGACGATGTGGAGTACATGCCCCACAGCATACTGTTCTGGCGCACGTTCTCGCAGTGGATAGGCGGACTGGGAATCGTGTTCTTCACCATTGCGCTGCTGCCGGCAATGATCGGGGGAAGCACCAAGGTGTTCTCGGCGGAGATTACCGGACCGATGTTCACAAAGATGCACCCGCGCATAAGCACCAACGCCAAATGGATTTGGAGCATCTACCTCACGCTCACCATAATCTGCGGAGTGAGCTACTGGGCGGCAGGCATGGACTGGTACGACAGCCTTAACTATTCGATGACCACGCTCGCCACCGGCGGCTTTGCCCCCCACAATGAGAGCACGGCGTTCTTCCAGCGCCCGCTCATCGAATATCTCACCATACTGTTCATGTTTCTCTCGGGCACAAACTTCACCTTATTATATATAGGTATATTCAAGATGAAGCTTAGGGCGATGATGAAGAACACCGAGTTCCGCATGTACCTCTCGCTGGTTGCCATCTACACCCTTGCGCTGATGTATATTCTCATCACCCGTCAGGGCTACGACCTGGAGCACGCGCTGCGCTCAGGGCTGTTCCAGACGGTGTCGTTCATCACCACCACCGGGCTGTTCAACGACGATGCCGGGCAGTGGCCCCACATCACGTGGGTGCTCCTCGGACTGTGCATGTTCACGGGAGCCTGTGCCGGAAGCACCAGCGGAGGCTTCAAGCTGATACGCTGCTCGATGATTCTGAAAATCATCCGCAACGAGTTCCGCCACAACCTGCATCCCAACGCCGTGCTGCCCATAAAGGTGAACGACCAGAGCATGCCGCAGAACAAGCTGCCAACGCTCATATCCTTCTTTGGCATCTACATCATCATGATTGTTATCTCGGCATCGATAATGATTTCCATCGGAGTGGACAACACCAACGCCATAACCATAGCCCTGAGCTGCATGGGCAACGTTGGACCGACGCTGGGCACGCAGATCGGACCCGAGATGTCGTGGTCGTCGCTGCCCGACGCCATCAAGTGGATCTGCTCGCTGCTCATGCTCATGGGGCGTCTGGAGATTATGACGGTGCTGGTGCTCTTCACGAGGGCATACTGGAAGGAAAATTAGGATATTAAGTAAAAAGATAACTAACTTATTAAGTCAAAAGACAGAAATGATTGCATTTAAATTTGAACCGTTGCTGAAATCCACAATCTGGGGCGGCAACAAGATTATTCCGCTGAAGCATCTCGACAGCAAGATGCAGAACGTGGGCGAGAGCTGGGAAATCTCAGGAGTTAAGGACAACGAGACGGTGGTTGCCGGGGGCACTCACAAGGGCAAGCGCCTGAACGCGCTGGTGGAGGAGCTTGGCGAGAAGCTGCTGGGCAGGGACAACTACAGCCGCTTCGGCAACGAGTTTCCGCTGCTCATAAAGTTTATCGACGCGCGGCAGCCGCTGAGCATTCAGGTGCACCCCACCGACGAGATAGCCCGCCGTCAGGGCAAGAGCCGCGGCAAGACCGAGATGTGGTATGTGATGGACAGCGACAAGGACGCCACGCTGCTGGGCGGACTCAAGAAGAGCATCACGCCCGACGAGTATAAGGCGATGGTGGCGGACAACACCATCTGCGACGCCATTGCGCAATACAGCGTGAAGGAGGGCGACTGCTTCTTCCTGCCTGCCGGCAGAATACACGCCATCGGGGCGGGCTGCCTGCTGGCGGAGATTCAGCAGACAAGCGACGTGACCTACCGCATATACGACTACAACCGCCGCGACAAGGACGGCAATCTGCGCGAACTGCACACCAAGGAGGCAGCCGAGAGCATCGACTACACCGTGGAGAACGACTACCGCACAAATTACCCGGCAAAGAAAAACCAGGGCGCGCGCCTCGTATCGTGTCCTTACTTCACCACCAGCGTCTACGACATCGACCAGCCCGTGACGCTCGACTACAGCAGTCTCGACAGCTTCGTCATCCTCATAGCCCTTGAGGGCAGCGCAACGCTCACCGACGAAAACGGCGAACAGACCTCGCTCAACGCCGGAGAGACGCTGCTTCTGCCAGCCACCGCCAGCAGCGTCAGGGTGGAGGGTTGCGTGAAATTCCTCGAAAGCTATATTTAGGGCAACTGTGCCAGATATTCCGCACACATGTCGGCGCAGCGTTCGCCGTCTATTCCGGCGCTCACGATGCCGCCGGCATAGCCTGCTCCCTCGCCGCAGGGGAACAGTCCGCTCACTGTGACGTGCATCAGCGTCTCGGGAGAGCGGACGATGCGCACGGGCGACGATGTGCGCGTCTCGGCGGCTATCATCAGCGCCTCGTTGGTGAGGAAGCCGTGGCTCATTTTTCCAAACTTCTTGAAACCTTCCTGCAGGCGGCCGGCAATCTGCTGAGGCAGCCAGAAGTGTAGGGGAGAGGATATCAGTCCGGGCGCGTAGCTGCTCTTGGGCAGGTCGTATGACAGTCGTTTGTTTACAAAGTCTGCCATGCGCTGCGCCGGAGCCGTCTGCTTCATGTTGCCCTGCTGCCAGCAGTCGCGCTCTATCTGTTCCTGCCATTCCATGATGCGCAGCGGACTGTCGCCGGCGATGTCCTCGGGACGGGTCTCCACCACCATGCCGCTGTTGCTCCACTGACCGCCGCGGTTGCTGGGGCTCATGCCGTTTACCACGATTTGCTGAGGTCCCGTGGCGGCAGGAATCACAAAGCCGCCGGGACACATGCAGAACGAATACACTCCACGCCCGTCGACCTGGGTGACAAACGAATATTCGGCGGCAGGCAGATATTTGCCGCGTCCTTGGCGCGAGTGGTACTGTATGCTGTCGATGAGCGCCGAGGGATGCTCAAGGCGCACGCCCACGGCAATGCCCTTTGCCTCAATCTCAATCTTGGCGGTGTGCAGATAGCGGTATACGTCGCGCGCGCTGTGGCCCGTGGCAAGTATCACCGGCCCGCGGTAAGTCTCCTCGCCGCCCGTGAGTAGGTTGGTGCACTCAACGCCCACCACGGTGTTGTCGCTTAGAATCAGGCGGTCCATTCGTGTCTGGTGATGCACCTCTCCGCCGCAGCGGATAATGGTGTTGCGCATGTTCTCAATCACACGCGGCAGTTTGTCGGTGCCTATGTGAGGGTGTGCGTCGGCGAGGATTGCCGTGGATGCTCCGTGCTGGCAGAACACGTTGAGAATCTTCTCCGTGCTGCCGCGCTTCTTGCTTCGGGTGTATAGCTTGCCGTCGCTGTATGCGCCTGCTCCTCCCTCGCCAAAACAGTAGTTGCTCTCGCCGTCCACCTTCTGCGTCTTGGTGATGGCGCTGAGGTCGAGCTTGCGCTGGCGCACGTCCTTGCCGCGCTCAATCACAACGGGGCGCAGTCCGCGCTCAATGAGGCGCAGCGATGCAAAGAGTCCGCCGGGACCTTCGCCCACCACAATCACTCGCGGACGGTCGTGCACATCGCGATACTCCGTCGGCGTGTACTCGTCGTCAGCTGGAATCTCGTTTACGTACACCCTCACCTTGAGGTTTACAAACACCTGCCTCTGCCGCGCGTCGATGCTGCGCTTCAGTATTCTCACGGCGTTCACGGTGCGGGTGTCAATGCCCTGCTCCCTGCCTATGTATTCCTTTATGCTGTTCTCGTTTGCTGCAATCTGCGGCAGCACTCTTATCTGAAATTCTCTAATCATATATTTTTTATTCCTGACTCATATCCGCCACCATCTTTCTGTACATGCTGTAAACGCGCTGGCGCGACACATAGCCGCGGAAGTGGTTGTCACCGTCCATCACGGGCAGCAGGTCGGCGTGGGTGCGGTCGAATGTCGCCATTACGTCGGTCATTGGGTCGCGCTCGCTCAGCACCGCCGCAGGCTCTGTCATCAGCTGCGACGCCTTGAAGTGGTGGTAAAGCTCTGTGCGGAACACCACGCGGCGAATCTTCACGATGTCAATCTCGCCGAGCAGGTTGCCGGCGGCATCGAGCACTGGCAGGATGGAGTTCTTGCTTTTTGTCACCTTATTTATAATAGTGCCCAGCTCCATGTCGGGCGATATGATGGTGTAGCGTTTTTCGATGACGCTCTCAAGGCTCATCAGCGTGAGGATTGAGCTGTCGGTGTGGTGGGTGAGCAGCTTGCCCTGGCGCGCCAGCCGCATGGCGTAGATGCTGTGGGGTTCGAAGATGCTGATGGTGAGATAGGCGCTAACCGACACTATCATGAGCGGCATGAACAGGCTGTAGCCTCCCGTCAGCTCGGCAATGAGAAACACTCCCGTGAGCGGAGCGTGCATCACTCCCGACATTACTCCAGCCATGCCGAGCAGGGCGAAGTTCTTTTCGGGTAGATAGGTGCCGAAATCGTATTCGTTCCAGATGCGTGAGAAGAGAAAGCCCGTGAAACAGCCTATGAATAGGCTTGGCGCAAACGTACCGCCGCAGCCGCCTGCACCGTTGGTGGCTGATGTCGCCACAACCTTGGTGAGGATGACTAAGGCGATGTAGATGAGCAGCAGCGATGTGCTGTCGGCAAAGAGCGAGCGGTTCATCACCGAGCTCCAGTCGGTCTGTGTGCTGCCGTTGAGCAGGATGTTTATGTCGTGATAGCCCTCGCCGTAGAGCGACGGGAAGAGGAATATCAGCGAGCTGAGCACCAGACCGCCTGCCGCCAACTTAATGTAGGGACGGTCGGCAAATCGCTGGAAGAATCCCTCGCACACGCCCATCATGCGGATGAAATAAAGGCTTGTCAGTCCGCAGGCAACGCCAAGGAGCACGTAGCCAGGCACGCGGTCGAGCCCCCAGTAGGAGTCGAGGTGGAATGCAAACAGGGCAGTGTCGCCGCTGAAGATGTAGGTGAAGCACGTGGCGGTGACACACGACACGAGGATTGGCAGAAGCGATGCCATGGTCAGGTTAATCATCAGCACCTCAAGCGTGAACACCAGTCCGGCAATAGGTGCCTTGAAAATGCCGGCGATGGCTCCTGCCGCACCGCAGCCCACGAGCATCATCAGCTGTTTGTTGTCGAGACGGAGCACGCGACCGAGATTGCTGCCTATGGCGCTGCCAGTGAGCACGATAGGAGCCTCGGCTCCCACCGAGCCGCCGAAGCCGATGGTGATGGCTGACGCTATCACCGACGACCAGCAGTTGTGTGCCTTCAGCCTGCTCTTGTTGCTGCTGATGGCATAGAGTATTCGCGTGATGCCGTGACTGATGTTGTCCTTCACCACGTAGCGCACAAAGAGCGATGTGATGTATATTCCCACCACGGGGAACACAAGATACAGCACGTTGGCGCTGCCCTTTGCAAACGAGCTGGTGAGCAGCGTTTGGATAAGGTGTATCAAGCCGTGGAGCACGTATGCCGCCACGGCTGAGAAGAAGCCGATGATGAGCGCAAGGATTACGAAGAACACCTTGTCGCTTACGTTGGCTTTGCGCCATTCAAAAAATCGTTCTATCATTTACTATTTTCTTATTATTTCCACTTCGCCGCCCATACCAAGTTTGATGATGCTCGACGGCTTGTGGGGAAGATGCTCCTGACGGCGGGTGAAGCAAACATAGTCCACCGCCTCGATTATCTCGGGCGCGATGTCGCGGTAGTTCTGTGCCGTGGGCTCGCCGCTGATGTTTGCCGATGTGGAGACGATTGCTTTCTGGAAACGGTAGCACAGCTCTTTGGAGAATGTCTCTTTTGTGATGCGCAGGGCTATCGAACCGTCGTCGGCAATGAGGTTTTCCGCTAAGTTTACCGCTCCGTCGAGGATTACCGTTGTTGGCTTGTCGGCGCAGTCGAGCAGCTGCCATGCCACCTCGGGCACCTGGCGCACGTAACGCTGCAGGCGGCCGTCGCTGTCCACCAAACAAATCAGCGCCTTCGAGTCGTCTCTCTGCTTTATCTTATATACCCGTGCCACAGCCTCGGCGTTTGTTGCGTCGCAGCCTATTCCCCACACTGTGTCGGTGGGGTAGAGTATCACTCCTCCCTTGCGCAGCACTTCCACTGCATTCTTTATGTCTTCCTGTTGTGTCATATTTTTTAAAATTTAATGAAGAATGAAGAGTGAAGAATGAAGAATTGCAAAATCGACGAAGTTAATCTTTAGTTCTTCTTTTTATAACACCGCGACACCTAAGCGCAGCCAATTCTTCATTCTTCATTTTCTAAAACTCACTTGTGAAATGGAACTTTATGTGCTTAAAGTCTTCCTGCGCCATTGACAATACATAACCGCTGTCGGCAAGGAACACGTCGCGACCGTCCTTGTCCTTAGCCATATACTGGTATTTGCGCTTCTTGAAATTGTCAAGCTCGGCTTCGTCGTCGCTCTCTATCCAGCATGCCTTGTAGAGGTGTATCGGCTCCCAGCGGCACTTGGCGTTGTATTCGTTTTCCAGACGGTACTGGATAACCTCAAACTGCAGCTGTCCCACTGTGCCGATAATCTTGCGGCCGTTGAACTGGTTGACAAACATCTGCGCCACACCTTCGTCCATGAGCTGGTCAATGCCCTTCTGCAGCTGCTTTGCCTTCATCGGGTCGTCGTTCTCAATGTATTTGAACATCTCGGGCGAGAAGCTCGGCAGACCGCGGAAGTGCAGCTGCTCTCCCTCGGTGAGCGTGTCGCCAATTTTGAATATTCCGTTGTCGGGCAGACCAACGATGTCGCCTGGCCAAGCCTCCTCGATGGTACTCTTGCGCTGTGCCATGAACTGCGTGGGCGATGAGAAGCGCACAGTCTTGCCGTTTCTCACGTGCAGGTAGGGCTGGTTGCGCACGAACTTTCCGCTGCACACCTTGCAGAAGGCGATGCACGAGCGGTGGTTAGGGTCGATGTTGGCTGTTATCTTGAAGATGAAGCCTGTGAACTTTGGTTCCTCGGGACTTACCTCACGCTCCTCTGCCTTGGTTGGCTTGGGACTTGGGGCAATCTCCACAAAACAGTTGAGCAGCTCCTGCACGCCGAAGTTGTTGAGCGCAGAACCGAAGAACACCGGTGCCACCTCGGCTGTGCGGTAGGTCTCAACGTCGAACTCGGGATAAACTCCGTCCACCAGTTCAAGGTCTTCGCGCAGTTTCTCTGCATCCTGTTCGCCCACGTGGCGGTCGAGTTCCTCGCTGTCGATGTTCACCTCCACCTTCTCCGTCACTCGCTGCTTGTCGGGAGTGAACAGATCGAGCTTGTTCTCATATATATTATATACGCCCTTGAACTTCTGTCCCTGGTTGATTGGCCATGACAGCGGACGGACCTTTATGCCCAGCTCCTGTTCCAACTCATCGAGCAGGTCAAACGGGTCGCGTCCCTCGCGGTCCATCTTGTTGATGAATATTATCACGGGAGTGTTGCGCATACGGCACACGTTCATAAGTTTTCGGGTCTGGGTCTCCACACCCTTTGCGCTGTCCACCACGATTATCGCCGAGTCTACGGCGGTGAGGGTGCGGAAGGTGTCTTCGGCAAAGTCCTGGTGTCCCGGGGTGTCGAGGATGTTCACCTTGTAGTCCCTGTAGTCAAACTCCATCACCGATGTACTCACCGATATACCGCGCTGTTTCTCTATCTCCATCCAGTCGCTGGTGGCAGTCTTCTTTATCTTGTTGCTCTTTACGGCTCCAGCCACTTGTATCTGTCCTCCAAACAGCAGGAACTTCTCAGTCAGTGTGGTCTTACCGGCGTCAGGGTGCGATATTATTGCAAATGTGCGTCTTCTTTCTATTTCCTTATTCATATTTTTATTTACGAATTATGAGTTACGAATTACGAATTGTTCTCGCTTCGCTGCGATTACGAATTGTGAGTTACGAATTGTGAGTTAGGAATTTTGACTGCGAAGCTGATGAGCTTGCGAACTAATTACGAGTTATGAAATGAAGTTCGATGAAATCAATTCCTGCATTTCTTACAGTTCTTACATCTCCTACATTTCCTAACTATTCATCAGCTCCTTTATACACTTCTCAAGCGACTCCTCCCAATATGGAATCTCAATGCCCAAGGTGTTCTTTATCTTTGTCTTGTCAAGCACGCTGTAGGCAGGGCGTGCGGCAGGCGTGGGATATTCTGCGGTGTGCAGCGGACGAACCTTGCAGCTTGTTATGCCGGCAATGCGGTGTATCGCCTTGGTGAAGTCATACCAGCTTATCACTCCCTCGTTCGAGAAGTGGTAGATGCCCGGTATAATGTTCTTGTCGATGGCTGCCATTATTGCCACGGCAAGGTCGTGGGCGTAGGTAGGGGTGCCTATCTGGTCGAATATCACTCCTAATTCCGGTTTCTCATTTCCTAAGCGTATCATTGTCTTCACGAAATTGTTGCCGAAGCGGCTGTAGAGCCATGCCGTGCGTATTATCATGCTGCGCTTGCAGGCTGCCGTTACGGCATGCTCGCCTTCGAGTTTGGTCCTGCCGTAGACGCTGTTGGGCGATGTCGGCATGTCCTCGGTGTAGGGTGTGTGGGCGGTTCCGTCGAACACATAGTCGGTGCTCACTTGTATCATCCATCCGCCGCGCTTCTCCACGGCTGCTGCGAGATAGCCCGGAGCCACTCCGTTGAGCAGACGGCACAGGTCCTCGCTGCTCTCAGCCTTGTCCACGGCAGTGAAGGCGGCACAGTTTACTATACCGTCAATCTCGTTTTTCTCCACAAATTCGTTGATAGCCTGCTCGTTGGTGATGTCAAGCTCAGCCACGTCGGTGTTAAACCATTTATGTTCAGCGTGCTGTCCCTGCAACAGCCGCATCTCGTTACCCAGTTGGCCGTTATGGCCTGTTATCAATATGTTCATAACGTCTTGTTTTATTTCCGTTTTTTCAGTTTTTATTCTTTAAAGTTGCAAAGTTAGTACTTTTTTTTCACATTACAAAATAAAAGCGTTTTTTTCAGCCACATAATTATTTTTTATCAAGACTTGCGGTGCTCAAACGAGTCGTTTAGATTCGTAAAAGCTACATTCAGTCTCGTAAAAGCTACATTCAGATTCGTAAATGCTGCATTTTGGTTTCTGAAAACGCTTAATAGAATATCCAAATATAGCTGTTGATAATTCTCACTGCTTATGTGTATATTTCAAATGTTAACATATAAAGACAATTTAACACATTATGCGGTGGTGAAGGGTGAACCCTATGTTTAACCTTCGTGTTAAAACTATGTTAAAAACGTTACATAACACATTGATTTATACTTTCTTTATATTCTTTAAACGCACGCGCTGTCTATACAAAGTTCTTTATACCAAGGGTTCACCATTCACCCCAAAAGGTGAACCTTTAACAATAGGGTTCACCCGCTTCTGCATGGTGGAAAATCATAGTTACGACAAGAGTACTGGACTTCGAGAGAGCTGTATGCGGCAATGGGATACAGCACTTATCAGAAGTTCAGCCGTGTCATAAGCAAAGCTATTGAGGTGGCTAAAAGTAAAGGAATGGACGTGAACGACCATTTTAACCAGACGGTTGAAATGGTTCGCTTGGGTTCCGGCACATTCCGAAAGGTGGAGAACCTGCATCTTTCCCGAATGGCTTGCATGATTGTAGCAGAGAATGCCGATAGTAAGAAACCACAGGTGCAAATGGCAAGAGAATATTTCAGCCAGCAAATGACGGCAAAGACTATAATACTAATATGTATAATCTTGATGCCATAATCGCAGTTGGAGCGGCTTTCCACGGCTTTCCTTGATGTGGCGGAAATGCGTGCGCAACGTCATCTGCCAACCACGATGGAAGACTGGAAAAAACGGTTGGACAGTTTCCTTTCCCTCAATGACTATGAGATATTGCAACACGCAGGAAGCATATCGGCGGAAGAAGCCCAGACAAAGGCTTACTCCGAGTATGACAAATACAGGCTAATACAAGATAGGGAATATCTGTCGGACTTTGACAAGGAGATTAAAAAACTAAAAGACAGAGGTCTGTTTGATACGGATATTTAAGACAGAAGAGGGAACTGCCGAAACTGTTTAAATAACAGTGGAGCAAGCATCTTAAGATAAATGACCAAGTATCTTAAGATAAAAG
>JAUNSB010000086.1:0-18207 GCA_030539375.1 Prevotella sp.
TGGGAAAAGGAGAAAAAACGAAAAGGGTGCGCCATAGACTTATGACACACCCTCCCGCACAATCCCTGTGTTTATCGGTGTTTCAGGGGTATAGGGGTGTGACGTGCCACGTGTAGGACGTTAACATAACTCATGTATATCTGCAAATGGCAAATTACTGAAAAGCGATGGCAAGTTGTCGAAAAAAATAATGCCCAATAACCGGATTTGCAAAATTTTGATTACCTTTGCACAAAAAATAAGTGGAAAATTACAGACGGAGGATAGACAATGATTAAGAACTTTGTTTTTGATTTTGGAGGAGTGATAACGGTGAGCAGCCGCGAGCGTGCCGTCCGTGCTTTCGAGAGCATTGGCGTAGGCGATGCCGATGCGCTGCTGTCGAAGCACCATCAGAAGGGAATGTTTTACGATGTTGAGAGCGGCAAGGTTACAGCTGCCGAGTTCTGCTCATGGCTCAGCGGTCATTGCGGCAGAACGATAACCTTCGATGATGTGGTGAAGGGCTGGACAGGCTATGTTGCCGACGTTCCCCGTGAGCGTCTCGACATGCTTCTTCGTTTGAAAGAGCGTTATCGTGTGTATATTCTCACCAACACCAATCCCTTTATGATGTCGTGGGCACGAAGTCCGCGGTTCACTCCCGAGGGGCAGCCGCTCGATGCCTTTTGCCACAAGATTTATGCCTCATACGAGATAGGAATGCTGAAACCTGATGTGCGGATATACCAGTATCTCATTGATGATGCCGGGATAAATGCCGCCGAGACATTGTTTGTTGACGACAGCATTGCGAATGTGGAAGCGGCGGAGCAAGCTGGAATGACAGGAATGCTGTTTTAGTGTTGAGTGTTCAGTGTTTAGTGATGGGTGTTTGGTGTTTAACGTTTAGTGTAATATGAATAAGGAAAGCAATTTTATATATCATCTCGTGGCATTCCTGACGGTGTGCGTATGGGGAACGACCTTTGTGTCTACAAAGGTGCTGATGATTAACGGTTTATCGCCGGCGCAGATATTCACACTGCGGTTTGCGATTGCATATATATTGATGTTGGCATTCAGTCATAAGAGGCTGTTTGCCGACAGCTGGCGTGATGAAGGACTGATGGCATTGCTCGGCATTACCGGCGGCTCGCTTTATTTTCTGAGTGAGAATGAGGCTATGAACTTCACCACAACCACAAACACCTCGCTCATAGTATGCTCCTGTCCGCTCTTCGCCACATTGCTGGTAAGGATGTTTTATAAGTCAGCCCGTATCAACACAGTACAGCTCTTAGGGTCGCTGCTTGCCTTTGTCGGCATGGGTGTTGTGGTGCTCAACGGACGTTTTGTGCTTCATCTCTCACCTGTTGGCGATGCCCTGGCGTTTACCGCATGTATATGCTGGGCTGTCTACTCCCTGCTGATGAAAATGGTGTCGGAACGCTACAGCGCCGCCTTCATCACAAGAAAAGTGTTCTTCTATGGAGTGCTCACCATTACACCTTATTATATTCTAGAGCCGGGATTGCCACCGATGGAAATATTCCTAAAGCCTGCGGTGATTGGCAACCTGCTCTTCTTGGGCTGCCTTGCATCCATGGTGTGTTTCCTCACATGGAACTGGTGCATCTCCAAGTTAGGGGCGGTGAAAGCCACCAACTGGGTGTACTTCAACCCAATCACCACCATGATGGCTGCCTCGCTGATATTGGGAGAGAGGATAACGGTATACTTCCTGTTAGGCGCAGCCTGCATACTGACTGGCATGTATTTAGCAGAGCGGCGCACAGCGGTGAGTTGATTTTTAAATCAACTCATCGTTTTAGCTTTCTCTATTTGCACTCCAACATATACCAACAACTTGTGGAAAAGAAGTTCCTTAGATATGGGATATTGGAAATCATCGCAGGAAGCCGACGGGGAGTAAGTCCGAACTTAATCTCGTAATGTGGATTGATAAACCACATCTGGCGGTTTTCTGTTTTGAAAGATGATTGGCGTAAAAGACGCTCAAAAGATTCTATGGAGACTTTTGTGCGTTTAATGTCTAATAACTCACAGATGCAGCCATCGCTTTCCCCGAACGACTTCAAGAACAAGCGATAAAGGGATGCCGGAATAAGATGAATGAACGGGAAACGTGATAATATCTTACTCCTGCAAATCTGCTGATGTCCGCCAAACGGCATCTGCCATGCAGGGAATGCCATGAACACAACGCCTTGGGGTGACAAAACAAGCTCACTCAATTTTTTCAGAAAAAACTTTTTATTGTCTATATGCTCAAATACATCATGGCAAATTATGATGTCGAATTTGTGCTCTAAATGCTTCAAGTTGAGAATATCCTCCGCAATAAACTCGCCATTCATCTGCTCCATCTCAAAGAAAGACCTTGCCTCCTCGATTCTATAAGCAGCGATGTCCACACCCGTGACATTACATCCCATTTCTGCAAACGGCAGCAGATTGCCACCCTCACCGCATCCTATCTCCAATACATTCATACCTGCTTTTATAGCACAATGCTTTTGAATATATGGAATAAAATGTCTTCTACTCGTTTCTGTCAGTTCCTTGAAATACTGCTGCCTGTTTTTATGACGCTCTTGCATGACTTTTCGTTTTATTAATTTCTACATCAATATAGATACTGATATAACGAAAAGACTGCATGAGAATAAAAACAACCTGTAAGCAGGAAGGCTTAATGATTGGAATTTAGCCCTTCAATTACCTCTTCCCATCCTTTCGACACTATATTTTTTGCTCTATTGCCTCTATCAAACTGTATGTATTGTGCATAGAGCTGAAACCGTAAAGTCTGTTGGGCAAGTTCCCGTTTTGCGCAGTCTCCACAAAGTTTTTAATTTCGTTAAAATAGCCCTGGGTGTATATTTGATTATTGGCCATCGTCGGCACAAAGTTATTTCGGGAGAAAAGGACCTCGGTTATTGTGCTTCGTCGCAGCACCTTCTCCAAAGGGACACCCAAAAGGCAGCCTTGCTTGTGTGTGAATGTCAAGGTTTCCATTTGGTCCAGTTCGTAGATTCCCTTTTCTGTGTTGACGCTCAGTGTCTCCATGGCATTCTGCCATGAACAGGCTGTAGAAAGTTCCAGCATTCCAGTGACATCCTTATGCCTCAGTGTCAACAAAAAGGTCTGTCCGTTTTTTCCTTGTACATATTCACAGCCGCATACTTCCGCCTTGCCAAAAAGATGACAAACAAAGTCGAGCGGATGGATAAAAAGGCCGGTCATTGCATCACCCTCTGGATAACCGCCTGCGAGATACCTCATGTTATAGGTAAGCAATGTCTCTTTTTTCAATCGTTTTTTCAGAATCTTTGTGACCGGGGCATAACGCTTCTGCATACCAACCATTACGAGACTCCACTCCATATTCATGAGTTGTTGCAATTCCACGATGTCCTGACACGGCGGTTTTTCAATGAAGAGGGCTTTCCCGCTTTTCAAGATTTTCTTGGCAATGGGAAAATGAACTGCTGGAGCAGCAGAGACGAAGACACCTTTCACATCCTCGTCAGCAAGAATCCCGTCAAGAGAAACAGTCGCTTTTATACCTCTCCATTTCCGTTCTATCAACGGCAGTTTATCCTCAGACCTGCAGCAGATGTATTTCAATGGAACATGAAGATAGTCGAGCACAGGATAGAGGTTTTCCGTACTGTGGTTGCCTATGCCCACAAAGGCAAAGACCCCGTTGTAAGTATTCTTTAGACTATGACGGTTGCGCAGCCGTTTATATTGTTCTATCAGTTGTTTCATCGTCTAAAATATTGTATATAGGATTCTTTTTTATTGTCTGACCATTGATATTTACCATAGAAAAACTCTATAACCCTTTTGGGCAATATCTCCTCTAAATTACGGAGCAGGATGATGTCGTATTTACGGTGAAAGTTTATCCAGCATTTATTGCATTGATTAGAATATTTACACTGTAGCTTGACCGACTGCCGGGCATTGAATATCTCATCTAAAGAATGTTCATGGACATTGCCCAAAACGACATCCAGGTTCTGGCATAGCGGCACATTTCCGTTGGAGTGGACAACCAGTTCGCTGAATATGCTGTGACAGCGCAGCCTAAGGTGACCGTTGCGCCATTCTTTGTAGAGAGCCACGAAGTCGAAGTTCTCGTCAGTGTCATGGATGTTGACAGGAATTTGACTCATATAATTCTCCATATCCACTGCCATCAGGTCGGCAGTTGTGTCGAAGAAGTCCATAGTTCCATAGATGCCTATCCTTATGTCTATGCTATAATGTTTTGCCACATTTATCACATACTCCATATCTTTAAACGAGTTCCAAGGTGACAGGCAGAACATCAGCGATACCGGCACTTCGTCTTTCAATGCCTCCACCACCTCTATAACCTTGTCATATCCGTTACAGCCACGCATCCACTGATAAGTTTCCTTATTCCCGTCGAGCGATACATACAGATGCTTCGGATGATATGTTCTTACTGCACGGATGACCTTTTGGGGTGCAAGGCAGTTTGAAAGCAGTGTATAGCAAGGATGATTCACCCTGAGCCATTCCATGATGGCGTCAGCCTCTGGATGCAGCAGGAATTCTCCGCCCTCCAATCCAACTGTAGTATTCTTTGCCACACATTTACTTCTCACTATAGCTTTCACATCTTCCAAAGAGAGATGTTCCTCTGCCTTCTTCCAAATGGAACAATGCTTGCAGCGTGACTGACATTGGGTGGTTGCGTAAATCATCAGCTGACTAAGCATCTTATGACGGGGGCGCATGATGTTGTTCATAAACAGCATCCCATTATAAAGATAATCTTCTATTCCGTACATTCTATTCTGATTTTCATTGTTACTACATTGATATAGATACAATGTCCATCAGAAAGACTGCATGAGATTCGTTTTTACCAAGTAAACCTTATTCCCAACGGCGCGGAGAATGTGAAAGGATGCTCCGTCCAGACGGTATGCGTGCTGCTGCCGTTAGGAATATACCAATAGAGCGTAGGCTCCACATACAGCGTCAGCTTCGGCAACACACGATATTGTAAGCCAAGGCTGAGGTTTGCAGACCACTGCAATGGCGGTGTTATTGATATACGTGTGGCAGTGGAATCTTGAGGTATATTTGCGGCGATATATTTTCTATACACCTTATTATATATAGGTATGTTGAGTGACACACCGGCTGCACCATACACCGACAGCCGTTTGTAGTCAGCAAAGCGGTAGGACATACGGAGCGGAATGCCAAGATAATGTATATTCTGATCCTTACGAATATGATACTCATTGCTGCCAATAATACTCTTCGACTTCAATATTGAGTATTGCAGTCCTGTCTCAACATTCCATCTTTCTGACAGCTGTTTGCTTAAGGACAGGCCGAAGGTGACGGGGCGGTCGTAATACTCCTGCTCAATAATGTCGCCCTGGTTGTTGTTGGCAATCTCTATCAGGGCAAGCGAGTCCTTTGGCATGTGGTCATTCTTTGAGGAATTAAGGATTTGGCTGTAGTCTTCCCAGTTGCTTACCTTTGAAGGGACGGAAGGAGCATCTGTATCACCAACATTATCCGCTGTCATAAGCCGATATATGTTCTGTGCCAAAGCCGGACCGAGCGATCCTGCCGCAAGCATCTGCCATTTCTTAGGTTTCTTCTTCGTTTTTTCTGCTGCAAGGTTAAAATCAGGTAAATCTGGAATTTGTAACATTGGCTGTATGCTGTCGGTAAACTCAATACTGTCACGTTTGTTCTCCGCAATTTGCTCTTCTGGAATATGTATTTCCATACTGACAGTATCACATGTCAGCATCGTGTCAGGCATTGCGACAGTCATATTTTCTGCCGCTATTTTCTCATGGACTATATTCTCAATTTTTATTTCTTCCTCAACATTTCCTTCGTTTTTCTTTTCACTCTTATCATATTTTTCCTTGTTCTTCTCTGCCGTTTCCTGCTTTTGCGATAATGACTTCTCGCGTAAAAAGAAAATGTAGAAAGGTATAGTCAAAATCATGAGCAGCAGAATAGCCCACCGCTTTTGCCCAACCATCTTGCGGAGCATTGCCTTCGCCCTCGACAGCTGCGAGGAAGAGCTGTGAGGCTCTATGCCAAGAATCTCTGCTATTTCCTGATGAGAAAAACCGTCGATGGCATAAAGGCGGAACACCTTGCCATAGCCTTCGGGCAACTTGTCCACAAGATTCATAAGTTCCTGCTGTTGCAGCAATGACTCTGTAGACACATTCCCGTCAACAGCGTTCTCGTCATCTTCCGTTATAGGCACAAAATGAATTTTCTCCTTTCTCTCCAGATATTTCAGGGCGACATTCCTCACAATCGTGGTCAGCCACTCACCGAAGCGCTCAGGATTATTAAGGTTGTGAAGCGATGAAAAGGCAAGCACAAAAGCATCATGGACAAGGTCCTTTGCAGTGTCCTCATCCACTTTCGCAATCTTGATGCATAGTCCCAGCATCTTCGGAAAGTACATCCTGTATAATGTGTCGAGAGCGTTCCCGTCCTTTGCCTTCGCCCTTTCTGTCAGTGTCTTAATATCCATATCATTCGGCAGACGATGCCATATTTGCGCACGTCCACGTTCATATAGATACTTAATGGAACAAAAAGACTGCATGAAATGAATGTTAAAAGAGTTTTTCTTTTCATCTGCAAAAATACAGATTTTTTTTGATAGCCGCAAATTTTCATTTTACATTTTTGATATTTATACCATTTTCATAAAGTAAGAAATCTTTTTTGATAAAATCCACCATTTGTTTTGGTGGTTACGAAAAAATATTGTACTTTTGCAGGAAATAAGCAACAAATTATCAGATGAAGTACCCAATAGGAATACAGACATTCAGCAACATCATACAAGACGGCTATGTGTATGTTGACAAGACGGCACTGGTGCATAAGATGGTGAGCAGTGGTACGGTGTACTTCCTGAGCCGCCCACGGCGGTTTGGTAAAAGCTTGCTTGTGTCTACTTTAAAGGCATATTTCCAAGGGAGAAAAGAGCTGTTCCGCGGTCTTGCGATGGAACGGCTGGAGACCGAGTGGAATGAACATCCTGTGCTGCATCTCTCTTTTGCCAGCGGCAACTACTTGCAGGGCGATGAGCTGAAGAACGTGCTTGAGGCATTTGTGGCTGAAGCGGAAAGTTTATATGGCAAATCCCCATACCACACAACATTAAGCGGAAGGTTTAAATATGCAATTAAGGCTGCCCACATGAAGACCGGGCGCAAGGTGGTGATTCTGATAGACGAATACGACAAGCCATTGTTGGATGTGCTTGACACAAAACTCACCGTAGAGATTGACGGAACAAAAATTTCACTGGAAGACTACAACCGTCAGCTGCTTAAGAACATCTACAGTGTGTTCAAGGATGCTGACGAAAACCTGCGCTTTGTGTTGCTTACAGGTGTCACCAAGTTCTCGCAGGTCAGTGTGTTCAGCGGCTTCAACCAGCCTAATGACATCAGCATGGATGCACGCTATGATGCATTGTGCGGCATCACTAAGGATGAAATGCTTTCGTATTTCGCAGAACCGATAAAGGAACTTGCAGAAAAGAGAGGCGTGCCGGAAGAAGAAATGATACAGACATTGAAACGTCAGTATGACGGTTATCATTTCAGCGAGGGAATGACGGATATCTTCAATCCGTTCAGCCTGCTCAACTGTTTTGACAAACAAATAATAAAAGACTATTGGTTCTCTACAGGCACTCCAACTTATCTAATGCGACTGTTGGAGCATTTTAACGAAAACATCAATGAACTGGTGAAAAGATATTATAGCCCAGAGGAGTTTGTTGACTACCGTGCTGATGTTGAAAAACCTTTGCCTATGATTTACCAGAGCGGTTACCTGACTATCAAGGCATACAATGCAAGACGAAACACTTTCATGTTGGACTTTCCAAATAAAGAGGTACAAAGCGGCTTTACGGCAGCTTTAGTTTCCGGCTATTTTAAAAGTACCAAGATGCAACATACGCAATGGCTGAATGATGTCTCGGACGCACTTGAGACAGGTGACACAAAAACATTCATGCGACACATCACAGCCATGCTTGCCGGCATCACCTACCGTTTCCAGCGCAAGGATGACGCCATGGAGTGTGAGCGTTATTTCCAATACACCTTCTATCTCATTCTCCAGATGATAGGCATCTACAATACATACGTTGAAAAGGAAACCAGCGAGGGACGAATCGACTGCATTGTGGAATGCCCTGAGCATGTGTACATCTTTGAGTTTAAATTAAACGGTAATGCAGAGACAGCCCTGAAGCAGATAAACGACAAAGGGTATGCAACTCCATATTTGACCGACAGGCGCACCATTCACAAAGTAGGCGTAAACTTCTCATCGGAAAAAGGAACCGTTGATGACTGGAAAGAAGAATAAAAAATACATAAAAACAACATAGGCATTATGAAGACATTTGTAAACGTTGAAGACCTCGGCGACCTGAAGAAAGCTCTTGCCGAGGCGCAGGAAATAAAGAATGACCGTTTTAAGTATCAGCATCTTGGCAAGAACAAGACCCAGATGATGATATTCTTCAATAACTCGCTGCGCACCAGACTGTCAACACAGAAGGCGGCGATGAACTTAGGCATGAACGTGATTGTGCTCGACGTGAATGCGGGGGCATGGAAACTGGAGACCGAGCGTGGAGTGATAATGGACGGCGACAAGAGCGAGCACCTGCTTGAGGCTATCCCTGTGATGGGCAGCTATTGCGACCTCATCGGCGTGCGCTCGTTTGCAGGGCTTACCGACCGTGAGTACGATTATGCGGAGACTGTGATGCAGCAGTTCGTGAAGTACAGCGGCCGTCCTGTATTCGCTATGGAAACTGCCACGGTGCATCCGCTGCAGGCTTTTGCCGACCTCATCACCATTGAGGAGCATAAGACTGTGGAGCGTCCAAAGGTAGTGTTGACATGGGCACCCCACTGCCGTGCCTTGCCGCAGGCTGTGCCTAACTCATTCGCACAATGGATGAACGCCGCCGAGGATGTTGACCTTGTGATAACCCATCCTCACGGTTATGAGCTTGACCCGAAGTTTGTGGGCAATGCCCGTGTGGAGTACGACCAGATGAAGGCTCTTGAGGGAGCAGACTTCGTGTATGCCAAGAACTGGAGCTGCCCCGGTGTCACCAATCCTGAGGACTACGGAAAGATACTGTCGAAGGACATGTCGTGGACCATCGACGACAAGCACATGGCAGTGACCAACAACGGCAAGTTCATGCACTGTCTGCCCGTGCGCCGCGGACTCATTGTCACCGATGACGTGATAGAGAGCAGCAATTCGCTTGTTATACCCGAAGCAGCAAACCGTGAAATCTCTGCAAGCGTGGTGATAAAGCGAATGCTGGAAGAACTGAAGTGAGAACTGTTTTATTGGGGCTGGCACTGTGGGCTTTATTGCCCACAGCCTATGCGCAGCAGGACAACGAGTGGTTGAGGTACTACAACGAGATAGCCCTCATCGACGATGTGGAGACCGAAGGATGGGAGGACTCCTATAATCTGATGTGCGAAATGGCAGAGCACCCGATAAATCTCAACCGTGCCACTGCGGAGGACCTGGAGCAGATGCCGTTTCTCACAGCATCGCAGATAGAGGACATTTGTGAGTATCTGTATATGTACGGCAGCGTCAGGTCGTTTGCCGAACTGAAGATGATAAACTCGCTCGACACTCCGAGACGCAAACTGCTGGAATGTTTCACCTATCTTGGCGCAGACGATGAGGATGGCAGATTCCCGTCCGTAGGCAAGATACTGAAGTATGGACAGCATGAGATTATAGCCACGGGCAAGGTGCCTCTATACACCCGCAAGGGTGAAAGCGATGGTAAATACTTGGGCGACCGCTATAAGCACTCACTGAGATACACATTCAACTATGGCAATTATATGAAATTGGGGTTCATCGGCTCAAAGGATGCCGGTGAGCCCTTTTTCACTAACGGTAACGGTGGCGGGTATGACAACTATGGTGCATATCTGCAACTGAAGAAGCTGGGATGCGCCGATGTCGTTGTGCTGGGCGACTTTAAGATGTCGTTTGGCATGGGGCTGGTGGTCAACTCATGTTTCAGTCTCGGCAAACTGTCGATGATAGCCAACCTTGGCAGAGCGTCAACAGGCATACGCGGCAGTGTGTCGTCGTATGGCATGGACAAGTTCCGCGGAGGTGCCGCCATGTTCAGACTCAACAGCAATATCACTGTCAGTGCCTTTGCCTCATACCGCAAGGTTGACGCCACACTGTCAAAGGACAGTCTCACGATAACCTCAATCGTAACATCGGGCTATCACCGCACGGTGTCGGAGATGACAAAGAAAAACAATACAAGCCTGAGCGATGCCGGAGCCAACATCAGCTGGCGCAACAACGGCTTTCACCTGGGACTCACAGCAATATACTCACACCTTGACAGGCGGCTGCAACCAAACACAGCATACCTTTACCGCACCCACTATCCTGCCGGTACCGACTTCCTGAACACAAGCGTCAGCTACGGTTACAACCACCACATAATGACCGTAAACGGCGAGACAGCCATGGACAACAATGGACATATAGCCACCATTAACAGTCTCAGCGTCAACTTCTCCAGTCGTTTGGCGGCAATGCTATTGCAGCGTTTCTATTCCTATCGCTACTCCACTCCCCATGGCAGAAGCTTTGCCGAGGGCGGACGGGTGCAGAACGAAAGCGGTATTTACGGCGGACTTAGCTGGCAGTGTCTGCGCAGTCTAACCCTTATGGCATACACCGACTACGCCTATTTTGCATGGCCCCGGATGCAAGCGTCACAGTCATCCCATTCCTGTGATAACATGGTTCAGGCACTATATTCACAAGAATATTGGTCGTTATCGGCACGCTACCGTCTGCGGATAAAGGAGCGTGACAACGAGGATAAGACGGCACTCACGAATCAGAGTGAGCACCGTGCAAGGATAATATTGGCCGTAACTCCATTAGAGCGTTTGTCGCTGAAAACTCAGGCAGACATGGTAAGGGTGAAATACTTGCAGACCGACAAGGGGTATGCTGTGAGTCAAATGGCTACGCTAAGTGGTCCAATTCAGTTTGCCACAACAGCGGCATGGTCGGTTTATGGCTCAATAACCTACTTCCACAGTGATGCCTACAATAGTCGCCTGTATGTTTACGAGCGCGGTCCGCTCTATTCGTTCTATGTGCCGTCATTCTATGGCGAGGGTATCCGTTACACGCTAATGGCAAAGGTACGGCTGCAGAACAGTCTCACGCTGACGGCAAAGCTTGGAGTCACTGACTATTTCGACCGCAGCACCATCGGTAGTGGCACGCAGATGATTGACGGCTCGTCGCAAACCGAACTTGATATTCAGCTGAAATGGAAATTTTGACATAAAGTTAACGTAAGTTCTACGAATTGTCATTATTTTGTCGATGTTGCAATAATTGGTATATAAAGTACAAATAGTGTTGTAATACTTGCATTATTTGTCTATAGGGTATGTGAATGGTAGTGATAATTATTTTTGTAAGGTAAATTAAACTGTTGTTGAACATGGCAATATAAGTGCATGGATTTCAAGAATAAGTGTTCGTTTTACACTATAAAGGTGCATATTTTAACAAAAAAATGGCGGTTGTAGAGAAAAGTGTTGGTAAAAATCAAAAAAATGTCGTTTTGTTTGGGAAAAATGCACTATCTTTGCACACAAAACTAACATGCAATGCTAAAAAGACTATTTACATCCATTCTCACGATGATTTCTGCATGTACGATGATGGCAGAAAGTTCGGCTTTTGTAAAAGTCGAGAACGGACATTTCTCTCGCGCAGGCGTACCATATTATTATATTGGTACAAACTTCTGGTATGGAGCCATACTCGGCAGCGAGGGACAGGGCGGCGACCGCAAGCGTCTTTGCCAGGAACTCGACGATCTTAAAGCAATGGGCATTGACAACCTGCGAATACTTGTGGGCAGTGACGGTGAGCGCGGCGTGACGACAAAGGTTGAGCCGACACTGCAGGAAGCGCCGGGAGTGTACAATGATACAATCCTTGCAGGGCTTGACTATCTGCTGATGGAGATGGGCAAGCGCGAGATGGTGGCAGTGCTCTATCTTAACAATTCTTGGGAGTGGAGCGGAGGCTACGGCTTCTATCTGCAGCACGCAGGTGAAGGCAAGGCTCCGCGCCCAAATGAGGACGGTTATCCTGCATTTATGAACTTTGTGGCGAAATATGCCTCGTGTGAGAAAGCGCATCAGCTGTTTTATGATTATGTAAGATTTATCCTTGGCAGGACAAACCGATATACAGGCAAGAAATATACTGACGACCCTGCCATCATGTCTTGGCAGATAGGCAATGAGCCCCGTGCCTTTGCCGCCGGGCAGCTGCCTGCATTCGAGAAATGGCTCGCAGAGGCATCGGCGCTGATACGCAGCCTCGACCGGAACCACCTTATCAGCATAGGCAGTGAGGGTGCATGGGGATGTGAGATGAGCTATGAGTCGTATGAGCGCATCTGTGCCGACAAGAACATCGACTATTGTAACATACACATCTGGCCCTACAACTGGAGCTGGGCAAAAGCCGACTCACTCATCGAGCAGTTGCCGCGTGCAAAAAAGAACACCAAGCAATACATCAACAAGCATCTGAAGATATGCGACCGTCTGGGCAAGCCGCTTGTAATGGAGGAGTTTGGCTATCCGCGCGACGGCTTCAAGTTTACGCTTGACACCCCTACCAAGGGACGTGACGGATATTACGACTATGTGTTCACCACAGTGGTGAAGAACGCCAAGAGCGGAGGCAAGTTTGCCGGTTGCAACTTTTGGGGATGGGGCGGCAGCGCAAAGCCTAAGCACGAACAGTGGCAGGTGGGCGATGACTACACAGGAGACCCCGCGCAGGAGGCTCAGGGACTGAACAGTGTGTTTAAGAGCGACAAGAGTACCATTGCCATAATACAAAAGGCTGTCAGGGCGATGAAAAAGTAATTAATGAATTAAAAACTGCAAAATATGAGAAATAGAACTAACAATATCATATTATTTTTTACTCTATGTGTATGCGGCTTGCTGGGAAGCAAACCGGCACAGGCGCAAATTATTGGCAAAAACATTAGCGTGGTTGTAACTCCAGACCATAAAGACTGGAACTACAAGACAGGCGAGAAAGCCAATTTCGAGGTTGCGGTGCTGAAAAGCGGCACCCTCCTCGATGGCGCCCAAATCAGCTATGAGGCAGGTTCGGAAATGTATCCCGAGGTGAAAAAGACCGATGTGGTGCTTAAGGACGGCAAGATGAAATGGACGGGAACAATGAAGACTCCCGGATTCTACAGGCTGAAGGTTACCGCCACCGTAGGCGGCAAGAAATATGACGGTCTCTGCACCGTGGGGTTCTCACCTGAAAAGATAGTGCCCACGACAGAGATGCCTGCCGACTTCGACCAGTTCTGGAAAAATGCTATTGACGAGGCACGAAAGACGCCTCTCAATCCCACAAAGCGGCTGTTGCCAGAGCGTTGCACCAATGAGGTGAATGTCTATGAGGTGAGTTTCAACAGCATGAGATGGGGTATGAAGGTATATGGAATACTCACCGTGCCCGTTAAGCCAGGCAAGTATCCGGCACTGCTGAGAGTACCCGGTGCAGGTGTGCGCCCATATGGCGGCGACATTTATACTGCCGGCAAGGGAGCCATTGTGCTTGAGATTGGTATTCACGGTATTCCCGTAACCATGCAGCAGAGTGTTTACGATGACCTGCATAACAACGCTCTCGATGGCTATTGGGAGAGCAACATCGACAATCGCGATAAGAATCACTATAAGCGTGTGTTCATAGGAGCTATCCGCGCACTTGATTACATAGCAGAGTGTACCGACTGGAACGGCAAGCAGCTTGGAGTGACAGGTTCAAGTCAGGGCGGAATGCTGACGCTCGTATGCGCCGGACTCGACCCGCGTGTGACTTTCTACGCTCCTGTTCACGCCGCCATGTGCGACCACACTGCATCGCTTAAAGGCGTGGCTTGCGGTTGGCCGCACTACTTCTATGCTTATGGCAGCCCTGTGAAGGTGGATGCAGTGATGAAGAATAAGATAGAGCAGACACGATACTACGACGGCGTGAACTTTGCCCGCAGAATAAAGGCTAATGGCTGGTTTTCGTTCGGATATAACGATGAGGTGGTGCCGCCAACTACGGCATGGGCAACCTATAATACAGTGACCGCTCCCAAGACCATCAGTCTGTACCAGAAGACAGGACACTACTGGTATCAGGAACAGTGGGACGAGTGGGAAAACTGGCTGTTGGAGCAGATGAATATTAATTAGAAATAAAAATGTGTATGAAAAATATAACAAAAATTGCGGTGACAGCAATGATGACGTTATTGGTATTGCCGGCAATGGCAGCCAAAGGAACACCGCGCGAACAGTTGCTCGACCGTCTGCAGAAACTGCAGAAGCGTGGAGTGATGATGGGAATGCAGGACGCTCCCGTCTACGGAACAACATGGAAATGGGATGAGGGACGTTGTGACATGAAGGAAGTGTGCGGCGACTATCCCGCCGTTATGGGCTTCGATCTCGGCAAACTTGAGCTTGACTCAAAGGAGAATCTCGACGGAGTGCCTTTCGACCGCATCCGCAAGGAGGTGAGACTCCAGCATGAGTGTGGCGGAGTGGTGACAATATCGTGGCACCCGTGGAATCCGGCTACAGGCGAGAACGCATGGGACCCGAAGGGCGACGCTGTTGTGGCGTCACTTCCTGGCGGTGCCCAGAATGCAAAGTTCCACAGTTGGGTGGTGAAGGTGGCTGATTTTCTCAAAAGCCTCAAGACGACCGACGGCAAGGCTGTACCCGTGATATTCCGTCCGTGGCATGAGATGACCGGAGGCTGGTTCTGGTGGGGATGCAACAGCTGCACTCCTGAGCAGTATAAGCAGCTGTTCAGATACACCATCGACATACTCAAGGAAGAAGGTGTTACGAATTGTGCGTGGAGCTACTCTCCCGGTGCCGACAGCAAGGAAACAGTGGAACGCTATATGAGATATTATCCAGGCGACGAGTATGTGGATATGCTTGGCGTTGACATCTACCGTTATGGCACACACGACCAGTTTATGAACAACATCCGTCTGGAGTGTGAGATAATGCGTAAGGAAGCCCGCGACCGCAACAAACTGTATGCCATTACCGAGACAGGCTACCGCAACACTCCGCAAAGCGACTGGTTTACAGCGGCTGTGCTGCCCATAATGCTGGAGTTCGACATGAGCTATGTGTTGCTGTGGCGCAACGCATGGGACCAAAAGGAAGAAAACTTTGCACCTGCTCCCGACAAGGAGTGTGCTGCAGACTTCCGCAAACTCTATGATCATAAAAGAACATTGTTTGCAAAAGATATAAAAAATATAAAGTAATCAATCAAAAAAACAATAACATCATGACTACATTTGCAGAGAAGGTGGCAGCATTGCGTGCCCGCCACGAGGAATTGCTCACACGTAAGAACGAACCAGTAGAGTGGGGCAACGGTATATATGACAAATATAAATATCCAATAATCACAGCGCAGCACACCCCGCTGGAGTGGCGCTACGACTTTAACGAAAAGGACAACCCGTATCTTATGCAGCGCATAATGATGAATGCCACCCTTAACTCGGGAGCCATTAAGCTCAACGGCAAGTATCTTTTGGTGGTACGCGTTGAAGGTGCCGACCGCAAGAGCTTCTTTGCAGTGGCAGAAAGTCCCAACGGTATCGACAATTTCCGTTTTTGGGAGGAGCCTATCACCATGCCCGAGGACACTATCCCTGCGACAAATATCTACGACATGCGACTGACACAGCATGAGGACGGATGGATTTACGGAGTGTTCTGCGCCGAGCGTCATGATGACTCACAGCCAGGCGATCTCAGTGCGGCAACTGCAACTGCAGCAATCGCCCGCACAAAGGATTTGAAAACATGGGAGCGTCTGCCCGACCTCAAAACCAAGAGCCAACAGCGCAACGTGGTGCTTCATCCAGAGTTCGTAGACGGCAAGTATGCTTTGTACACCCGTCCGCAGGATGGATTTATCGACACGGGCAGCGGCGGCGGTATCGGCTGGGCACTTGTCGATGACATCACGAATGCCGAGGTTACAGAGGAGAAGATAATCAATGCACGCCACTATCACACCATCATGGAAGTGAAGAACGGTGAGGGACCACACCCCATCAAGACCAAGGACGGCTGGTTGCACCTTGCTCATGGCGTTCGTGGCTGCGCGTCAGGTCTGCGCTACGTATTATATATGTATATGACATCTCTCGAAGACCCTACAAAGGTCATCGCACAACCTGGCGGTTATTTCCTCGTGCCTGAGGGTGAGGAATATATCGGCGATGTGATGAATGTGGCTTTTTCCAACGGATGGATAGCCGACGAGGACGGCAGAGTGCTTATCTATTATGCGTCTTCTGACACACGTATGCATGTGGCAGTATCAACCGTCGACAAGCTCGTGGACTATTGCAAGAACACTCCCGAGGATGGCTTATGGACAGCCAAGAGCGTGGAGACAATAAAGAAACTGGTAGAAAAAAACAAATTAAATTACGAATTATGAATTACGAAACGAAGTTCGACGAAGTCAATTGATAAATTAAGAATTGTGAGGCAAAGCGCGATGCAGTCAATTCATAATTGAATAACTTTTCATCGCAGCGAAGCGAGAACAATTCGTAATTCAAAATTCGTAACTCAAAACTAAAAAATATGGCAAGCATAAAAGAAAAAATAGCATACGCTTTGGGCGATGCCGCTGCCGGCGGTATCGTATGGAAAGTGATGTCAATAGCCTTTCCGCTCTTCTTCACCAATGTGTTCGGTCTTACTTTTGCCGATGCTGCGGTGCTGATGCTCGTGGCTCGTCTGTTCGATGTTGTCACCGACCCTGTGATGGGAAGCCTTGCTGACCGTACACAGTCGCGTTGGGGAACATATCGCCCGTGGCTGATATTCGGTGCCATCCCGTTTGGTCTGGTGTTCGCAGGATTGCTCTACACTCCCGACTTCGGTCCTGTGGGCAAGCGCATCTATGCTTACACCCTCTATCTGCTGATGATGGCTATTTACACCATGGTGAACGTGCCTTACGGCTCGTTGCTTGGTGTGATGACCGAGGATGACAACGAGAAAAACCAGTTCTCGGCTTACCGTATGGTGGGAGCATACGCCATGGGATTTGCCACACTGCTGTCGTTCCCATATCTGCAGAACATGGTGGGCGGCACCGTCACCCACCAGTATGCCACTATCGGTGTAATTCTTGGCGTTGTCGCTGCTGTGATGACACTCATTTGCGGACTCTGCACCAAGGAGCGTCTTAAGCCAAAGCGTGCCGAGAAATTCTCGATGCACCAGTTTGTTGACCTGGTAAAGAACAAGGCGTGGCTCTATATGACCGCCATTGCCGTATGCACAAACTTCTTCAACGGTTTCCGCTATGCCGTGGCTGGCTATATGTTTGAATACTGCCTGCATGGCAATGTGACCGTAGAGGGATTGATTATCAACTACACGGTGTTCATGGCATTCGGCGAGGTTACATGCATGGTGTTCGGAGGTGTTTCTCCCGCATTCACCAAGTGGGTTGGCTCAAAGCGCATGGCTTTCTTCTGGGCTGCCACAATCTGCTTGGTATTATCCGTGGCATTCTTCTTCATCCCGATGAGTCCCGATTATATCTGGGTGATGATAGTTTTTGTGGTGCTTACCTCTGTGGGCATCGGCATCTACTCACCGCTGATGTGGTCGATGTATGCTGACGTAGCCGACTATCATACCGAGAAATACGGTACATCAGCCACAGGCTTGATATTCTCCTCGGGCACAATGTCGCAGAAGTTTGGCACCGCCATCTCGGGCTCGCTGATAGCCATGCTGCTCGGAGTGGCTGGTGCAAGCATGATAACTGATGAGATGGGTAATACTGTGATAGACCCGGCATCTATTACCGACTCTGTGTTGACAATGGTATGGTCGTTGTTCTCACTGTTCCCGGCAATCATCGCCGTTGTGCTGATGATATTGTCGTACAAGTTCCCAATAAGGAAATGAAGAATGAATAGTG
>JAUNSB010000087.1:0-18177 GCA_030539375.1 Prevotella sp.
AGGGAGATTTTTTTAACGAGTACTCACCAATCTCTTTGGCACTGCAAAGTTAGAGCTAATCTACAATACTAAACGTTATGAAATCAGAGAGCATGCGTTCCTTTATTTCGTTCCACTTTATATGCTTTGTTATTATCAGGTTCAATTTATTAGCCAACTCGTCAGAGAGTGTCAGTTCATTACCTTTATCAGGTACGAGAGTTACCCAATGGATATTTCCTTTGTTGTCAACTTTACATATATCATTTTTCCTTTATTCCCAAAACATTCTTCAAAAGTCATACATGTCGCAGGAGGATCCGGCAAAATATGCCAATTTACAGATTCTATAAATACGCTGTCTATAGAAACAAGCAGATGTTCCCTTTCATCCGCTTTTACGGATATTGAAAAAATCAATACTAAATATATAAAAAAGACTCTCATTGTTTCTTTACAAATTCAAATTTCTAATATCATAATTGTTGGTGTTTAGTCCATATAGTATCAGCAACAGCAGTCATAGACCAAAAGTCATCTTGCGGGTTTCATAATACAATCCATATATAAATAAGGATATTACAACAATAAGGTATAAGACCAACATGCCGACAATCACATATAGAATTATACGGCCTGTTTTCCTTGCAAGTAATAAGATGTGTGCAAGTACATTGTATTTGTGACCTAACAGATTGCGCACAGCATTATCTGTTGTTTGCAGAACATATATGGGCATCCGATAAAAACGTTGTTTTATCTTATTGCGCACACATATATACACATTCATTAAAAGTATCATCAGCACAACAGCAAAAAATACAGACATGGGAATATCATTGTACCATGTTGGCTGTTGCCCGCCGATAAGCCATAAAAACTCATGTGTGCAGCCTGGTAATTTATAAAACAGGCAACACTCAATTATAAACTCTATGATGTTTAATTTATGCTTTGGGAAAAACAGGAATACGATAGAGTTAATTATAGCGTAAAATAAAGAAAAAAAAGCGCCGAACAATATAATGTCTAATATTTGCTCTGATACAGGTATAGGACGTAATGGGTCATTAATACCTGTAACTATGCCGCAAATGGTAAATATACACATACCATTCACTATAATTTTAAGGGGTTTATTAATATTGCTGAACATCATTCAAATTTCTATTTGATTCATTAAACTTTCTTCCATGTCTATTTAGTAATCGAAAAAGCTGGCATTTCCTGACTGGCATTTCCAATCGCCAATCTCTATATCGATACCGTATTTCTGTCTGCCATAAGGTAAATCGTCAGTTTGTTTGTAGATGACGATATAATTTTCATTGATATCCTTAAATTTCACTCCATAAAATGTCGTATCCTTATCTGCGCTTATTATATAAGACCAAATTATATAGCCCCCACCTGGAACTTTCTCACGTTCGACCGAGTCTCTTTTATTTGTCCATCTTGTCCCGAATATTCTCTGAACGTGAATTTTCTTTTCAGTGTTCCCTTTTTTTGCATAAATACAATTATCCCATCCTAAATGTACGGTAAGTTTTTCACCATCGCGGCAAGTCGCATTGAATGACCTGCCTTTATAAAGATACATCTTTTTTTTGTAGGCCATGGCACGTTGTATATATAAATCAAAAGTCGGATAATAATCAGGACCTTGCTCTGTATCTAATTTGCAAAATGGAACATATCCAATAGCAAATAAAGATATAATGACCGATATAAAAACCGACCAGAAAATGATACTCTTAAAATAAATGCGTCTATTCATATTTGAATCCTTTCGTACCAGGTTTTTTATTTTCATCATAATTCAGTTTTGTATCATCTCCATTCTCTCCATTGTATGCTATCCCAATCTATTTTAATGCCGTTATTGTTATTACAGTCCTTAAATTTCACTTCTTTCCCTTTCTTTTAAAAAGAACGATATAATTGTAAGCAACCTCATAATTCTCCTTTTTTAAGTTTCCGTCACTATTTAGGATCTTTTTCTGTAGCCTTATTAATGAAATATTGTGTTTCTGCATCTATTTCCCCTAAAGCATATTTCCAAAACGCTTTCTCAATTACATTGACAATATCTTTTCTTGCAGGGTCATAGTTGTACCTGTAAGCCATCAAATAGGCATAAACCAACAATCGTTCCTCCTCGTTTCTCTCGTATAGTTCCTTCTTCAATTTGTCATAACTGTCACGGTTTCCGTTGAGTACAGCATACTTTAGCTTTTCAACAGGTGTCTTTCCCTTTTTGTTTGCTCCCCATAAAGGATCCCCTTTTCTTTCCATTTTTTTGAATCTATCTATCTGCTTCATTCCAAAAGGTGTGTTTTCCGCTTTATTAATATAATGTAAAACAATATCCTTTGAATGTCTGCTGAAATCCGGTTTGGAGAAAATATCTGATAAGAGGGATGCTATATCATAATTAGCCCCAACTATTTTAAACTTATTTGCAGCTATTAGTTTATAAAGGAGAGACTCACCCCAATAGTCGGCTTTCTCAAACTTCCGTTCCAGCAACCGATAATTCTCTCCCCGTTGGAGAATAAAGAGGTTTATATCATCTTGTGTCGGGGGAATTTTTTCCTGTGGGTCAGGATAAACGACACCAATTGTTGAGTCAGCACTTTCATCACTGCTTGAGGATTTTTTATCTTCCGCAAGCAGAATCTCATTCTTACCTTTGTCCATATTCTGTTGTAATGGCAGAGATTTTTCAGTTTTGCTTTTGCAGCATAACATTATTGTCAAAAGTGACAAAAATATAATCTTTCTCATATTATTTATTTCTTTGTCCAATCAAATTCTATTTTACCCATTTTATCCCAATAGGGGGCTTCTGAAAATTCTTTTGTCCCAGGAACCAAAGAACCAGAATAGGAATTTGTAAGCTCTCCATTTACATACTCACGCCATTCACCGCCATCGTCAATTGAACACGTTCCGTCTGGATATATACAAATATCGTTTGAAGGAGCATATATTTTTATATCTTTAAAAGTCTCATCACAAGATATGGTTTAGGCAAGTCCTCCACTTACACCTGTACCACATGAGAACAGAATTATTTCCGTATCTGTTGGCGACAGGTTTCTTGCCCCCCATCTCTCACTATTACCATCTAAATATAGTTCCAAATCAAAAGGCATACCGATTTCATCTTGTTTTATGTTGTTTTTTGCTATTGAAATGCCAGTGCCACCTGGTGTTCCATGTGCCATTAGTATAATTGCATTGTCATTATCATGTATGCTATGCAAGTATTTTTGCTTTGTTGTTTCTTCACCTACGCTTTTGGTTAAAAGCCTATCCACAACCTCTCTTCCATCCGGGTCAATGGCATTCACTGGGTCACCATTACAATACGAATAAGGCGTGACGGGATAGTTTTTCTCACACAGCGGGTCCATACTCGTCCATACCGGCACCCCTGCCACGTCATACCATCTTGCCCCGAAGTCGTACATGTTAAGACCGTTCTGCCTTACCAGCTCTTTTCCCGTAAAACGGTAAGGCTGCCAGTTCGGATTGCTTGTCAGCTGGGCAGGAGGCGTCATTGTCATCTCGCTTCCGAAAGGGTAGTAATTAATAGTCTCCTTTATAATATTTTGGCTGTCCACAACCATCCTCGTGCTTCCGAGATGATCGGTGATGTAATAGTTCCAGCTTTGGGGAACACTGTTAGCTCCGAGAGACACATAGCCGCCGTTGAACTGCCACGTCAGCGGCGCACCGTTACGGATAATCAGCCCGTCGACATACATGTCTGTAGTGGTTGTCATGCCCGTTGACTGTGTGCTGCACAGTTTCCGCCCGTCTGACGTATAGTCATTCACTATCTGCCCGCCGTTCATGACTATAGTCTGCGGATTGTGACTGAGGTCATAGGTGATGCCGGTGATACCCCGGTTCCTGTCTTTTGTCAGTGCGCCAGTGCTGTCGTATTCATATTCCGCAGTCATGTCCGCACCGTCATTGAAGTCAAGCGCCCCGTTATAGTTCAAGGACTCAGCATCGTCGGTGACATTAAGCAGCCTGTTTCCGTCATAGTTGACGGACAGGTCATCGATAACGCCAAAGGTGCCGTCATTCCTCATGCCATTGCGCTCAAGAACCATGTTCTCATGTATATTGGAACTTCTCTTTGCCGTTATCATATTATTATATTTAAGAACATTATTCATTGTCAAGCAAAAATACATTTCAAATTTTATCTTCCGCAAGTCAATTTGGTTTGACTATATTAAGTTCTATTATAGCCCTCTTGTCTCCCTTTTTTGCCCCATATTCAAGAAAGGACATGGCAAGCTTACGTGTTTCATCATCCATGTGTCCTAATTTGTTTTTGGAATAAGAATCAATTAACCCTCTGTATACATCATAATTTGCAGGCACATAGTCAAAGCGATTCGCCATAACAATTGAATAAAATAGGAATTCTTCAGGATAAGGCGTTTTATTAAACGAGTCTTTTAAAGCCTCATAATATTTCACATTGCCATTCAGCACCTGCTTCTTTATTTCAAGAATGCCATTGGCTGCATCTCTTCGTGAATGCAGAATGTTTCTTTTTCCTGTTACCACATTTCCCATTTTATCTTGTGCGTTATCTTGCTTCATATTTTTCATTATACTCTCTGAATCTTCGTCTTTCATCGACATACCGCGCCTTATATAATGCATTGCAATTTGTTCCGTGCGTATGTCAAGTTCCTTACAGGTGCCAAAGTTTGTAAGAAACAGATAAACGTAACTGTTTCCTCTGGGAATGTCAAACCTGTTAGCTGCAATTATGGCATATACAAGACCTTCCCCATATACCTTCTCATAAAAATATGAATCCATCAAAGTTGTAAATGCCTTTTCATCATGACTCATATAAAAATCCCTTTTCTCTTCGTCTGTTGGAGGATTGAAAACTGGGATTTTCCCGGTTTTACCCTTATCGACATCTATAGAAGAAGGTAAATGATTAATATTTTTATGACCAGATGTCACATTTCTATCTTTCGGATACGATATGTAGTATCTGTAACAAAAGAACATTATAAACACTAATGCAATAAATACTAATAACTTTACAAAATGTTTCATTTTACCAATCTCCTACATTAAATTGTGTTTCTATTTAACATTCAATATAACTTTGTATCGTGACTGTAACTATTCAGCGAAAAACATTCCTGACTTTCAGATATTTATGAGAGGCTCAGTCTTATACATTGCTCAAAAATGCAGTTTTTCTATGGATTTAGCTGATGCTAAAATCTGCAAAACGTTGATTATCAATATTGTTTATTTTGCGGATTCGCTGAATAGTTACGTGATAAGTTTCTATTCAACTTTCAATATAACTTTCCTCTATAAAACCATTTGCTCAGTTATAGAATGAAGAAAAAAATGTTTCATACTCATAAGGAAATGGTATCTCAAACGGCAACCATACATTGGGATTCCTAATGGCTATACTCTTGCATAAGTAACAATATTTAAAACAAAAGTTATTTCTGTGGAAAAATAAAGTATTCCATTGTCCGCTTTTTGCAGATAAGTTATGATAATCAGAGATTTTATATTTCCCAGTACTAACAACATTGCATTCTACAGAATCAATACCTATCAATCCATTATCATAGACATCAATTAGAACACACTTGTTATTATCAAAATTCAAATCCATTATGCAAGGATCTTTAAATGTGTTTTCATCCGAGAATTTTACTCTCAAACCTAAATCTGTAATATCCCAGATGACGTAGGTTTTTAGCTGCGGAATGTATCTTATATTGTACGGATCGGGATATATATGTATAGCTACTGACTGAAACTTTAAACCAACAAAGAAACATATTATAATAGCAGCGAAATAATATCTGTTACTTTTATGTTTGATATCATTTTTATTGTCATAGTGGGCGATGATAAATGATAGGAATGCATGCAGGAACAGGAAGCACATTAATAAAAAACACAGAAAGCCAAGTGTTCCACCATATATTGGATTCTTATAGACAGGCAAATCTTCTTGTAGATTATATACTACAGACATTAAAAGGTAATTGTTTAGCAAGAGAGCCAATAATGTATTGGCTATGCAATAAGAAATTCCCCATATACGTATAGAGAAGAACTTACTTTTCCACATGTATGCCATAACTCCGCCCAACATCACTGATTGCAATGTAAAATTTATCAATGTTGAGCATATATTGTCGGATTCACATATCCAAATTGGTATGGAATTAATATGCGACAAAAAGATAACAATGGCAATCAAATTTATGGTCTTCCTACTGTTGTTTGATAAATTCCCCATTACTGAATATATATACGCCTTGAGGCAATGACATTATCTGATTTATTATATTTGACTGTTCGTAACTGTCAATTGTATGACTCTTATACCAATCCGTTCCCATATAGTTGTCTGTCATTCTTACAGCACCTCTGATTAATGAATTTCCTGCAATTTTATCATGAACATGTGACCATTGATAAGTATTAACGCCCCAAACAGCCTGTTGCATATTTGTTTGATACGGAGCAAGGTCATATTCATCTATTACGAGTCCTTCGCATTTATCCTTATTATTGTAAGCATAATCAACTATGGCTTGTGCGTACCCTTTTCCATACGCACCCCCCATACTATGTGTAACAAGTCTCAATTTTTCCGTAATAAAACCTTTTTTATTTCGTTGCATTTGGCTAACGATGAATGCTGCATCATATTTACCTTGAGCATAACCATAACTATGTCTATCTTCAGCAAACATATTTGATTTCATTCTATGACCTGACATGGCCATGGAATATGTTATACCATTCATTAAGTTTAACCCCCAAAAACCATTAATAGAGCCGTCTCTATATAACACATGTCCTGATATTTCTTGTATTTTTTGCATAAGGTTTTTATCAAAGTTGCCCCAATAATCAGGAGAACCTCCTGAAAATAGATTCATTCCATTTATAAATACAGTAAACAAACCATCTGGATCAAATCTGTTCACAGGGTCACCATTACAATATGAATAAGGCGTGACGGGATAGTTTTTCTCACACAGCGGATCCATACTCGTCCATACCGGCACCCCTGCCACGTCATACCATCTTGCCCCGAAGTCGTACATGTTAAGACCGTTCTGCCTTACCAGCTCTTTTCCCGTAAAACGGTAAGGCTGCCAGTTCGGATTGCTTGTCAGCTGGGCAGGAGGCGTCATTGTCATCTCGCTTCCGAAAGGGTAGTAATTAATAGTCTCCTTTATAATATTTTGGCTGTCCACAACCATCCTCGTGCTTCCGAGATGATCGGTGATGTAATAGTTCCAGCTTTGGGGAACACTGTTAGCTCCGAGAGACACATAGCCGCCGTTGAACTGCCACGTCAGCGGCGCACCGTTACGGATAATCAGCCCGTCGACATACATGTCTGTAGTGGTTGTCATGCCCGTTGACTGTGTGCTGCACAGTTTCCGCCCGTCTGACGTATAGTCATTCACTATCTGCCCGCCGTTCATGACTATAGTCTGCGGATTGTGACTGAGGTCATAGGTGATGCCGGTGATACCCCGGTTCCTGTCTTTTGTCAGTGCGCCAGTGCTGTCGTATTCATATTCCGCAGTCATGTCCGCACCGTCATTGAAGTCAAGCGCCCCGTTATAGTTCAAGGACTCAGCATCGTCAGTGACTTTAAGCAGCCTGTTTCCGTCATAATTGACGGACAGGTCGTCGATAACGCCAAAGGTGCCGTCATTCCTCATGCCACTGCGCAAGAGTGAGGTGATGGAGCCGTTTCTGTTATATGTCAGAGACTCATCGAAACGCCCGTCTGTGCCGTTGACAGATGATGAATACTGAGAATCGGTCAGCCGTCCAAGACCGTCGTACGTGTAGTCATACTTGTGCAGCTCACCGTTGACGGCATTGCGCCACTGCATGCTGCCGATGTTGCCCGCGTACTGTGCGTTATCAGCAGTCTCGCGCTGCAGCTGCTCGCTGAAGCCGCTTGGCGAGGATATGCCTTTAAGCCATCCGTGCAGAATATCGTAGGAATAAGTCATGTCCGCCGCTGTCCCTGGACGGTCGTTACCGGTTATATTACCTAAAACATCATAAGTAGGTTTGCTGATGTTCTGCCCAATTCCAACGCCGCTTCTGTCAATGCTGGATACCATCGTTCTTTTAAGTAGCCTCGTGGAAGGATAGTACGAGTTGTATATTCTCCGTCCCGCCAATAAAGAAATATTACTATTGCTTGTATAGACTCTCTCCTCCATTCCCGTCACATCTCCAGCGAAATTATATGTGGTATGCGCTGTCTTCATCCATTTGTCGCCGTAAGCGCTGAGTGTGTACATGACACGTCCGTTCATGTCATACCTGTATATCTCGCAATAACGGCTGCCGTTACTTGTGCCGCGCATTGTAGCGGTAAGTTTGTTTCTCGCCTCCACGGTTGGCAATATGGCATTGATGGAATCTGCCCACTCAGGAAACAACTGCCCCAGCTCCAAACGGAAAGCATAGCCGTCATAATAATTTTTCACTTCCACCGCCACGGCATTGTTCTGAGTTGCTTCCCCACGTGTGGTACTGACGGTCTGCAATATCAGGCGGCCGGTCGCATCATAGCTGTAGTTGCGGTATTGTGAGCGTTCCCTCAGGCATCCGTCCTGCTCCGACTGTATGCGGTCGGCACTGTCATACCAGTATTTGACGGCAGCACACCCCGGCAGCTGCTTTTCCGTGCACCGTCCCCTGTCATCGTAAGTGTACTTATACCAGTATTTCGGCATCATGGCAGTACTGCACTGCTGACACATTGGAGGAAGCACATAGCAAAGACGGCCGTAGGTGTCATAAACATAGTAGGTGTCATTATCCGCACCCCTACGCTCAAGAACCGTGTTCTCATGTATATTGGAATATACAGTTACGCTGCGACCGTCCTCGTCTGTGGTTGTGATGCTTGTCAGCACACCGTATGGATATGTTCCGTCATCGCTGAGGGCACCGTCGGAACTGACTGAATATTTCCTTACCACTCCTGCCGGAACCACGCAACGTGTCACTGTCACCCAACGGTCTTCCCAGGCTTCGCCGGGCTTACTGCTGCGTGACAGCTCCTTGAAATCATCATACTCGTACATGGAATATGGTTGATTTTCTCCATAGGTTGTTTCTGCCTCATCAAACACATCGTCAAGGAACTCTAAACCTGTTGAAGGAACAGGACCCCACTGGCAGTATGGTTTCATTATTGTGTTGTATTCCGTCTTACTCACTAATGGAGTGCCTGTGGTGTTTTGTCCTACGTCAACGGTCTCCGACACAAACCCCAAGTCATCATAATAGTCTATATGTCTCAGGAATGACGAGCCGGCGGCATCAAGATATGTCTTTGTCTCCACATAGTTCATGGAGGAACTTTGGGCATACGAGCTGGTATATGACAGCAACAAAGATACCGACATTATGGATAATGCCCTGGATAATTTCAATCGTATTAAACTCATGGTCATGATACAAAATTATTTAACGTACTTTGACTACTTGCTGCATGTTGCCGGCAACCATCGTCAGCATAACAATGCCATTGACGGGCCTGCGTTCAATGAGCATTTTCTCATGATGCTCACCTTTATTGAGCGAGGCATGGGATATATGTCCCAGGAGTCTTCCGGCAATGTCGTATGCATAAAATGCCACATCAGAATCGGCCGCAACAAGGTAGTCCAAAAGGATTTCCATGCCGTCAGCCTTGAGTGACGCAGACATATTCACAGGAAACGGTGTCTCGCTGTTATTATTATCGCCACTCTGGTCATAAGATGGTCTAATGCTTTCTCTTTGGGCGGCAAGCCTGGTGTTTGCGTCATCGTATGCCAGCTCCGAGACTTGCAACTCCGGCAAATATAAAGACGTGAACGTCGTGTCAGAGACAGTCTTCCCATTTGACTTGCAGCTTATGATTCTTGTATCCATTACAGGATATCTGCATCCGGGATAATACCAGAGATATTTGTCCTCCGTAACCTCGGACACAACAGGGATAACATTGTCACCATCCGCCTTGTTGTATCTCGACACCGTTGTGTTGTGATGGTGGATTCTCAGCACATCCTCCAATGTCTCATTCCCGTCGGTAAGGACACCTCTACCATCGCACACGGTATAGCATGTGCCCTCACCCTCAATGGCAAACATGTCATAATAGGTTGTTTTACGTGAATACGCGCCGGAAATACTGTCTCCGTAAGCAAACGGGAATCTCAATTCCTGTAAAGGCCTGTCCTGTACACTGTACATGCCACGGTTTTGAAATCCACACATGGACACTTCTTTGTCTGTGGATATGTAGTGAAGCAGGAAATCACCCTCCGCTACTGTGAGACTGTCATTTCTCAGGCTTATCGTCTGTCTGATAAAGTTGTCTCCTTTATTTATGGAAGGCAACTCCCACACACAGTTTTCGCCTCTATCGCCAGGAGATGCATTGTCGGCAATGATACGATACAGTTTGTCACCGTCACGATAGCCGTTGTGCTGACTGGTTATCGCCGTCTGGGCAAAAGAACCGACTGCGAGCAACAGTGCCGTAATCGTTAAAAGGATTGTTTTATTTTTCATTTTCATTGCAGGTGTAAGTTATATTTGTATTCTTCTATTTTCTTGTAATACGCATCATATTTTGCAGAAAGTCTGCCAAAATTGTCATACGTGTATATCATACCTAAGTTTGAGTCATCAATTTCCGAAGTGACACCAAAATACGGATCGTAAGTGTAGGTTGTTATATGTGCAGTTTCTGGAAGCCTGTTTCTTATGGCATTGTTGGCGTTCCTTAAGCTCATACACTCTTCTTCCGTTTCTATTTTTCTGAATGCAGACAGACCCGACAACAATGTTTTCAATGTTGTGTCGGCATTGAATGACGCATAGCTCATATTGTCGATAACCGCGACAGGGAAACGTCCGCCATATCCCCATACATAGATTCTGTCCTGACAGTCCTTAATCCTTATATGCTCTGGATTGTGGTATTCATCGTATGTCAGGATTTCTCCTTCCTTGTATAATTCTGCCTTGTAGTTAATCTCATTACCATTTATGGCCGGCGCAATATTGATATTCTTTTTGGAATTCTTCATTTTATATATTGATTTCAATAAAGGAGCGCCTGAATGCATCTGATAATCCTTACACTCGCCGCCAATGACAATGTTGTTACGCTTTATAACCGTCTTTATCGGGGCAGCGATGATATTCCTGTCTATCAGTCCGTTGACAGCTTCCAGTGCGGGCGACGAGCTGTTGCCAACAATGTTCAAAATATCACCAGGGAAATAATAATTGGTTGATTTCTTCTCGTTACTGCGAGTGTAAGACGTGTATTGGACACGTCCTTTGCTATAAGTCACATGATACTCCTCACATACAGAGTCGCATGTATTTCCGTTATAATAATAGCTGGTAGTGTTGATACTGCTAAGGCGGAATCTTTGTGGTCTATATTCAGATCTACTGATCCAGCTGACAGTGTGGTCTATATTAGGACTAGGTGGGATATAGAAATTCTCACTAATCACTTTATATCCAAATTTTGAGAAATTCTCTTCCACAAAGTAAGAATACTTCCTTACGCTTCTCACTTTACCGTTTTTACCGATGAGCACCTCTTTCCGCGGTTGGTCACCAATGGTGCTTACGCTGGTAAACTCACCTACAGGATATGCCATGTATGTCATATTATCATTGTTGCAATATGACATATCGTCTGTATAGCCTGTTTTGGTGCCGTAGATAGCGTTACCAATCTCCACCAAATTAGGTGCAAGTGATGAACCTCCGTTATGATAATATAGAAAAATATAGTTAACAGGGGGTGATACTCTTTTGGGTTCAAAATAATGAATGGTTCTATTTAGAATGTTGTCATACACATCCTTCTCTATCTCCTCAACTTCGGTATAGCAAACAGGCGGCCCCATAAAGGAGTTGAGGGCTTTTCCTGATGTCACTCTTGAAGCAACATATTTTAATTGTCTATTATCGTATTCTGGTGTGTAATAAGTTGCACAGTGAATGCTTGGATTAGTCATCACGCCACTGCTTGGTCCCGTGGCATTATAGTTGGAATCATGCAGTTTGTAAACATACTCAGTCTGTTGTGTAAGCTCTGTTCCGTAGCGAACCTTTGAGGCTATACGTTTTCCATGTATTTTGTCTGCGCGGAAAGACGAAGCCTTTGTCCAGTTAACCTTGCTATAATTATGGTTTTCATATGTAAATTCTTCTATAGCGCCATTGGGATAATTAACACTCGCAAGGCAAAAAAAATCGCCTGCTGTTGAAGCAAAGTTTTCCGTCTTAATGGTTATTCCTACGAGGTAGGTATATGGTGTGTTGGGATATGCCATATAACATGAAGGATCACCATTTGCTTGTAAATCAACATAAGCTTGAGATCCAACGTATGATGTCCATGAATTACGTGGCAAATAGTCACCGTCTGAATTGGTGCTTGGTGTTAATGACGCAAGTCTTGAATTTGAAAATTTGTATGAGTAGCTGAACTCATAAGGCGGAAGCCGGTTGCCTTCTGCGTCGTACTGAGTAATGGATGAAAGTTTATGCCTGTAATTAAGCCAATAGGAGTCATCGGGAGCAAACGAATAAGTAAAACTACCGGAATTGTCAAGCTCATATCCTTTTACAAAGACACCATTCTCATCCCTCATTTCAATTTTGTTAATCCTCTTGGATTCCATACCTTTTGTTATCGAACGGTTGCCAATGCCGCCCCTGTCGTCTCTGTTGACAGAAGAAAATACAACAGAGCCAAAGTCAGAGACTATGGATGTTATTCTTTTCGTACAGAATTTTTCAAAATACCTTTCATTCTCTTCTGTCGAAAGATCAACATATTCCTCATCTGCATAATTAAATGTAAACACTCCGCCTTTGGTCGTTACAATTTTTGTGAGAAACCACGATGTAGATTCATTATTTGCATCGATGACTGTCCGACATTCCGCATCTTCAAAATAAAATTTTGTTCCGTCATCAGCGGTTATGCAGTACCCTTTGCCTGAGGTCTCAATTTTGTATGATTCGTCAGGATACAGTTTTCTGTTTATAGTACTGCCATTTACAGACACGTCAATTGTTCCGCTATGTCCGGGAAGCGAATATGTGAATTCGTCAGGCATGGGGTCTGTCTGAATATCGCAGACAAAGCTACCGTGGTTTCTCCAGTCTTTATACCTGTTAACTATATAGTCACAATCAGTGAAATGCTTGTTGTCTGTGCGGTTTGTAAGATCGTCTTTGCCTCTTATTGTCTTTGTAATGACACCACCAGCCATCAAAGCCCATCCTAATCCTATAGAGGAAGCCTCCGAACAGAAAGTAACATCGCCATTATAAAATATAAGAGAGATTGGCAGGTCGTAGCCTCTGCCTTTGAGCTCCATAAGTGGTATGTTCAGAGACAGCTGTCCGTTACTGAGCGCGGCATCAGCCTTTACGGCAACGCTGAACTGCTCGGCATTGACACTTGGCCGGATTATATCCGGCTCAATCTGGGCTATGGCCGAGATTGGTAACAAACACGCAAATATTGATATTATATATGAGTGGCAGTAGTTCATAATATATAAATGTTTATAATAGTTTATCGGTTTTACAAGCGCAAAGGTACAAAAAATAATTATTTCTTACAAGTTTTTAGACATGTTTTTTTATTCAAAATGTAATTATTCGATAACCCGATACATCCCGCTCAAGTGCATAAAGGCAAAGAGTCGGAGCAACCCGTCGTAATAGGCATCAAAGAAACCGTCCTGATATGGTTCATGGCGGGCATTCCAAAGGCGGTCAACGAACTCCCTGGCCTTGAGGTGGGTGCATGCCAAGGATACGGAGGCTGTAGTGGCAACCAGTCCTATAGAGTGGCGCAGGTTCTTGGGATAGTCTCCTGCCTGCAACGTGTCAGCGACCTGCGTGCCGTCTACATTGTATTGATCCACGAAACTGTCAATGCCTTGCGAATAGAAGAAATTCTGAATCTTGTTGGCATAGTTCTGCTGCCATTCCCTGTCCTGGCATGACCAGGAATAATCTAAGGCGACGTTCATCGGCACGCGCCATGAGTCATAACGGAAAGCATCGCCAACAATACCCCTGCCACCCATCAGTGAGCCGTCGAAGTTGCAATAGTCGGGAGTGAGCCCTGTCTCGGGATGAACGCAGCGGTGCAGAAACTCACGGCTCTTACGGGCACATTCCCTCCAGAATTCAGAGCGTCCGTCCTGAGCATATTTTGCCCAAACATCATAAAAGGCAGGCACATGATAAGATGGGTCGGTAAATCTTCCTCCCCAGCCGCCAGGCACAAAGGTGATGAGCTGATGCTCAATGTTTATCAGCGGACCAGTCTTGTCCATTCCCACTTTCTGCATTGAGCAGTCGAGAATATGCTGTGCCTCCTTCAGATAGTCAATGCCGGTGTCATTGCCCCAGCGGTTAGAGGCAAAAAGCAATGAAGTGATATAGTACAGTTCACCGTCGGATGCCGGACCTTGGGCGTTGCGCGTTCCGTCTGTACGGCAGCTCCATGCAAAGTACCCCTTCAACGCACCGTCCTGGTGCTGCATATACTTCTTGCTCCAGCGCCAAAGCCTGTCAAAAATATCCTTGCGGTCAAACTGCACGGCAATCATCATGCCATACGACATGCCCTCGGTGCGCACATCGTGGTTTTTCACATCACTGATGTAACCCAACGAGTCGCCCACCTCAAAATATATTTTGTTTGGTCCTTCAAAGACATCCGTAAAGACCTCATGCAGTTTCCGGTCTATGTCCTGCTGCCTGTAGCCCATCTCAGCAAAGACATTGCGGTATTGCCCAGTTTCAAAACCTCCTTTGCTCAAAGGCAACAGGTCAAACCACATGCCGTTGACCTCAATCTGCCTGCCCTGCGTCATTGTTACATACAGGTTATGTATGCCCACCGGCGCATAGACCACAGGCACCGTCACCTGTCTCCAGTCCTTGCCTTTTGGCACCTTTACCTTGGCTATGACTCTGCCCTTGGCACCTCCGTCGCGAACTTCCAGCGTACCGCCTGCAGCTGATTTTGCCTGAAGTGTTATCTGGCTGACCGGTTCCCGTCCGAAGTCCACCTTATTATATATTATATAGGCTTGGGGTGAGGAGAACGTTGTCTTCCAACCTTTGAAACGGTCGGCATCATCAATAAAACCGATATTTACTCCCTTGTCGCTCTTTGCGGAATAGCGGTCAATCTTGATTAGCGAGCGTGCCGGTGTCGTTCCTACTCCACGCAATGTAGGAATAACTTTCTTTATGCTGCCGTCGGCAAGAAACGACAATGTGTCTATTCTCGTGGAGCGGTTCTTGTCGAACTGCGGAGAGTAGTCATTATGATGATAGAAGAGATACCACTGGCCCTGATACTCCACGATGGAATGATGATTGGTCCAGCATCCCGTAGGCGACTCATCCATGATGATGCCCTTAAACTGGAAAGGTCCCATCGGACTGTCGCCCATGGCGTATGCCAAAGTCTCCGTGCCGTCTTTCTCCCTCACCCAGGGAAAGGTGAAATAATATTTTCCCTGACGCTCAAATACAAACGGACCTTCCTTGAAACCCTCGGGCAGACCTTCCACACGCTGCGGCTCACCGTCGAGCTCCATCATGTTGTCCTTCAGCTTTGCCGCCCACATTCCATTTCCAGCCCAATAGATATAAGACTGTCCATCCTTGTCAATAAGCACACACGGGTCGATGCCATTGACGCCCTTTATCGGTTCAAACATAGGCATGAACGGCCCCTCCGGCTTGTCGGCAACAGCCACACCCACGGAAAATCCCTTCCTGTCACCCTTTGGAGCGGAGGGAAAATAGAAATAATACCTGCCGTCCTTGCATACACAGTCGGGTGCCCACATGCTGTAGCTGTCCTTTTTCACCCACGGCACCCTGTTTTGCGTAACAATCACTCCATGGTCTTCCCAATCGGTAAGATTTGAGGATGAGAACACATGATAGTCTGCCATGCAGAACCATTCTTTCAAATGCTCCACCGGACTTGGTATGTCGTGCGACGGATACAGATACACTTTACCATTAAACACACGCGCCGTAGGGTCGGCGGTAAACTGACCAGAGATTATCGGGTTCTGCGATTTTACTACGCACACCGTTGCCAACAGGAGGCCGCTCAATATAATATTCTTCATATTTATAAAAACTGTTTTGTAAATTTATATTATGTATATTGTGGATTTCGGCACAAAGTTACAATTTTTCTGAGATACAGACCTTATAAAATGTTACACAGACTTTACCAGTTGTTACAAAACATGTTTATTAATTGCTTATCTGATTTAGGGTTTTACAATATCAAGAAGTTCCTGATGTGTATCTTCTTGCTTGTGATAGCTAACACCGTCAGCATCCAATATTGCTTTTGCTTTTCTCCATAGTGATTCCAGATGTATTTTTAAATCTTCTGTAGGCACTAATGCAGTATATTCATTAATAGCTCCTTTAAATTCCTCACTAAGACATGAGTCACTCCTGTCAGATGCTCTTTCAATCAGCATAAGAGTGATTTTTTCTCGCAGTTCTCCCAATTTTGCAATGGAAATATTTTTATTCTGTCCTATTGTTTGTTTTACATCTTGTTCAAGAGACCATTTCCAAAAAGGTTTGACTTCTATTTCACCATGTTTGTCTGTTATTAATCCCTCTTCGTCATTAGTCAATATCATGCGTTTACATCCCGGTTTAAAATTCTCAAACTTTGTCAGAGCGTCAACTTCTCTGTTATATGTATTTTGTGAGCCGTATATTGTATATGCAACTTGAATGGCAAGCTCATCTTCAGGAATATAGAAATCCACCTCTATGTTTTTATTATAAAAGAAAACACGTTGATTATCAGCATCATGTCCGTATTTTCTGAACAGAGCTAATGCCACGGTATTTTCCAATAAAGAACTTTTACCATCTAAAAGGTGCATGTTTAAAAATCCATTATCTATAAAGTAATACTTGCATGATGTTTCCTTCTCGCTAAAATGAGAGGCGATGTTTCTTAAACGCAGAATCAGCCACGCATCTTCACAGCCATTGATATATGCGGCAACGGTAATGGGAGAGATGTTTCCGCTGACAGAAGACAGTGCCCGTCTGAAATTTGCGTAAGAATCTGGTTGAAGAACGCTTTCTGCCATCTTTCTCAATAATAGTCTCAAATGATTATAATAAGCTGCTGATATGCCTGTTCTGTTTGCGATGTCATTCAGATAAACCTTACCATACGTGTCTTGCAGGTATATATTCCTGTATGGATTATTTAGAGGAAGTTGTGCAACATGAGGCATTCCTCCTCCATAAAGATAGCTGTTCCAAAACCTTATCAATTGGGCTTTGTTGTCAGAATTGTAGAAAGATGTTTCAGAAAGGTGAATGTCATTTGCGTCAAGATATTCCTTAAAACTATATGGATAGACTTCCTTGGTGGTATATCGTCCTCCAAGCCTTGCCTGGATATCTTTCGAAAGCATTTTTTGGTTACTGCCTGTTATCCATATAAAATATTGGTTGTCTGCCATTCTTCGTGCAAATTTCTCCCAGCCTTCAATGTTTTGTATTTCATCCAAAAATAGCATTGGACGTTTCCCATACATTTCTCTGTGACAATCCAATATCCTTTCAAAATCGTCAGAAGAAAAACCATTGAGACGCTCATCCTCAAAATTAACGTATAGCATATTGTCCCATCCGAAGCCGCTATTTAGTAAATCCTGTATCTTTTGATATAGCATAAATGATTTTCCTGACCTTCTTACCCCAACAAAGACTGTCTGTTTATATTCGTCAGAAGGAATTCCACGCGGAATTATTTTAAACTGCCTGACACTGTCTTGGTTAGAGGCAAGCACACTTTTGATTATTTCTTTGCTTATCATACATCTGAGTTATTGAAATTTGATGCAAATATATAATTTAATTATGTAAAATCGGCTAAAATCGACAAACAAAATGTTGATATTGCACTTTTTTAACTAAAAACGAAGAATTTGTATTTACTCTGTGACCTTAACTGAAAAAGGTTGTCACTTTTAGGAGAGTTAAACTTAATTTGTT
>JAUNSB010000168.1:0-2958 GCA_030539375.1 Prevotella sp.
TAGGACCAAATCACCATGGTGACGAGGGTTAGTCACCAAGGTGGCGAGACCTAATCACCAAGGTGACGAGCCACAACATCTGATATGAAATACGACATTTTTGAAATTCCCGACCCCAAACACCCCGGCAAGAAGATTCAACATCTGAGAATAGTGGGGGCAAACAGAATGAGCAAGGACGCTTTTCTGAAGTTTATGCACGACCGCACAACATTCACGCCCGGCACCATCACGGCAGTGCTGCAAGGACTGTCGGAGGTGCTCGCCTGGTCGCTCGCCGACGGCTATACCATAGGCATCGACGGGCTCGGCAGCTTCTCGCTCCAGATACAGAAGAACGACAGGACGGAAGTGGAAGACCTTACGGACATCCACGCCATGAGCGTGGACGTGAAGGGTGTGACCTTTCAGCCGTCAAAAAGTTTCATGACTGAAATCAGCAGGAAAGCTAAGTTCATGCGTGCCGACCATGACGTGAAATCGGTGAAATGGAAAGACGGCGAGCTGGAACAGGTTATACGCGACTATCTTGCCAGCCACAAGACCATGACGAGGTATGACTTTCAGCACTACGCCCAGCTGAGTGCCAGCACAGCCACGCGCAAGATAAAGAAATTCGTGGAGTCAGGGCTCATTGTAAATGTCGGCACGCCATACAGCCCGATATACAGTCTGGCATAGCCTGAAATACATTCGGATAGACCAGAAAATATATGCCCGTGGTGTGACCTTGGGTGCCACATAGGGTGTGACCTCCATACCGAGGTCACACCCCGTGCAATCCCTTTGTTTATCGGCGTTACAAGGGTAGTGGGGTGTGACGTTGGACCTTTCATGATTTTATTTTAATAACCCTCAAGCCTGACTTGTCTGCTACGGAAAAGGGTACTAACCTGCATTATTCATACTCGTTCCTACTGCAAGGACAAACTGGCAGCACCTCAGCGCAATGCTCGCTCTTCCTCTTTGAAAGTAGGATTTACTACATTCTGCATCGTCATCGCTGTGCTCACGCTGATGCACAGCCATTTAGCCCTTTCGTTACGGAACAGTATGAATAATGCAGGCTAAAAAATTAAGCATAATCATCGAGGATATATCACAGACATACAAAAATTTAGTTATAAAAGGAAATTTTAACAAACACGAATGTTGAAAATCCATATATAATTCGTACCTTTGCGGCGGATTATCATTCGTGTGTCTCTACACATGCGTGAAACATCCAATGACATTATAATAAAAAAGCATTCGCTATTATTTCGCGTTTAGCCAAGAGCCTCGGAAACTCTAATTGGAATAAAAAGCACGAAAATAATAAGTGAGAGGCGGCTCGTATCATTACGGCTCCTTTTCATATCGATAAGCGATGCATCCACGCACTAAGCGTGATGCCTCTCTTATGATATGACTGGAGTTTCGCTCCGAGGCCGCTCCGTGCTAAACGCGATAAGACTGGCATTACGCTTTTTCTTTATTTGCGTAGGCGTGAAGAATAGACAATGCCATATTGCAGAAAATCACAGGTTTAACTTAAACTAATTACAATTTATGAGAAAAAACATCATCGCATTATGCCTCATGGCATTGTTCGCACAAAGCGTTAACGCTCAGGGATTTTTCAAAAAACTGGGCAAGGCTCTCAAAGAGTCGGCACAAACCATAGTCACAGGCGGAGCCGTAACACAGGAGACAAAATGGGGAAACATTACCGTAAAACATCTTATACCCAACATGACGGTTAGCGTTCAAAATGTAGAACGCAATGGTGATAACCTTGCGGTTACACTGCTCTTTACAAACACATCGTCACAAAAAATGCAGTTGTGGGATTTGAGGAGCCGTAAGATTTTCGACAGTCAGGGTACTCAGTACAATTCCAGCTGCATGGTAGGCAACGAATGGCTCACCATAGGTGATTCCTATAATTATTTCGAATCTCAGGTGCCCACGAAGGTGGTATGTTCCTTCGGTGCAGTTCCCACAAGCAGTTTTGTGGTGAGTATGATAAAGTTTGAGACATCATATATCTCCGACGGCAAGCGCTATGAGACACCTTTAGAAATAAGAAACATCACGGTGCCTGAATATAAGCCTGCGGCAGTAACCACAAGTGCTGTAACAAGCAATATTTTTAAAGGTGGCTGGGGAAAGGAGTTCCCCAGCGATAAAGCAGGAATATCTTTGGAACTATACGGTATCCAAAAGAAAGTGGAGGATTACGACAAGCCTGTGTATGGCACGATTTCTTCCTACCGTAACAACGGAAGCCGTATTGATGATGATTACATCACTAAGATGAGTGTCAATGGAAATACTGCCACAATTGAATATGAGTGTGGAAGAGCCATGGATGAAGACTTTAATCCGGGTATCGGCAAGGCTCAGCTTACTATTAATCCCCAAACAAAGGCAATGACGATTAAAGTAATCAGCTATCCGAAAGGAACATCAGATGGATGCTATGTATTGGATGGCGTAACTATGGCAAAGGACAAATAAACAAAAACAATTGATTATCCATAACACAAGTATGTGTCGCACAACTATATGTGACACATACTTGTCCCAATATCCACAAAAAATATTAAAATTTTACTTTTTATTTTGTAATATACTCACTTATGCGTAAATTTGCAAAAAATGAACAATTCGTAACCTAAAAACTAAAACAACAATTATGAGAAAATGTCCTTTCTGTGGCGAGATGATTCCTTCTGATGTAAATACATGCCCAATATGCGGTGAAGATTTACCATCGGGAGAGATGATCGAATGCCCTATATGTGGTGAACTGATTGAAAAGGGCACCAATATTTGTCCTTATTGTCAGGAAGAAATATCTGAAAATCTGATTGTGGATTCTCCTCAAACTGTGGAGAATCAAGCAATTGAAGAGGCAAGGCGGAAGGCCGAGGAAGAGAGAGTTGCCGAAGAAACAAGGCGAAAGGCTGAGGA
>JAUNSB010000088.1:0-17957 GCA_030539375.1 Prevotella sp.
GCGCTTCAAGATGGGCTTGAACCAACGACCCCCTGATTAACAGTCAGGTGCTCTAACCAACTGAGCTATTGAAGCAATTGTTTGCGCTTCATTTCTGAATTGCGATGCAAAGGTACTGCTTTTTTTTGAAACATGCAAACTTTTTCGAGAAAAAATGCGTTTTTCCTATAATTTTTTGCAAAAAAGTGGGGAAAATGGCTGTTTTTTGCCAATAAAGCAGTAATTTTGCAAAGAAAATAAGAAATAAAAGGCAAGATGAAAAGATTTTCAGTACTGGTGTGCGCCGTGATGGCTTTCATGACATCGGCAGCACAGACAAAAGACCATAATTTTGAAGTGGGTAAGAATCTCGACCTGTTTAATCAGGTGTACAAGCAACTGGACTTGATGTATGTTGACACCATCAATCCCGGTGAGGTGATTGGCTACGGTATCAACGGGATGCTGCGCGCCCTCGACCCCTACACAGAGTTCTATCCTGAGGAGAAGACCAAGGACCTGAAGCGGATGATTACCGGCAAGTATGCCGGAGTAGGCGCCATTGTGCGCTACAACCAGCAGTTGAAGCGCGTGGTGATAGACGAACCGTTTGAGAATATGCCTGCCGCTGAGGTTGGACTGAAGAAAGGTGACATAATTCTGAGCATCGACGGCAAGGACATGACCCGCTCCACCGTGCAGGAGGTTAGTGACAACCTGCGCGGCGACGCCGGCTCCACCTTCCTTTTGAAAGTGAAACGTCCATCGGTGAAAAAGGAACTGCAGTTTAAGGTAAGTCGCCGCAACATCAAGTTGCCCGAGATAGAATATTGTGGTATTGCCGATGGCGATGTAGGCTATATCTGTTTCCGAGAGTTCACTGAAGGCTGTGCAAAGAACATGCGCCGTGCATTTCTTGATTTGAAGCAGCAGGGGGCAAAAAAACTGGTTCTCGACCTGAGGAGCAACGGCGGTGGCTCGCTGTCGGAAGCAGTAGACATTATTAATATGTGGGTGCCGCAGGGAATAACGCTGGTGGAGACTAAAGGCAAACTGCCACAGGTATATAAAAAGTACACCACAAGATTAGAACCAATAGACACAGTGATGCCGATAGCTGTACTGGTGAATGGTGAAACAGCGAGCGCAAGCGAGATAACCTGCGGCTCAATACAGGATTTGGACAGAGGTATAATAATAGGTACGCGCACGTATGGGAAAGGACTGGTGCAGTCGCCGCTTGATATGCCGTACAACACTAACCTTAAAATCACCACATCAAAATATTATATTCCCAGCGGTCGCTGCATACAGGCTATAAACTACAAGCGCAGCGGGGGCGGAGGATATATGGAGCGGGTACCCGATTCACTCACCCATGTATTTAACACCCGTGCCGGAAGAGAAGTGAGAGACGGTGGAGGAATAAAGCCCGACGTGGAAGTGACTCCAGACACTGTGCCCAACATTCTCGTTTATCTCGACCGGGTCGATTCGCTTGAAGTGACATTCAACTGGGTGGTGAACTACATAGCCACTCACCCCACAATAGCCCCCGCACGGGACTTTGCCCTCACCGATGCAGAATATGACGACTTCAAGGATAAAGTGGTGAAAAGCGGATTCACCTACGACCCAGTTAGCGAGAAAAACATCGAAGAATTGGAAAAACTGCTCAAGTTTGAAGGATATTACGACGATGCAAAAGAAGAACTGGCGGCACTGAAGAAAAAACTGAAGCACAATGTGGCACGTGACCTTGACAAGCATAAGACGGCAATAAAGCAGATGCTGGAGCAGGAAATAGTCACAGCCTACTACTATAAACGCGGGGCGATTGATGCCGGTTTGAAGTACGACAAACAACTGCAGGAGGCAATACGGCTTTTGAACGATAATGAGGCTTATGGCAGGCTGTTGCAGCCAAAACAGTGAAAATATAAGGTAAAAAATAAAAAAACGGCAAAAAAATTTGTACGGATAAGTTTTTTTTCGTAATTTTGCACCGTTCAGAGGAATGAGAGGCTCCGCGAGAGTCTCTCGTTTCTTTTTTAATTATAACAATTAGCAGATGATAAACCGCGACGTAATTAAAGAAATTGTAGGGGAATGGTTGAAAGATAACGACTATTTTCTGGTGGATGTTGTGTTTGAGGATTCCGACCGTATTGTAGTGGAGATTGACCATGCCGACGGTGTGTGGATTGAGGATTGTGCCGAGCTGAGCCGCTTTGTACAGGAGCGTTTGGGCGATGAGCTTGACGAATATGAGATGGAGGTGGGGTCTGCCGGTATCGGGCAGCCGTTCAAGGTGATGCAGCAATACATCAACCACATCGGTAAAGACGTGGAAGTGCTGAATGCCGACGGCAAGAAGGTGCAGGGAATACTCAAGAGCGTTGACGGCGACCACTTTGTGGTAACTGTCAAGGAAAAGCAGAAGAAAGAGGGCAAGAAGCGTCCCGAGATTGTTGAGGTGGACAAGGACTTCAGCGTGGCAGACGTGAAGTACACCAAATATCTTCTGAACTTCAAATAATGACATTACACTCTGGGCAGGCCGTTGTCTGTCCACACCTTTATTATATATAAGCAAAGAAAAAAAATAAAAAAATATAAAATGGCAACAAGGAAAGAAGAAAAAGGTCCAAGCATGATTGAGACCTTCAAGGAATTCAAGGAGACAAAGAACATTGACCGTACAACGCTGGTAAGTGTGCTTGAAGAAAGTTTCCGTAACGTTATTGCCAAACTGTTTGGCAGCGACGCTAACTTCGACGTGATTGTAAACCCCGACAAGGGCGATTTCGAGATTCATCGCAACCGTATTGTGGTGGCTGACGATGCAGTGGAGGATGAAAATAAGGAAATCACCCTCACCGAGGCACGGCAGATCGAGCCTGATTATGAGATTGGTGAGGAAGTGAGTGAGCCTGTGGAGTTTGCAAAGTTTGGCCGCCGTGCCATCTTGACACTGCGCCAGACACTGCAGTCAAAGATTCTGGAGCTGGAGCACGATTCCCTGTATAACAAGTACAAGGATAAAGTGGGTCAGATTGTCAGTGGCGAAGTGTACCAGATTTGGAAACGCGAAGTGCTCGTAATTGATGACGAGGGCAACGAATTGCACTTGCCAAAGACAGAGCAGATACCTGGCGACACCTACCGTAAGGGCGAGACTGTGCGCGGAGTGGTGCTGCGTGTGGACAATGAGAACAACAACCCGCGCATTACATTGAGCCGCACAAGTCCGATGTTCCTTGAGCGCCTGCTTGAGGCTGAGGTGCCTGAAATCAACGACGGTCTTATCACCATCCGCCGTGTGGCGCGCATTCCTGGCGAGCGTGCCAAAGTGGCAGTTGAAAGCTACGACGACCGTATTGACCCGGTTGGAGCCTGCGTCGGCGTGAAGGGAAGCCGTGTTCACGGCATTGTACACGAACTGTGTAACGAGAACATTGATGTGGTGAACTACTCAAACAACATTCAACTGTTCATAACCCGCGCTCTCAGTCCAGCCAAGATTGAAAGCATAACGCTCGATGAGGAAAAGCACAAGGCTGAGGTGTTCCTCCAGCCAGAGGAAGTATCGCTTGCCATTGGCCGCAGCGGTATGAACATCAAGCTTGCCTCAATGCTTACTGAATATACTATTGATGTGTTCCGCATGACCGCTAACGAGGATGGCGAGGACATTTATCTCGACGAATTCTCAGACGAAATAGACCAGTGGATTATCGACGCCATCAAGAGCATCGGACTCGACACAGCAAAGAGTGTGCTCAACGCACCACGCACCATGCTGCTCGAAAAGGCTGACCTTGAAGAGGAAACCGTCGACCATGTGCTGGACGTGCTGAGGGCTGAGTTTGAAAATTAAAATGAATAGGGTTTTACCCACCAAAAATTAATATATGGGTGTTAGATTAAATAAAGTATTAACAGAATTAAATATAGGATTTCAGACAGCAGCTGATTTCCTGAAAAATAAGACAGGTTTGGGAGAAATCAGAGATGATTTCTCTCCAAACTCCAAGATTACCGATGAGCAGTATGAAGCTCTTGTCGGTCAGTTTAAAGGTGACAAATTTGTCAAGAAGGAGGCAGAGAAGATATTTGCAAAGAAGACAAAAAACGACAAGAAAGCCACAACAAAGGCAGAGACACTGCTGGAAGACCGCCAGCAATACAAGCCGTTAGGCAAAATTGACCTTGACGCAATTGGCAAAAAAACTCATACCTCTGCCGTTGACAAGCCCGTGGAAGAGAAGAAGGTGGATAAGCCCAAGAATGAGCCCAAACCTGAACAGTCGAACACAGCAGCACAGAAACCGCAAAATTCAAAACCTGCACAGGAGCAGGCTAAAAAGCCGCAGGAACAGGCAGCTAAACCCGCTGCTGCCCAGCAGCATGCCGACAAGAGTCAGCAGTCCAAGGAAAAGAAGCATGGCGACAAGCATAAGGTTGAGATTGTGGCTAAGGACGACAGCGGTGTATATGCCCTGAAGAGTGAGACCGAGCGCAGTCCGAAGCTGAATGTGCTCGGCAAGATAGACCTTGACGCAATTAACCAGAGTACGCGTCCTAAGAAAAAGAGCAAGGAGGAGCGCCGCAAGGAGCGTGAGGAAAAGGCTCAGGGCGAGCGTCGCCGCCGTCAGCGCGTAAACGGTGAGCGCGTAGACATTGAGGCTGCCTCAAAGCAGAATGGCAACGGCAATTCCGGCAACGGTAAGAAAAAGAACGGCAAGGGCGGTCAGGACAATAATGCCAACAACCAGCGCAACAACAATAACAATCAGGCTGCCGCCCAACAGGGTGGAGGCAAGAAAAAGAAGAATAAGAACAAGCAGCCGCAGAAGCCTGTTGAGGTGAGCGAGGAGGATGTTGCACGTCAGGTAAAGGAGACGCTTGCACGTCTTACCAACAAGACCAACGTCAACAAGAAGGGCGCTAAGTACCGTAAGGAGAAACGTGAGGCTGCCGCCGACCGTATGAACGAAGAGCGTCTGGAGCAGGCAGCAGAGAGCAAGGTACTGAAACTCACCGAGTTTGTTACCGTTAGCGAGCTTGCCACCATGATGAATGTGCCTGTAAACAAGGTCATCGGTACACTTATGTCGATAGGTGTGATGGTGAGCATCAACCAGCGTCTCGATGCCGAGACCATCAACATGGTTGCCGAGGAGTTTGGCTTCAGCACCGAATATGTGAGCGCCGAGGTGAGTGCCGCCGTAAGCGAGGAGGAGGACGATGAGAACGACCTCGTGTCACGCGCTCCGGTGGTAACAGTCATGGGTCACGTAGACCACGGTAAGACATCGCTGCTCGACTATATCCGCAACACCAATGTCATTGCCGGTGAGGCTGGCGGTATCACGCAGCACATCGGAGCCTACAATGTGGGACTGAAGGACGGTCGCCGCATCTGTTTCCTCGATACTCCAGGTCACGAGGCTTTCACCGCCATGCGTGCCCGCGGTACTCAGGTCACCGATATTGCCATCATCATCATCGCAGCCGACGACAGCGTGATGCCCACCACCAAGGAGGCTATTGCCCACGCACAGGCTGCCAACGTGCCAATGGTGTTTGCCATTAACAAAATAGACAAGCCGGGAGCCAATCCCGATAAGATACGTGAGGACCTGGCACAGATGAACCTGCTCGTAGAGGAATGGGGCGGTAAATACCAGTGTCAGGAGATAAGCGCCAAGAAGGGTATCGGCGTTGAAGACCTTATGGAAAAGGTTCTTCTTGAGGCCGAGATGCTCGACTTGAAGGCAAACCCCAACCGCAAGGCTACGGGAAGCATCATCGAGAGCCAGCTCGACAAGGGTCGCGGCTATGTGTCTACAGTGCTTGTGAGCAACGGTACCCTGAAGGTGGGCGATATTGTGCTCGCCGGAACATCATGGGGACGCATCAAGGCTATGTTCAACGAGCGCAACCAGCGCATCACTCAGGCAGGACCAGCCGAGCCTGCAAGCATCCTCGGTCTCAACGGAGCGCCTACCGCAGGCGACTCATTCCACGTGATGGAGAGCGACCAGGAGGCAAAGGAGATTGCCAACAAGCGTGAGCAGCTGCAGCGCGAGCAGGGTCTCCGCACGCAGCAGCGTATGGGTCTTGCCGACCTTGCCCGCCGCATAGCCAAGGGTGTCAAGGAGCTCAACATCATTGTCAAGGGTGATACCGACGGTTCTATCGAGGCACTCAGCGACTCGTTCATCAAGCTCTCTACCGAGAAGGTTCAGGTGAACGTTATCCAGAAGTCTGTGGGACAGATTTCGGAGAACGATGTTACTCTGGCAAGCGTTTCCGATGCCATCATCGTGGCATTCCAGGTACGTCCGTCGGCAGCAGCGCGCAAGCTGGCTGAGCAGGAAGGTGTGGAAATCAACACCTACTCGGTTATCTACGACGCCATCGACGATGTTACCCACGCCATGGAGGGTATGCTCGACAAGATTAAGAAAGAGGTTGTCACCGGTCAGGTTGAGGTGCGTGAGGTTTACCGCATCTCCAAGGTTGGCACCGTTGCGGGTGCTCTGGTTACCGAGGGTAAGGTACACCGCTCAGACAAGGCGCGCCTTGTACGCGACGGCATCGTAATCCACACCGGCGACATCAATGCCTTGAAGCGTTACAAGGACGACGTTAAGGAAGTGCCTACCAATATGGAATGCGGTATCTCGCTTGTTAACTACAACGACATACAGCAGGGTGATATAATCGAGACATTCACTGTAATAGAGATAGAGCAGAAACTGTAGTGTTTTATTATAAGGAGATAAAGGGAGTAATCCCTTTAACTCCTTTAGTTGAGCATTTGCGAAACATAAATGAAAAATGAATATGTAAAAAAGGTGGCGGAGCAGAAGTATGAATTCGGCTTCACCACCGATGTGCATACTGAGATAATTGAGCGCGGGCTTAACGAGGATGTGGTGAGACTCATATCCGAGAAAAAGAATGAGCCCGAATGGATGCTGGAGTTCCGCCTGAAAGCGTTCCGCCACTGGCTCACGATGAAGCAGCCCACATGGGGACATGTGCCGCGCCTGCCGCAAATAGACTATCAGGCAATATCCTACTATGCCGACCCTATGGCAAAGAAAAACAAGGACAACGGCAAGAAGGAGATTGACCCGGAGCTGATGAAGACCTTCGACAAGCTGGGCATTCCGCTTGAGGAGCGTCTTGCGCTGAGCGGCACGGCGGTGGATGCCATCATGGACTCGGTGAGTGTGAAGACCACATTCAAGGAAGAGCTTGCCAAGAAGGGCATAATCTTCTGTTCCATAGGCGATGCCATACAGCAGCATCCCGACCTCGTAAGGGAATACCTCGGGTCGGTGGTGCCCTATCGCGACAACTTCTATGCCGCGCTCAACAGTGCCGTGTTCAGCGACGGATCTTTTGTGTACATTCCAAAGGGAGTGCGCAGCCCCATGGAACTAAGTTCCTATTTCCGCATAAATGCGAGAAATACAGGACAGTTTGAGCGCACGCTCATCATTGCCGACGACGACAGCTACGTGTCATACCTTGAGGGATGCACCGCTCCGCAGCGCGATGAGAACCAGCTGCATGCCGCCATCGTTGAGATTGTGGTGAAAGACCGTGCCGAGGTGAAATATTCCACGGTGCAGAACTGGTATCCTGGCGACGAGAACGGCAAGGGCGGAGTGTTCAACCTCGTGACCAAGCGCGGCGAACTGCGTGGAGTGAACAGCAAGCTGTCGTGGACCCAGGTGGAGACTGGCAGTGCCATAACATGGAAATATCCATCGTGTGTGCTCCGCGGCGACGGTTCGCAGGCAGAGTTCTACAGCGTTGCCGTCACCAACAATTATCAGGAGGCAGACACTGGCACAAAGATGATACACATGGGCAAGAACACCAAGAGCACCATCATATCGAAAGGCATATCGGCAGGACACAGCCAGAACTCCTACCGCGGACTGGTGCGTGCCACTAAAAACGCCGACAATGCCCGCAACTATTCATCGTGCGACAGTCTGCTGCTGGGCAGTGAGTGCGGAGCGCACACCTTCCCCTACATGGACATACACAACGACACGGCAATAGTGGAGCATGAGGCAACCACCAGCAAGATTGGCGAGGACCAGCTGTTTTACTGCAATCAGCGCGGCATTCCCACCGAGCAGGCAGTGGGGCTTATCGTAAACGGATATGCGAAGGAAGTGCTCAACAAACTTCCTATGGAGTTTGCCGTTGAAGCCCAGAAGCTGTTGAGCGTGTCGCTTGAAGGCACGGTGGGATAGTGTTCAGTGTGAAGTGTTCAGTGTTTAGTTATTAGTGTTTATTTTTAGTTATGAGTTTAGAAGTAAGAAATCTTCATGCCAAGATTGGCGATAAAGAAATATTGAGTGGTGTCAACCTCACCATCGCCGATGGCGAGGTGCATGCGATAATGGGTCCCAACGGCTCGGGCAAGTCAACGCTAAGCGCCGTGCTGGTGGGCAATCCTCTTTATGAGGTGACAGAGGGCGAAGTGATATTCAACGGCAAGAACCTGCTGGAGATGTCGCCCGAGGACCGTGCCCATGAGGGACTGTTCCTGTCGTTCCAGTATCCGGTGGAGATTCCCGGAGTGTCAATGACCAATTTTATGCGTGCCGCCATCAACGAGAAGCGCAAATACCACGGAGAAGAGCCGCTGTCAGCCGGCGACTTCCTGAAACTTATGCGTGAGAAGCGCAAGATTGTAGAGCTCGACTCTAAGCTTGCCAACCGTTCTGTGAACGAGGGCTTCAGCGGCGGCGAGAAAAAGCGCAATGAGATATTCCAGATGGCAATGCTTGAGCCAAAGCTGTCGATTCTCGACGAGACTGACTCGGGGCTTGACGTGGATGCCATGCGCATTGTGGCAGACGGCGTGAACAAGATGCACACCGACGAGACATCCACCATAGTCATTACCCACTATGAGCGTCTGCTCGACATGATAAAGCCAAGCGTGGTGCATGTGCTTTACAAGGGCAGGATAGTAAAGACCGCAGGTCCCGAGCTGGCAAAGGAGATAGAGACTCGCGGATATGACTGGATAAAGGCGGAATTTTCGTGCAAACCGAATGGAGAGTCAAGCTTGCTGAGCTATCCTGAGGTGCAGCCGAAAATCAACGAAGTTAATGCAGAATAATATGAGCAACAGCGAACAGCAATATATCGACCTTTACAACGACTGCCGTCAGATGATATGCAGTCACAGTGCCGGGGTGATGAACGCCGTGCGCGACGGGGCTTTCCATGACTTTTGCAGCCAGCGGTTTCCCGACCGCCGTGTGGAGCGTTATAAGTACACTGACGTGAGCAAGCTGATGGAGCCCGACTATGGACTTAACCTCAACCGTCTCGACATACCCGTCAATCCCTATGATGTGTTCCGATGCGATGTGCCCAACCTCAGCACCTCACTCTATTTTGTGCTCAACGATTCTTTCTACACTAAGGCTCTGCCCAAGAGCACGCTGCCCGAAGGAGTGATTATCGACTCGCTGAGCGTGGTGGCAGAGCGCAATCCGGAGCTTATAGGCAAGTATTACTCACGGCTGGCAAAGACTGCCGGTGATGCCGTGACCGCCCTCAACACCATGCTGGCGCAGGACGGACTGTTTGTCTATGTGCCCCGTGGCGTCAGGGTCGACCGTGCCGTGCAGGTCATCAACATCTGCCGCTCTGACGTAGACCTTATGATAAACCGCCGTGTGCTCATTGTCGTTGAGGACAATGCCGAGATACAGCTGCTCTTCTGCGACCATGCCGCCGACGACCGTCGTTTCCTCACCACACAGGTGGTGGAGGCATACGTGGGAGACAACGCCCGTCTGGACTTGTACTGCATGGAGGAGACCCACGCCAAGAATGTGCGCATAAGCAACATCTATATTCAGCAGCACGCCAGCAGCAGCGTGAACCACAACCTGATAACGCTGCACAACGGCATAACCCGCAACAGCACCGAGCTGACATTTGTAGGAGAGGGAGCGGAGTGCAGCCTGTGCGGCTGCGTGATAGCCGACAAAGAGCAGCATGTTGACAACAATACGCTCATAACCCACGCAGTGCCTCACTGCCAGAGTCACGAACTGTATAAATATGTGCTCAACGGCAGCTCCACGGGAGCCTTTGCCGGCAAGGTGTATGTGGCAAAGGATGCGCAGAAGACATCTTCGCAGATGATCAACCAGAATCTCTGCGGCACCAAGGAAGCCCGCATGTACACCCAGCCCATGCTTGAGATCTACGCCGACGACGTGAAGTGTGCCCACGGCTCCACTGTGGGACAACTCAGCGATGCCGCCCTGTTCTATATGCAGCAGCGTGGCATATCGCGCAACGAGGCACGCCTGCTTCTGCAGTTTGCCTTTGTCAACGAGGTCGTTGACCGCATAAAGCTGGAGCCGCTGCGCGACCGTCTTCACTACCTTGTGGAAAAACGCTTCCGCGGCGAACTGAGTAAATGTGACGGATGCAAGCTGTGTAAATAGTGTGAAGTGTGGAGCGTGGAATGTGAAGTGATATGAGGCACATAGCATATTTCATATTGTTACTTACCGCGGCTGTGCTGTGCGGTTGTGACCGTCATCGGGCATTCAGCGACTTGCTTGACCGTGCCGACAGCCTGCTGAGAACAAATCCCGACAGCGCATTCTCCATACTTCAGGGCATGGAGAAAGATGCTGCCGATGTCAGCAAACCTTTGCGCATGCGTCATCTCCTGCTGTGGGCGCAGAGCCGCAACAAGACATTCCATCCGCTTCCGTCGCACGACACGCTGCAGACGCTCACAAACTATTATGGCAGCGACGGCAACCAACGCATGATGGCGCTCTACATGATGGGCAGCCTTTATCGCGACAGCGGCAACGTGGACAAGGCACTGCAGTATTTCAGCGATGCCGCAGTCACAGCCGACACCACCGACTCCAGCTGTGATTTCTTCACTCTGAGCCGCATATACAGCCAGATATCAGAATTGTTTCACAGGCAGAAAGCGCCACTGTTTGAGCTGGAATACAACAAGATGGCTGAGCGTATGGCATGGAAGGCAAAGGATACGCTCGGCGCGGTTACAGAAGTAGATCTTCGCTCATGCGTATACCAGATGTTGAACGACACCGACTCGGTGTATCTCATCTGCAAGAGAGCAGAAAGAATCTATAGGCGCATGGGACGTGACAAGGAGGCGGCACAAACCATGCCTTCACTTATAGACATCTATCTCAGCCGCGACAGCCTGCCGCAGGCAAAGGCAGCCATCGACAGGTTTGAAAGCGGTTCGGGCTTTTTCCGCCGCAACGGCGAGATACGGCGCGGCTCCGAAAACTATTACGGACTGCTGGGCAGATATTATTTCCAGACTGGGCGCACGGACTCTGCCATGTATTTCTACCGCAAGATGCTGCGTTATCCTGATAAGATAGACAATCTGAAAGACGGCTACAACGGGCTTGTGGACATTTATCGCCGTCAGGGCAATGCCGACTCCCTGGCAAAATATACCCGATTGGCTGCTATCATTGCTGACAGCATAAAGAAAATCTACTCACCAGAGGATTTTACCTTGTCACACACCAACTACTACGCCAAGCGCAGCAATGAGATTGCAGCTAATCGCAGGGCTGACTGGCTTTTGTTTGGCTGGGGGAGCCTTGCTGCCATTCTGTTCTTGTTAGGTGTAGGCTATGCCATATACAGATATTTCAAGCGTAAGCGCAGTATCTGGCAAAAAGAGATTGACTCGGAAAGGCGCAGGGGCAGGCGGTCGGAAGAGCGGTATGCAAGGGCAAAGACCGATTATGAGTCGGCTATGAATAAATATGACTGCGACCTAAAAGCCAAGACACAGGAAATATCAGAATTGGAGAAGACGATATATACCATACAAAAGAACAGGGAGCAGCAAGATGATAACAATGCTTTGTCATCCGATTCCACAGACAGCATGCAGTTGCAGTTGAAAGCCCTAATTACAAAGCTTAGCAAGGACTCATGCAGAGGAACAGCTGCTGCAAGAGAGGACCTGCTCACACTCCGCCATCTCACCTCAGTGTGTGCCCCAGAGTTTTTCAACTACATATCCTCAGTGCAGTATGACCTTGCCGACCGCGACATCCTCGTCTGCATCCTCATAAGATATGAGTTTAAGCCTGCCGACATCTCCGTGGTGCTTAACATCACCCCTCAGCTCACATCAAATATCAGAACCCGAATAAACAAGAAACTGTTCGGAATCTCAGGCACCCGCCATCTTGATGACAACATTAAAGACCTTTACATGCATGGTGTGTAAAATGTGTAAAAAGCCTTTAACCGTTTGTAAACTAAATAATTTACATCCGTACACATTCAGCATTGTGTAAAATGTGTAATCATTAATTTTGCTCTTTGTTTCTATTTGTTGTACTTTTGCAGAAGAAATTTTCAAACAACAAACAAAAACAAAGAGCAATTATGAAAAAAGTATTTTTAGCAGTCTGCATCTTCTGCGCATCAGCATACATCATGCCTGCTGCAGCTTATGAAAAAACAACATTGACATTCAGTGTAAGCTATGATGACTTAAATATTCGAAGCTACCCACGCACTCCTGTCAAACGTCCTACAGCGTACATAAGCGATCACACATTATATATATATGGTTGCGAAGGCTGTGTGCTGCAACTGGTGCAGAATGGTGAGGTGGTCTATTCCACTGTGATAACTTCTGATACGATAGAACTGCCAGAAACATTCACGGGTATTTATGACCTGCAAATAGTTAGAGGAAAAATTTGCTTTTGGACGGAAATAGAACTATAGCATAAACAGAATATAATTAAAGTCGACGATAATATATTGCGGTCCCAACCGGCAAAAATGGGAGAGGAAGTCGAAAAGCTAAGTGAGTAGGCAAAGTATAAAAAGATTCATGAGGTTAAAAAATTAGAATTTTTATCAACGAGACAATCAATAAACAAAATTAAAAGAAAAATGAAGAAATTAAATCTATTTTTATTGCCATTATTTATGGCAGTATGCTCAATTGTGGGGGTTACATCATGTAATAATGAAGACAGTTATTATAACGAAAATGAGAGTTCCTCTGATGTTATGGATGTAAGCAAAGAAACGCTTTTAAATGAATTTGCTAAAATCTTGTCAAAAACGGTTTACACAAACCGTGAAGTGCGAGAATTTCCGAAAAAGGAATCGATTCGACAATTTGATAAGAATTATGATGTATTATATGCTGGCGTAAAAGATAAAGTTGTGGGTAGTAATACTTTTCGTTCAATACTGATTGAAAATTCTTCTAAAGAGTTTATTGAAAACATAGAAAAGTATGTTCCTCAACTCAACATTTTTTTCTCAAACATTAGCATGTTTGATATAAATGCTGAAAATTATAACTGCGATGATGCAGAACTGCCAGTGGCTGTGTCAAACACTAATGAAACTTCCCTATATTTTAACGGAATATGTGCCAATAAATTACAAAAAGGAGAAGTGCCATGTTTTCACACACTTGTGGTAAATGAGAATGAACGTGTGATTGTCAATAAACAGACAAGAGGTAATGGAGAAATATATACATTCATTTCTCCCAATTTTGACAATACTCGTACAACACGTGCTATAAATCTTTCCCCTAATGGAATTGGTCGCAAAGCCCTTGAAGCAGCCCTTATATTTAACAAAAATGACAATAGCTCCAGTTCTAAAGCATTACAAAGAGATTATGTTTATTATGGTATGACTCCAACTTCAACACAAGGAGCATACGACCATAATAGCCGAGAATACATCACTTATATAAAAGTTAATCCTACAAGTTATTTTCAGATAGCTGACGTGCAAGAAGACGGTGAAAACAGTACAGATCCATATGTAAAAAATTTCACGGCAGAAAGAAAGGTAAATGATTTCACAGAGGCTGAGCTGATTGATATAATGTGGACAAAGGGAGCATATAATTTCCGTATTGAAGTAGCTAAATCCACTCAGTCGCAACCTGAGGTTCTGATGGTTCCTCTAAAGCCCGAAGAACTATGGAATTTTAATATGGATAGAAAATATAGGCATTCAACAACGTTTAGGCATAGCAAATATATATAAGATAGATCCCAGGAATTTTACGGCTAAACGGCACTATTTCTCGAAAAATTTGTTATCTTTAGGAAAATGGAATTTAGCACAGGAATCTTTAACACGATATATTCATATACAGGAAGTTGACCCAAGCCAAACTATAGAGTCTGTTTGTGAATATGAATGGACTAAAGTGTCGAATTCTAAATTTAAAGGAGAAGTAAAGCTATCATTGGGTCTTGGAGATGGTTCTAACCTAAATGGTGAAATAGGTAGTGAAATAACAAATACAAACACAACACGTGAAAAAACAACCGTAAAAGTTACAAGAGAAACAAAATCGGATGATCTTGGCGGCGTAACAATATATTTTTATGACCCATTAGTAGAAGTGCCAGCATTGCAGCCACACGAATATAATACAGGAACCGTTTGTTTCGGTATAACTGCTTATTAAATATAAACATCAAGTTCTTATGAGAAAGACAATAAAGATTTTTATTACCATCTTGTGTATGTTTCTGTGCACGGCCTGCAATGATGACGACATATTGACGCCAGCACAAACATTTAATACCAAGGAACAGTCTATGGTTGACTTTGCCTGTATTCTATCGAAAATTGTTTATGATAATACTGAAGTTCGTGAACTTTTGAAAAATTACGGTTCATCAGGTGATGGAAACATTGCCTACCAAAGTGTGAAAATGGCAAATCTTAACGGTGTAACCATGCGGGACATATTGGTTAAAAACTCTTCAGAAAAGCAGATACATGATATAGAGAATGCATTGCCCAAGCTGAATATACTTTTTTCAAGCATTGGCATATTTAACATAAATGCAAAAAATTATGATGTATGTGATGCAACGTTGCCTGTGGTCGTAAAAACAAGGCAAGGTAATATGATGTATATAAATGGATATTTGGCAGACATGCTTTACGGTGAAGATATTCCCAACTTCCATACACTTGTGATTACCGAAGAAGATGATGACATAACAGTTTCTGACAAACAGACCACTATCACGGATGAAGTAATGAAAAAAGCATATGAATATGCCAACAGCAGCACTCCAAACGGCAAACAGGGCATTTTGCAAAGAGACTACTTGTATTATGACATCACACAAGATAAGACAAGTGGAATGTTCAACGGTACACACAATGAATATATAAGATATATAGATGTTGAGCCCAGGCTATATTCTTTGATATCCGATGAAAAGGAAGAACGTCTTGATATGCTGTGGACGAATGGAACATATCTATTCAGAATAGACGTATTGAAGTCTGACCATGATAGGGCTGTCACATATAGAATAAGATTACGCCCTGATGAGATATGGAATATAAATCTTGACAATTCATCAAAACGACCAGCGGCATTTGATAAGAACAAGTTAGTTTATACAATAGATACAGACAGGCTCACAACCAAAAGACATTACTTTACACCACAAGAATTGCCGTTGGGTGCATGGAATCTTGCGAAAGAAGCCACTCGTCGCTATATAACAGTATTGGAAGAAGATTATGGCCAAAATGTTGAAACAACAAATAATATTCAATGGTACAAGCTTGATCCAAAATATTTTAATGGTGACAGAAAGCTATTTCCAGGAGTAGGAACATATATGAAGACAGGACTCGGTTCTGAAAAAACGACAATAATTACAGACGGAGTATATGCGGAATGGTCTGTTATAGGAATGGCACAATCAGATAGGTCAGACCAGCTTGGCTGCACTTCTATTGATTATTCTGATCAACTTGTAAAAAGTCTTGATTCTGATGGCAGATGTTGCCTACAAGAATATAGCATAGGAGCAATTAAATTTGCCGTTGCTGTGAAATAAGTTAACTCTTTTGCCCGATAAGGCAAAATAAATAGAATAAATGTTGGATTTTATATTTTTCTGTTTGATAATACTCATCACAGTCGTCGAGGCTGTGGGGATATGGGCATGTGCCTGGCTGATATGGATGGCAGTGAGGGAGAGAAACTGGAGGGAGACGCTATTATTTATTGCCCTGCTGGCGGTATGGATGGCTATATATTTCCTTGTGTTCTCTCCACGGATGGGGCTGAAGTTCTGCCTCTCATTCCTAAACAGATATTTTGATGTATGAATTACATTTTGAGGCACATTCGGGTATATTAACATAAATGGCAAAGTATCTTAAGATAAATCACAAAGTATCTTAAGATACTTGCCTGAATATGTTGACATACTTAAATTCAAAGACAAAATTAGTCAGCATTATATTTTTCTCGCAATTGTTTCATGTGTTCCTTCTTCTGCTGATGTGCTTTCTCTATGAATGCCGTCAATGTCGCAAAAAGATAACTGATATTGAAAGCACTACACTGTAAACATCTTTACATACTGGTGTATACCTGGATTTTTTCCACAAGATAAAGGGGAAGGTTTTGCAGGTCACCGTCGCGGCGCAAGTTTCTCGTAGACAGTCTTAAAGACAGTGACGGAGCATATTTCTGTCTGTACTGCGCAAGACTTTTTGCCTTGATGTTATTGTCTGATTTCACTTCCACAGGCACAATGTCATCGTTCATCTGCAGCACAAATTCCACTTCTGCCGTGTTTCCAGATGTCCAATAGAAAATGGAATCGCCATATTGCCGGACCAATGACTGCATGACATAGTTTTCCGACAATATGCCCTTAAACTCTGTGAACAGCCTGTTTCCCGACATTGCCGTCTGGGGCAGTAGCGAGAATTTACGGCACAGCAGTCCAACGTCATTCATATATAGTTTGAAGGCATTGCTTTTACTGTATGCCGATAATGGTATGCGTGGTGTCTCCACTGCATTTACCCGGTGGACAATGCCCGACAGGCACAGCCATTCGATGGCAGCCTCATACTCCCGTGCCCTGGCTCCCTTTTGTATATCAGCATACCGGAACTTACGGTCTTCCTTGGCAAGCTGGTCCTGTAGACTGTTCCACACCTGAAACACTCTTGGGATGTCCTTGTTGTTGATATGTTTTGAGAAATCAAGAGAATACGACTTTAGTATGCCGTCTTGGATGTCCTGTACCGCTTTCCAGTCGCGGTTGTCGGCATAGTCGCTCACCACCTCAGGCATACCGCCAATCATAAGGTATGTCTTGTAAGCGTCAATCAGGCGGCCATGCAGCACTTCCGGCACCGGCATACTGCCGTCTATCATCTCGTATGATGCAAAAAGTTCACTGTCAACGGCGCGGAGATATTCACTGAACGATAAAGGATAAAGGGTCAAGAAGTCAACTTTCCCCACTGGAAATGACGCTCCGTCACGGTTGAGAGCCACGCCAAGCAATGAGCCGGCACAGGCTATGGCATACTCCCGGGCATCCTCACAGAAATATTTCAAGCTGTTAAGCGCCTCATTGCATTCCTGTATTTCATCAAATACAATGAGTGTTTTCTCCGGCAGGATTTTTTCTCCGCATGTCATTTCCAATACTTTTACCAGCTCCGTCGGCCGTTTGGTACGTACAAAGTCGGCTTTCAACTCTGGCATGGTGTCAAAATTGAAATACACAACATTGTCAAAGCACTCAGCACCGAATGCCTTTAGTATCCAAGACTTGCCCACCTGACGCGCTCCTTGCAGCACCAGCGGCTTTCTTCGTCTGCTGTCTTTCCATGCCAACAAATCTGCTACTATATCCCTTTTTATTTCCATACGTATGATTTTGTGGCAAAATTACACATTTTTCCTATGAAAAACGTGAGATTTTCCACATTTTTAATATTTATTGGCAAAATACTATGAAATTAGTTACCTTTTAAAAAGGTTATAATTACGCTCTTTGACCTTAACTGAAAAAGGTTGTCACTTTTAGGAGAGTTAAACTTAATTTGTT